>JBIIQM010000103.1:0-9411 GCA_044342075.1 Pirellulales bacterium
TCGGATCACGGCCGCACGGTGCCCGGTCCCGACGAGGCCGTCCGCGTCACCGCGGCGGTGCCCCAGGCCGTCCGCGATCGTCTGCTCGACGGCGCCATGTCGGTGCTGGGGCGGCTCGAAGGCTACGACGAAGCCTCGGCCTTCGCGCAGGTGTTTGACCGGATCAACCAGTGGAGCCATGCGGTCGCCCTGGAAGGGGGCGATCGCGCGGTCGAATGGAAGCTCGATCCGCTGCTCGAGACGCTCCCGGCAAATCTTCGCGGCGACGCGGCGGACACGCTCTCGAGCAGCACGTTCGACGCAGCCAACGACATCCCCGTGCTTCGCGACCAGCGCTGGCTGGCCGACATCGCCGCCACCGCCCGCGGCGATGCGATCGAGGACCTCGACGTGGCGCAAAAGCTCTTCGACTGGACGGTGCGGTCGCTGGCGATCACGAGCGATCCGCCGATGGTGCCGACGGAAGCCAACCCGGGCAGCCGCTGGTTTCTCCCCGGCGAGATCCTGCTCTCCGGCCGGGCCAGCGGTCCGCAGCGGGCCTGGATCTTTCTCGAACTGCTCCGGCATGCCGGCCTCGAGGGCGTGATGCTCGCCACCGGCGACGCCTCCGCCGGCACCCTGCGGCCCTGGATTCCGGCATTGATTGCCGGCGGCGAGGCATATCTGTTCGAGCCGACCTATGGCCTGCCGATCCCCGGCCCGGGCGGCAAGGGCGTGGCGACGGCCCGACAGGCCGCGAGCGATCCGGCGATCCTCCGCGGCCTCGACCTCCCCGACCGGGCCTATCCGATCCAGGCGGCCGACATCGCCGAACTTTCGGTGCTCGTGCCCGCCACGCGCGAGCAGCTCGCGCGGCGGATGCACCTGCTCGACGGACGTCTCGCGGGGGTTCGTCGGATGGATCTCGCCATCGACGCGACCGAGCTCGGCGGGCGGGCCGTCGATGCCCTGCCGGGGGAAAAGACAGCCGGCCGCGTGAGAATCTGGGAGTTTCCCTGGGAGATGCAGCGGCGGCGGCGGGAGAATCCGGCGGCGGTCGCCGTGGCCGGCCGCCGTGAGCTGGCGGTCTTCGCGGTGGCGCTGGCTGCGGGCACGGACGGCGCCGGGCGGAGCATCCGGCCACTCTATGCGGCGCGGCTGCGCGAATTTCGTGGCGACCTCGACGGCCCCGAGGGGGCGAAGGCCGCCTATCTGCTCGCGCGGCCCTCGAGCAGCGTGATCGCCGAGGCGCTCAAGCAGGTGCCGCCGGAGCAGGCGGATACGGCGCGGCGGCTCTACGACCAGATGAAGGAGGATGCCACCTACTGGCTCGGCATCCTCACGCTGGGCGAAGGGGACTACGAGACGGCGGTGGATTACCTGGGCCGCATGACACTCGACGCCGCGCCGGACGGCCGCTGGGCCGACGCCGCCCGCGTGAACCTGGCCCGTGCCAAACTGGCGCTCGGCGACACGGCGGCGGCGGCGCTCCTGCGGGCCGACGCCTCGCCGCAGCGTTTCGGCAGCCGAATCCTCGCAGATCGCATCGGGAAAACGGGCAATCCGACACCCGCGTTGCCCGCGGGGCCATGAAGCGTTATCCTCTGGGATTCCCCGAAGACTTTCCTAGTTCCCCCAAGGGGACGCGAATTCAGTTTCGAAGGACGAGACCATGAAAGACGGCATCCATCCCAACTACATCGACACGGTCGTCAAGTGCGGCTGCGGCAATACGTTCACGACCCGCAGCACGGTGCCCGAGCTCAAGGTCGATATCTGCAATGTCTGCCATCCGTTCTTCACCGGTAAACTGAAGTTCGTCGACACGGCCGGCCGCATCGAGAAGTTCAAGTCGAAGTTCGCCGGTGCCGGCTACGCCAGCCTGAAGAAGGGCAAGAAGGCCGCCGCCGACACGGCCGCTTCCTGACTGTCCGCGGGAAAAGCCTGCCGGATCCTTTTCCCTCTCCCCCATGCGCGACCAACTCGAAGCCAAACTTGCCCGGTTCGAGGAGCTCGAACGCGCCATGATCGATCCGGTGGTGCTCGCAGAGCCACAGAAGCTCGCGGCCATCGCCCGTGAGCACGGCACGCTCGCCAAGCTCGCCCGTAAATACCGCGGCTTCGTCGGGCTCGAGCGGCAGATCGCGGAGCTCGAGGAGATGCGGCGCGGAGGCGACCAGGAATTGAAGGAGCTCGCCGAGGCCGAGCTCCCCGAGATCGCGGCCCGCCGCGAGAAGGAATGGGACGAACTCGTCGATTTCTGCTCCGACGATCAAGACGCCGACCGCGCGCGGTGCATCATGGAACTGCGGGCCGGCACGGGCGGCGACGAGGCGGCGCTCTTCGTGCGCGACCTCTACGAGATGTATCGCCGTTATGCGACCGAGGCCGGCTGGGACATCGAAGTGATGGACGCGAGCCCCACCGAGCTCGGCGGCTTCAAGGAACTCGTCCTCGGCGTCTCGGGCGAGAACGTCTTCCGCAAGCTGCAATACGAGAGTGGTGGCCACCGCGTGCAGCGGGTACCCGACACGGAAACCAAGGGCCGCATCCATACGTCGGCCGCCACGGTGGCGGTGCTGCCGGAGCCCGAGGACGTGGAGGTGTCGCTCTCGCCCGACGAATACCGCAAGGATCTCTTCTGCGCGAGCGGCCCCGGCGGGCAGCACGTCAACAAGACCGCCTCGGCCGTTCGCCTTACCCACATGGCCACTGGCATCGTGGTGCAGTGCCAGGACGAAAAGAGCCAGCACAAGAATCTCGCCAAGGCGCTGCGCGTGCTCAAGACGCGGCTCTACGAGCATCAGCGGCAGATCGAGCACGACAAGCGCTCCGCCGAGCGGAAGAGCCTCGTCGGCTCCGGCGACCGCAGCCAGCGGATCCGCACCTACAACTTCCCGCAAAACCGGCTCACCGACCACCGTATCAACGAGAGCTTCACGCTCGACCAGGTGATGGCCGGGCGGCTGGGCCTGGTGATCGAGGCGACCGAGCAGCACGCCCGGCAATTGCGGAAGACCGAAATGGAAAAAGGCGCGTGCTGAGATGGCGGACGAAGTCTGGACGGTGGGCCGGCTGCTCAACTGGACGACCGACTGGCTCGCCGCGAAGGGAAGCGAGGCGGCGCGGCTCGAGGCCGAGGTGCTGCTCGCCCATGTCCGTGGCTGCCCGCGGATCGCGCTCTACACCGCCTTCGACACGCCCGTCGACGAGGCCGCACGCGGCCGGTTTCGCGAGCTCGTGAAGCGTCGCGGCGAGGGGGAGCCGGTGGCCTATCTCGTCGGCAGCCGCGAGTTTTTCTCGCTCCCTTTTCGCGTCACGCCGGCGGTGCTCGTGCCGCGGCCGGAGACGGAGGGGCTCGTGGTGCGCGTCATCGACCTCTGCAAACCGCTCGCAACGCCGCGAATCATCGACGTGGGCACCGGCTCGGGCGCGATCGCGGTCACGCTCGCGAAGCATCTGCCGCAGGCGGTCATCACCGCCACCGACATCTCGGCGGAGGCGCTCGCGGTGGCGCGTGAGAATGCCGCGCGGCACGGCGTGGCCGACCGCATCGAGTTTCTCGAGTGCGACCTGCTCGACCATCCGCGGGCAGCCGGGCCGTGGGACGTGATCGTGAGCAACCCGCCCTATGTGCGCAACGATGAATTCGAGGCGTTGCCCCGCGACGTGCGGCTGCACGAGCCGAAGGGAGCCCTCGTCTCGGGGCCGACGGGCGTCGAGGTGATCGAGCGGCTCGCCGCGGCGGCCGCGGAAAGGCTCGCCCCGGGCGGCTGGCTCGTCTGCGAGATCGGCCCGGCGGAGGCCTCGGAAGCGGCCCTGGCCCGCCAAGCCGGCTTGGTATCCGCCCCGACGATCCGCGACCTCGCCGGCCTGCCGAGAATCGTCCAGGCGCAGAAACGGTAGGACAGGCTTCAGCCTGTCCAAGTAGACCGCTTCGTCCCGAAGCGGATCCCCATCCGCTTGCGGAGCAAGCGGACTACTTTTGCCCCTGGGGCCCAGGGCTCTCGTCATAGAGGGGAGCAGGAGCTTTTCGGCGCCACTCACACGGCAGATCCCCCCATGCGCGATTTCGGCCACACGGCGGTCGATTGGTGCTGCGACCAGGTCGATGCCATCCGGCTTGGCGCGTGGCACATGGCCGAGGTGGGTCGGGCGGCGATCGAGATCGGCTGGCATCGGCTCTGCGGTCTGTTGCGCGCTGAGCCCCTGCCCCGGCGGCCGCTCGTGGCCGTGGCCGCCGCGGTGATTGTCGGCTCCGCGCTAGGGCCATGGGTTGTGACGGCCTGCGATGCGGTGGGGTCCGGTGCCATCGTCAGGTGCGTCGTCGGCTGGTGGCTGTTGGCGGGCCTCGCGCTCGTGGCCTGGCGCGGGCTCGTCGTGGCGCGGCCGGCCTCGGCGGCCGCTGCGCTGCTCCTGGCGGTGGCGTGCCTGGCGGCCGGCTGGGCCGCGGCGCGGCACCGACTCTTCGCGGCCGACGACCTCGCCTGGCAGCTCGAGGCCGGGGCGGCCGGCGGCCCCGTGCCGGTCTGCTTAGAGGGGATCGTGGTCGAGTCGCCGCGGCTGCTGACTCCGCCCGCCCCTGATCCCTTGCGGCCGCTCTCGCTCGGGCCTTCGAGTGAATGCGTGATCGCCGTGCGGGCGGTGCGCGCCGGCGGCTCGTGGCGGCAGGCGAGCGGACGGGCGGCCGTGATCGTCGACGGGGAGCCGCCGCAGATCACGGCAGGGAGCCGGGTGCGCGTGCTTGGCCGCGGACTGCGGCCGCAGGCGGCCGCGAATCCGGGAGAGTTTGATTTCCGCGAACGGGCGCGGCTCCTGCGATGCCTGTCGATCGTGAGGTGCCACGGCAGCGAGTGCATTCGCGTGGTCGCCGCGCCATCGCGGCTTTCGCCCGTCGCGATCATCGACCGGCTGCGGGCGGCCGGCGTCGCGGCCCTGCGCGCGCATGTCTCGCCGGCCCGGGCGCCGCTCGCGGCCGCTTTGCTCCTCGGCAGCCGCGAGTCGCTGCCAGCCGAGGAGTCGCGGGAGTTTCTCGTCACCGGCACGATTCATATCCTTTCAATCTCAGGATTGCACGTGGGAATCCTCGCCTTCGCGCTCTTCGGAATCCTGCGGGCGGCGGCCGTGCCACGCGGCTGGGCGATCGTGGCCGTGGCCGCGATCACCGGCTGCTACATGCTCCTGGTGCGGGCGGAGACGCCCGTCGTGCGGGCGACGCTGCTCGTCTGGCTCACGTGTGTCGGAGCCGCGATCGGCCGCAGGTCGCTCGCGATCAACGCGCTCGCGGCGGCCGCGATCGTGGTGCTCGCGTGGCACCCGCCCGAACTGTTTCGCGTGGGCACGCAGTTCTCGTTTCTCTCGACGGCCGTGCTGATCGGTGCGGCGGCGATGATCCGTCGGCGGCCGACGGACGACCCGATCGAACGGCTCATCGAAAAGAGCCGTTCCCCATTCGATCGCTGGTGCCGCCGGCAGGCGCGTGGAATGCTCGACGTGATCGTCACGGGCGCGGCGGTCTGGGTGCTGACGGCGCCGCTCGTGGCGATGCGGTTTCACGTGGTGAGCCCGGTGGGGCTTCTGCTCAACCCGCTCGTGGCGCCATTCATTCCCCTCGCGATGGCCTGGGGATTCTTGTGCCTGGCACTCGCGCCACTGTCTTCGACGCTCGCGGGCCTGTGCGGCGGCCTCTGCGATGCGACGCTCTGGTGCGTCAGTGGGATCGTCGGCTGGGCGGCATCGGTGCCCGGCGGGCATGTCTGGGTGACGGGGCCGCCGCGCTGGTGGGTCGCCGGCTGGTATCTGCTCCTGCCGCTGGTGCTTTTATCGCTGCCGATCGAGCGGCTGATGCGGATCAAAACCTGGATCGCCGCGGCTGCCATGTGGGCCGCCGTCGGCCTGGCTGGTGACTCGGGTCTTTCCCTGCTCGACCAGCGGCCGGCTCCGCTGCGGGTCGTGGTGGCGGCGATGGGGCATGGCTGCGGGATCGTGGTGCGGAGCCCGACGGGCCGCGTGCTCGTCTACGATGCCGGCCGGCTCGGGGCGCCGGGGGCGGCTCGGCGCGGGATGGAGGCCGTCCTCTGGAGCGAGGGTGTCTCGCGCATCGACACGCTCGTGCTGTCGCATGCCGACACCGACCACTTCAACGCCGTGCCCGAATTGCTCGAGCGATTCGCCGTCGGAGAGGTGGTCGTGTCGCCTGCCTTCCTGCGGAGCGATTCAGCCGCCGTGGGCGAAGTGCTGCGTCGCATCCATGCGCGACGAATTCCCGTGCGGTCCGTCACGGCGGGCGACGAATGGCCCAGCGATCCACTCTGCCGCGTTCGCGTGCTCCATCCCGCCGCGGATGGGGAGGATTGTCCGGCGGCGGGCGTGGCGGCCGCCGACAATCAGGCGAGCCTGGTCCTCGCCGTCGAGGCGGCGGGCCGCCGGATGCTGCTCACGGGCGATATCGAAGGCGATGCAGCCGCGCGGTTCGTGTCGGCCGACCCCGATTCGTGCGATGTCGTCGTGGCGCCCCATCACGGCAGCATCACGAGCTTGCCCCCCGAAGTGGCGCGGGCGACGCGGCCCGAATGGGTGCTCGTCAGCGGCATCGGGGGCAGCCGCTGGCACGACGTGCGCCGGGCCTACGAGCAGGCGAGCGGGGACCGCGCGGCAACGGTCGTGAAGACCGGCGGTTCGGAGGGGGGCGCGATCGCTCTCGAGTTCACCGCCGCTGGCGTGAGCGTGGAGCAGTTCACGGCCGGACGGTGGCGGCCCGTGAAGCTTCCCGTCAGGCCGCGGCGGGAACGCTCGTCTCTCGCCGCCAGCGCCATGCTGCCGCGGCCATGAGCGCGAAATTCAGGATCAGAAACGCGAAAAACTCGGTCTGCCCTCCCTGGCCGAAGCCGTAGGAGTGGAGCCCGGCGCCGAGCAGGAAATTCACGCCATACCACGACATGCCGATCACGGCGGCGCCCAAGACGGCCCCGGCCGCGAGCCCGAAGTTGCCGATCCAACCGGCATAGCGGCCATGGAGCACGACGAGATACGCCAAGAGCGAGACGAGCGCCCACACCTCCTTCGGATCCCAGCCCCAGAAGCGGCCCCAGGAGACGTCGGCCCAGAGGCCGCCAAGGATCGTGCCGGCGGCCAGCAAAAGCACCGCGACCTGCATCGCCTTGTAGATGAAGCCGGCCAGTTCGGCGCAGGCCGCCGGCGGCTGCTTGGCCCGTCCCGCCCCGCCCTCGCGGTAGCTGCCGAGCAGGTAGTAGCCGAGCGAGAGCAGCCCGAGCCCCCAGGCGAGCGCCCCGGCCGCATAGCTCGAGACGATCGTGAGCACGTGGATCGTGAGCCAGAAATTGTCGCGGAGCACAGGCTGCAGCGGGCTGAACTGCTTGCCCGGGATCGGGTAGAACCAGGCGATGAACGTGCCGGCGAAGGCCACGGCCGTGACCACGAGCCCGAACGACTTGCGGCCGTAGACCTGCGGCAGCATCTCCTTGAGGTGGCCGCCGCCCCAGGAGAGCGGCGCCGTGACGAGCGCGGCCAGTGCGGCAAGCGCGACCCGCGGCAGATACCAGACCGCCGGCGCGAGCATCGACAGGCCGACGATCCAGACGACGAGGTTGTTGAGGTTGGGGAGCGATCGATCGACGTCGGTCTGCGGCAGCAGGTTGATGATCGTGCGGCCGCCCGCGGCGTAAGGGGCCATCGCGAGCACCCAGAGCACGACCGCAGAAAGCGCGATCCGTGGGAGAAGCAGCGCCCAGTTCGCGAGGTTCCATCCTCCCGCGCCGAGGACGGAGAGCTGCCGCGGCTCGAGCGGCGTGGCCTCCCCCGGAATCGCGGTGCCGAGCGGCGCCGGCAGCGCGGTGAGCCGCCAGGCATCCTTCACGCCGCGGGCGCAGGCGGGCGCGAGCAGGAAGCAGAGCCCCAAGAGCGAAAGGAAGAAGGGTACGTAGATCACGGTCTCATACATGTTGGTCACCGGCGCCCAGCCGGTGATCGCCACCCGCGCTGCGAAGGCCGAGGCCGTCCAGGCGAGTTCGAAGATGAGCAGCGCCACGCCGAGCCAAAACATCGGGCCGCGTGCCCGGCCGAAGGCGAGCGCGAAAGCGAACAAGGCCAGCAGGCTCGACACCCAGGAGAGCCTGAAGGGGTCGCTCTCGTTGTAGGCCACCTCGCGCCGCGTGCTGCCGACGGCGGGGTAGGCGGTGTATCGCATGAGCTCTGCGTCGGCCCGCTCGATCGGCAGGCTTCGCCGCAGCGGCTCGACCGATTCGCCGAGGCCGCGGAGCGCGGCAGCGAGGTCCTCCGACGCCTGCCGGGCCGCCGTTTGGCGGCCGCCGTCGGTCCCGGGAGAGACCGCGGCGGTGGCGAGCGCCGCAAACGACTCGCGGACCGCCTTCACGCGGTCGGCGGGGTAGTTCGCCAGCAGCGAGTCGGGAGCGTCGAGAAGCGTCGAGAGGGAAAGCCACGGCGGCATGTCGTCGTCGGCGTTGCGCTCCGCCTCGAGCGCCTCGGCATGCAGCGCCGGCACCACGGGCAGCCCGCCGCCATTGTCGTAGAGCGATTCGCCGAACACCGCGACATGATCCTCGAACCGGCGCACGGAGCGGATGACCGACGGCGGCGCCGACGCCACCGCCGTGCGGAGGCCGGCCGCCGCCTCGCGCAGCCGCTCGATGCCCGGGAGTGCGTCGGCGGTGGCAAACCGTGTGGACTGGCCGAGCGATTCGGCGAGCGCGAGGAGCGCCGTCTCGACGCCTCGGGCCGCTTCGGCCGCGTTCTCCGCCTGTGGCAGCTGCCCGCGGAGCTGCCGCCAGCGACCGGCAAGTTGCTCGAAGAGCTGCACGAACCGTGAGCGGCCGATGGCGTCGCCGGCCGCCCGAAACGTGAGCTGGCGCCACGTCACGTACGCCTGCCAGAGCTGGTCGATCTTGGCGTCGGCCCCCTCGAGCGTGAACGAAGTGCCCTCGGCCCGCGCCTCGCGTCGGCGTTCGTCGATCTTGATCAGGCGTTGACGGAGCGGCTCGCAGTCGGCGACGTCGGCGGGGGAGGCGTGCTTCAGCCGACGGCCGCCGCCTGTCGTCTCGCGGACCGGCAGGTCCAGGAGCTTCCGCACCTCCTCATGCTCGGCGATCAGAAACGGCACCTCCTCCCAGGCCTGCGGCCGCGCGAGCCAGTCGAGCAGCAGTTCGTCGGCATGCCACTTCACGACCGCGCCGCCGGGGCCGGTCTCGAGCCGAGGCGACTGCGAGTTGCAGATCGCCTCCGCATGCCGGCGGGCGAAGGTGTCGAGCGGCATCACGCGGCCGTCTTCGAGGAGCGGGATCCCGCGCCAGGCAGCGAGCGCGGGCTCGAGGCCCGGTTCCAGGGGCGCGGCGTCCACGAGTGCCGGCGGAAGGCATGCGGCCACGAAGGCCATCGTCATGGTGGCCAGCGAGCGGA
>JBIIQM010000166.1:0-2645 GCA_044342075.1 Pirellulales bacterium
GCGAGATACTCTTCCGAAAGGGAGAGCGTCTTGATGGCGGTGATGCTTTTGCCTGGATCGACGGCCACGACACGGTCGAGCAGCGTGAAACGCATGAGACATCCGTTGCGAAGAGAGTGACGTGCTGGCCGGTGGTCCGAAGGGTGCTGCCACAAGGCACCGCCCGGATGTGTCCACCTGTCCTCGCCGCGGCGAGTCCGTGCACGTGTCCCGCAGTATAAGGGTTCGTCCCCCGCCCACAACCGCCGCAAGCCCGCCGCCCCGCCAAAATCCGGTCTCTGCCGAGCCGCCAGCCGCCACGATCGTCGCAACCCCGCAGGCTTCTCAAAAAACGACCGCTTGCCTGTCGCCGCCATGCCCGCGAACGATTTTCCCGAGTTCCAGTTTCCCCGAGTTCCAGGGACGGCGCCCGAAAAGCAGCAGCCACTTTTTTCAGGAGCCTGTCATGCCCACGTCGTATCGTGCGGGTTTCCCGCACCCCTTTGAAACCGCGCCCTCGCTGACCCTTGCGCCCTCGCTGACTCTTGCGCCCTCGCTTCAGGAACTGCGGGAGGAACTGGATCACCTCTGGGGCAATCTCGCGGCCGCTCCGCCGCTCCATGGCTGGGGTGCCCGCCCCGGCAGCGGCAGTTTCCCGGCCGTGAACGTGCGCGAGACCGACGACGCCCTGATCGTGGAGTCGGAATTGCCCGGCCTCGACGTCGGCGATGTCGAGATCTCGGTGGCCGGCGACGAACTCCTCCTCAAAGGCGCGCGGCCGGAGTGCGCGGCCGGAAAGCAGCCCGGTGGCTCCGGCAACGGCGAGAAGCAGGGGAAGGAATGCGTGACCTGGCACCGCCGCGAGCGCGGCACCGGCGCATTCGAGCGGCGGATCGCGCTGCCCGTCCCGGTCGATGCCAGCCGCGTGGACGCCCGGCTCACCAACGGCGTGCTCACGGTCACCTGCCCCAAGGCGCCGGAGGCCCAGCCCCACAAAGTGCAGGTGCGCACCGCCTGAGCCCCCGCTGCGTGAGTCGATTCAGTCGCCACTCAAACACCCCCATCAAAACACCCCCATCAAGGAGACATTCCATGGTCAGCACCAAGGTCACAAAACCGGAACCCACGGCCTCGTCGGCCCCGGCCCAGCAGCCGAGCCTCACCTACCAGCCGAATGTCGACATCTGCGACCGCGGCGCGGAGGTGCTGCTTGTGGCAGACATCCCCGGCGCACGCGCCGACGGCATCGACGTCTCGTTCGAGGAGGGTGTGCTCTCGGTGCACGCGGCAGTGCCGGCGCGGGAACTGCCGGGCCGAAGCGTCCACGAGGAGTACGGAATCGGCGACTACCGCCGAACGTTCCGGCTCGGCGACGAATTCGACGCCTCGCAGATCACGGCCGACTACCGCCGCGGCGTGCTCACGATCCACGTGCCGCGGCTGGCGGCGGTGCGGCCGCGAAAGGTAGAGGTCCGCAGCGGTTCGTGATTGTTTCCGATCCCCGTTCCCCAAGCGTCCCAGAAGAGACCCCCGAGAAGGAGAGATCCATGAGTCTGATTCCTTTTCGCACGAAGCGGACCAGCGGCATGGACACCGGCAACTTGATGAACATGTCCGATTTTCGCAACGAGATGAACCGGCTCTTCGAGGGCTTCATGAGCCGCACCTCGGCGCTCGCACCTTCGTGGTTCGAGTCGATCGAGCCCGGCCAGTGGATCCCGGCGATCGATCTCTCGGAGACCGACACTCAGATCCGGGTGCGGGCCGAACTGCCGGGCATCGACCCGAAGGACGTCGACGTGAGCGTGTCGGGCGACCGGCTCGTGATCGCCGGCGAGAAGAAGTCGTCGACGCAGGAATCGGGGGAGGGCTGGTCGCACTGCGAAAGCCGCTATGGAGCTTTCAGCCGCGCGATCCCGCTCCCGGAACCGGTCGACCCCGCGAAGGTCACGGCCCGCTACGACAAGGGCGTGCTGATGGTCGAGCTCACGAAGTCGCCCTCGGCCGCCTCGCGGAAGGTGCCCGTGCTGACCTAAGCCGATATGCTGTGTGGGCCGCGGTGAGATCTCGTCACCGCGGCCCACTCGCTTTCGTGCCGCCATGCCGCTCGTCATCGAACCCGCTCCCCACGACTGCCTGTCGATCGAACTCGACGGCCTGACGCCCGACCGCCTGGCAGCCCACTCCGCCGCCGACGTCGCGCGGCTCGCGGTCCGGGCCGACGCGCGGCCCGCGGTTCTCGGCGAACTTTTTCGTGTGCGCGGAAGTTGCGCGGACGGACGCATCGAATGCCGCGGCGACTTTTCAAGGGTGCATCGGCTCGGCGCGGGCATGACCGGCGGCGAGATCGTTGTCGACGGCCCCGTGGGCCGCCACGCCGGCGAGGGCATGTCGGGCGGGCTGCTCGCCGTGTCGGCCGATGCCGGCGATTGGCTCGCTGCGGGCATGACCGGCGGCACCGTCCGCGTCGGAGGCCGCGCCGGCGACAACGCCGCAGCGGCGCTCCCTGGCTGCGAGAACGGCATGCGCGGCGGCATCGTGATCATCGGCGGCGATGCCGGGAGTCTGGCCGGGGCGAGAATGCGCCGCGGGATCCTGGCGATCGGCGGCGGCTGCGGCGAGGCGGCCGCCTTCGAACTTCGGGCGGGCACGGTGCTCGTGGCCGG
>JBIIQM010000104.1:0-9400 GCA_044342075.1 Pirellulales bacterium
TTCCGCTCGAGTGCCCGAACTGCGGCGGCGACATCCGGCTGAGAGGAGACGGCCGGCAGGAGCCGGCTCACTTCGAACCGGAGGTTCGCAAGCGGAAGAAGGCCAGGATGGCTTCGCCCGCGTGAAGTCAGCCCCTTACGCATCTTGGCGAACCGCTCGAGCCGCCACCGAAGCGGGTGCGGGGCGTTATGAGAAACCCGCTCCGGACACCCGGGCAGCTCCTCGCGAGGCTCACGAGTCGCTCATCGGCCGGAAGACCGTTGAGGAAGTGCCATTGACCGGGCTATCCTTCAGAGCCGACTCGGACTCAGCCATGACTTCCGCGGCACTGAGTGGTTTCTGAAAAATTTTGACTTCGTCCATCAGCCCGCCGAAGGCCGGGCACTGGGCGTGACGAAAACTGCCAATCCCGGCGTGGTTGCCAATCACCATCGGGGTGTCGGCCATCCGGATCGGACCCGCAAACGGCGCACTGGCAGCCTCGACACCATTGAGGTAGATCCGCAGCATCGATGCATCGGCCACGGCGGAGATGTGCACCCAGGCTCTGGCGGGCACACTGTCCTTGGGAGAAGCCACCCTTTGCATTTTGCCGACGGAATCGACCGCCTTGAAGACGACATTGCCATACGAGTAGGCAAGCGTCCACCCGCCCCTGGGGGCCGGCACATCCTCGGCGCAGGAAAGGATGTTCATGAGTGCGCTACCGTCTTCGATCTTCACCCAGGCCGACACGGTCATGCCGTTGGTGAAGTCGAATGACTTCACTGCGGCGACATCCAAAAACCCCTGCTGCTCCCGCACCAGAGCGAGGGCAGACTGCTTGACGCCCGGCTCGTTGGCAGGCGTGAAGTCGGGCAAAATTGCATGGAATTTCACGTCCCTCTTGCCGATGAGTTCGGGGACGTTGGCCGGGTGACGGCCTGCTTCGTCGGGCAAGGCGTTCTGGACGATGCGGTCCATGGTCCAATACACATCCGGCGCAGGCGGCGGCAGGATCGGCAAGGGCCGGATCGGAGCCGCGTCGCCAGGTTGCGGCTCGGTTGCCGCGACGGAGGGGCCTCTGTCGCTCGACGGCACCATCGCGAAGCCCATCACGGCCGCGAGAACCGTCCATCGTGCGTTGCGACGGCGAGCATCATTTTTCATACGCTTCGAGTTCCCAGATGCGGGTGGCAGAAGTTCCTGACCGCAGTCGGGAAATGTGGATGCGAAGCCTGGTGGCTTCGGTCGGCTCGAAGGTGAACTCAACCGGGTTGGACGTGGTGTCTTTGGCCGAGGCGAGGGTGCGCCACTCCGGTTGTGCGCCATCGCCCGTGGCAACCTGCACTTCGCCATCAGCCAGGGAGTCGGTAAAGATCGCGATCCGGCCGATGGTCTGTGCCTTGGGCCAGGTGATTTCCACCCAGTCGGCTCCTTCGAACGGCTTTGCACTCCAGCCGCGTCCATCGCGCACTCCATCGAGCATCCAGACTGGTGTCGGTTTATAGAGCCCCTGCGAAGAGGTGCGGAGCATCGCTCCGGATTCCTCAAAGGCAAGGTTGCCTGGTTTCTTGCGTGCGGCATTGCCGTCGTCGATTTTCTTCTGCACTGCAGAGAGCGGCTCGAAGTGTGCGAAAGCCTTGTCGGTGAGATAGACGTGGGTGCCGTAGGGGTCAAAGCGGTCGCTGAATGTTCCATCAGCATCCACTTTCACGGTTCGCTCCTCGCCAAGCACGATGAGTTCTTGGCCTGCCAGTGCCGGGGCTTTGAAGACCACATCCTGCGCTTTGGTCGAGGCATTGGCGGCGCAGAGGGCTTTTTCGCCGTTGGCCGTGCGCAGTGCGGCACGCACCATCGCCTCCTCAGGAGCGATGATTTCCAGGCCACCTTCCGCCGGGGCCAGCACATAGCTTTTCAGCGCGTTGAGCTCCCGGGCCAGATAGCCATTGCCAATCGTGGAGTCGATCGTGTTGGGAACTACCCAGCCCCAGGCCCACCAGACCACTCCGCGGGCTCCGGCGATCACAGCCTGCCAGACCATGTTGCGGGATTCGGCGAACGTCGGCGCGCGCTCGCCTTTGCCGCCGAAATCCCGGGTGTCGTGCGCCTGTGGCACCACCCAAACGGCCTGCCCTGGACGAATGCACGCCCCGGCTTCGGCGATGAAGGAGCCGACCTTTTCCATGGATGAGGAACGGCCGCCCGTTTGAAAGAAGGGATATGGATCGGGTGCCGTCACATCACCGCCGTGCGCAAACTGGCGAATCGCTGAAAATGCATTGTTCACCACGATCGTCGGATGCCAGGGATCCTCCTCGGAGATCAGCGCCCGGAGTTGCTCGACGGACTCCGGCAACACGCGATGGTATTCGGGCTCATCCGCAAGATACCACGCGAGCAGTGACGGGTGGTCCTTGAGAGCCCGCACCCGCTGGCGGATCAACTCCGCATCCTTCACCTTGATCGGTGCGTTCGTGAAATCCTCGGGACGCTGGTTGTTGACGGTGGGGTAGATCACCGCGTAGCCGCCGGTGGCTCCAATGACATCGAGCCTTTGGCGGACATCTTCGACGGTTTGCCATGGCCCGATGTACAGCCAGGTCACATTGCAGCCGGCGGCGCTGTCCTTGAGCGCCGCAGCGGGCACGCCGAACCAGCCCACGGGCAAAAACGGCTCCCCGTTGCGCAGCAAGACGCCATGTTCCTCAATTCGCCATTCCACACCGCTCGGCGCGGGCGCCAGTTTGCGGATGACACGATCGAGAGAGCCGACTTCCTTCTCATGTGCATCCCGCAAGCTCATCTTCAGGTGATAGCGACCCTCGGCCAGTTCCGGTATGGGCAGCTTGAAATCTACCGTCGAAGCGACATCGGCCACCGTGGTTTCCGCCAGCGGCTGCGCTGCGGGATTATCCGGCAAAAACGAAATGGCGACACTCGCCCTCTCGAGTTCCTTCGCGCCGAGGGAAATTCCGAGTGAACCGGAAATGTGCGAGACGGTTTGCGTTGCATAGATGGCGCTCTGATACACCGGCTCGCGCAGCGTGAGCGAAATCGGTGTGTATTCCAGGTTGACCGCAAACGCACGGCGCGTGAACAGCGACTTCGCATCGAGACGGTCCGTCACCACCACCTCGAGTTCCTGAGGCCCGTTGCCCGGCAATGGCACGGTCATCTCGTAGGCTTTGGACTGCCCGGCATCCAGGATGTCCAAGACAGGTTTTCCCGCGTTGACTTGATCGCCTTGGCGCAGGCGTGGAGTCAACGCGATCGGACGCAGCGTGCCGGTGAGGTTTTTGACACTCACCTTGCCTTTCACCAATCTGAAATCATTTTCCCGCACCACACTCAGGCTTGCAGGAGGCGGCACTTCCCAACGCAGGGCGTCGAAGTTCGCACCCGGCAACGAGAGAGCCGCAAAAAGTGCCGGCTGTTGAAACGAACCGGTCATCGGAGCAAATGTCGAACGCTGCTCGCGGCCGCCCGCGCGACGGATCCGGGTTACGTTGATGCCCCAGTCGCCCGGGGCCGACTTGCCCAGTTCCATGTCGGCCAGCGGAACGGCCATTTCGACGACCCACTCCCCTTGCCCCTGCGATGTCGCCACGTGCACGGGGGCATTCCATGCCACATCTCGCACCGTGCCTGATTGAAGACCCGCGGCATCGGCGAGCGTGCCTTTGGAGTTGATGTCGAACTGGTAGTAATCCGTGCGCTGGGGGCCCGGCGCCACGAACAACTCCACCACGTCGTCATGGTCAAGCTCCGGGGCATCGCGCGTCGTCACCTTCGCCTCGAGCTTGTCGAGGCTGGGCTCCACGCATCGAAAGGCGACATAGAGAGACTGGTCGTCGAAGACCACGGCGAATCGCGTTGGCGTCTCGGCCGGCTGGCCGGTTTCCAGCTCGGTAAAACCCTCCTGCCACGTGGCGTCCTTCCAAACAGGATCATCGAGTGTGCCGTCCAGTTTCGGAGCACGCTCCACACGCAGCGCGATCACCGGGGAAGGTGGAGCGGCGTGGATCGCGAAGCTGGCAGCACACTGAGTGAAGGCAACGAGGGTGGCGAGACGAAGCTGGGTAATTCCACTCAGGCTCATGGCGGAATCTCGGTGGGCTGCACTTCCTGGTAACGGGCCTGTCCCGTCCAAAAACCCGCCCTTGCTGGTGATGGCACGTTCAGAAACGGTACGTCTCGGGTGAATGAAGAAACGGGGAGGCCTTCAAACGTCGCCTAGAGAATCCGCGCGATGGGCTTGCCACCGTCCGTGAGCGGCACGGGGCGGGCGCCGTCGTAGAGCTCCTCGGCGGGGTTCGTGCCGAGGGCCGCGTGGATCGTGGCGTGGAAGTCGGGAATCGAGATCGCGTCTTCCACCGGGGCCATGCCCAGTTCGTCGCTCGTGCCGATCGCCTGCCCCGTCTTCAGGCCGCCGCCGGCGAGCACCATCGAGAAGCACTTCGCATGATGGCCCCGGCCGCCGCCGCCGTCGAACTGGGCCGGCCTGCCAAACTCGGTGGCCACCGCGATCACGGTCTTGTCGAGCAGTTTCCGGGCTTCGAGATCGGTGACGAGCGCGGCGAGCCCCTTGTCGAGCTCTTCGATGAGGAGGTGCTGCTTGAGTTGGCCCTCGTTGTGGGTGTCCCAGCCGGTGCCGTTGACGAAGCCGAGGTTGTGCGAGACCTCGATGAACCGCACGCCCCCTTCGACGAGCCGCCGCGAGAGCAAGAGCCGCTGGCCAAACTCACCGCCGTACGACTCGCGGAGCGAATCGGGCTCGGCGGCGAGATTGAAGAGCCCCATGAACTGAGGGCCCGCCATCGCGAAGGCCTGGCGGCTGGCGGTGTCGTAGTCGGCCATGAGCCTCGGCATGTCGGCCGGATCGAGCCGGCCGGTTCGCATCGCGTCGAGGAGGGCTTCGCGGCGGCGCTGCCGACCGTCGCTGATCTCTGGCTGCCGGGCGAAACCCGCGGGCCCGACGGAGGTGTCGGTGAGGTAGACATAGCCACACTTCGCGCCCAGGAACCCCGGGCCGCGGGTGACGTTGGGGATGCCGATCAGCACGTAGCCGGCCACCTGGTCGTTGATCGGGCCACGGGTGGCAAGCACGGCGGAGCCGATCGACGGGTAGACGATCGTGCCGGCCGTGGGCCGGCCGGTGTGCACCTGGTTGGTCGCGCGAGCGTGCTCGTCGATCACCTCGTGGTGCACCGTCCGCAGGAGGGCAAACCGGTCGAGCAGCGAGGCGCAGCGATGCAGGTGCTCGCAGACCTGCACGCCCGAGATCGCCGTCGGGATCGGGTCGTAGTAGCTGCCCGCCTTCTTGGCCTTCGCGTCTCCTTTGGCCTTCGGGTCCCAGGTGTCGATCTGGCTCGCGCCGCCGCCGAGCCAGATGAAGATGCAGTGCTCCGCCTTCCCCAGCGGGACGGTGGGCGCACTCTCGCTGCCGCAGGCCAGCCGCTGTGCGGCAGTGGCGGCAGCGACGCCGGACAGGGAGGCGACGAACTCGCGACGCGTGACGTTGTTCATGGCAGGAACACGAACTCCGGGGTATTGAAGAGCGTCCACACGAGATCCTCCGCCCGTTCCCGCCAGTCGGCCGTGAGCCGCGGGGTGGGTGAATCGCCGCGGAGGGCGATCGCGGAGAGTTCGCGCTTCACGCGGTCGGCGTCTTCCGTGAGGTGATTCGGCCACGACACGCCCGTGGGCCGCGGCTCCGGGGGCGGCATCGAGGCCAGTTCGATGTCCACTCGGCGCGTGTCGTAGCCATCCTGGAGCAGTGCCACCGCGGTGTCCCGCTCAGCGTCGGTCGGTCGGCGGCCGAGGATCCGCAGGAAGACGCCGTCGAGGAACGTGGCGAGCGGCTGGTCTTCGAGCGCGAGCCGCGTGAATCCGCTCGATTCGGAGAACTGGCTCGCTCGCTTCACGACCACGCCGTTGGCGATGATCGCCGGCTGGAGCACGTCGGGGTCGCTCTCGCGGTCGGTGATCGGGCTTTGCCGCTCGGCCCGCCAGCCAAAGGCGGCCATGAGGGTGGTGTATTGCTGGGCGAACGGAAACGAGAGGCTCTGCCGGTCGCGCTCGTTGGCCGTGGTCGCGAACTGCCAGCCCGCGGTCGGCGCCGGCAGCCGCGCGAAGGTATCCCGGCCCTTGAGGCCCTCGACGTCGAACGTGATCTCCTCCACGTCGAATGGCTTGCCACAGGCCGTGTGCAACGAGTCGACCACCTGCTCGGCCGACATGCGGCGAGGTTCGCGGCCCGCGAACATCGACGCCGGCACCGGGCGCTCGGCCTCGAGCCGTCCGCGGCCGTAGGCATGTGACGCGAGGATCAGCCGGGCCACGGCCTTGAGCGAGTAATCGCGGGCTACGAGCTCGCGGGCGAGCCAGTCGAGCAGTTCGGGGTGGCTGGGTGAATCGCTCTCCCAGTCATCGGCATCGGCGACCAGACCGCGGCCGAAGTATCGAGCCCAGAGCCGGTTGACGACGACCTGTGCGAAGCGATCGTTGTCGGGCGCGGTGATGATCGCCGCCAGCCGCTCGCGGGTGTCGCCCGCCGAGCGGACGAGTCCCTCCGCCGCCTTCTCCTCCACCAGGTCGGCAAACGGCCAGGCTGGCGGAACTTCCGTGCCGGGCTCGAGCGTCACCTGCACCGCCAGCCTTGCCAGCCGCTCGGCCCCGCCGGGGATGCTGCTCGTGAGTGGCACCTTCTGCGGCCTGCGGGCGAGCATCGCCGCGAGGTTGAAGAGATCTTTCTGGACGAAGCGATGGTTGGGGGCATCGTGGCAGCGGGCGCAGTTCATCTCCATCGCGAGGAACGCGCGGGAGAGCACGTGGGCCTTCGCCGCGAATGGCACGTCGTTCTCGGTGGCCAGCGCGAAGCCCCCCGGGCCACCGCCGTAGGTGCTCCCCTCCATCAGCACGGCCTCGGTGGCAAACCGGTCGATCGGCTTGTCGTCGAGGAACGACTCGTGGATCCAAAACCGGAACGGGCCCGTGTTGTTGAGCGACGGGTTGACGAGGTTGGGATTCTCGGCCAGCACGTCCTGCCAGTAGCCCACCCAGTGGTCGGCCCAGCGCTCGTCGGCGAGGAAGGCGTCGATCAGTCGGTCGCGACGATCGGGCCGCTGGTCGGTGAGGAAGGCCTCAATCTCTTCGGGCCGGGGGATGACGCCGCGAACGTCGAGCGACAGCCGCCGGATAAAGTCGGTGTCGGAGACGAGGCCGGCCGGCGGGATGTCGGCCGCGAGCAGTTTGGCGTTGATGAACCGGTCGATGTCGTTGTGGACCGCGGCGGCGTGGGCCGGGGCCGACGCGAGGATCTCGGGGGGCACGATGGGGGGCCGGGATGCCAGCAGTTTCTTCGCGGCGGCATGCCGCCGCGCCCAGAAGTCGGCCTGTCGCTCGAGGGCCGCCCGCCGCCGGCGGGTGTTCTCGGCGGCGAGGTCAGCCCGCAACCGGCCGGCGAGTTCGTGCCAGCCGGCGTCGGAAAGCGGCACCGGCTCGCCGGCGGGCGAGGCGATCACGGGCAGCGTGTCGGGTGGTCCCACGCTCAGCGAAAAATCCCCGGTCTCGGGCCGGCGGTTCTTGCCGCCGACGCGAAACTCCACCCGCACGAGGTGCCGCTGGCCATCGCCGGCAACTTCGACCACGGTCTGCTGATCCCCCTGCGGCACGGGGCGGATTCCGGCCGAGCCGGTGCGATCGGGCACGAAGATTTTTTCGTGACCGTCGCTCAAATCCCGCGGCGTTGGCAGCGTGGCGATCTTCTTGCCGTCGAGAAACACGCGGGCCCCGCCGCGGGTGCGGATCGTGAGCCGTTGCGGTCCCAGGGGAAGTTGGATGCGACCGCTGGCCCACACCAGGCAGGGATCCGAGCGATCCTCGCGCACGCCCGTCTCGCCATACCGCAGCGGCAGATCGACAAGCGCGAAGTGAGTGCGCGTAAACGATTCGGTGGGCCCGTCGCCCCCGACGTACCAACTCCCGTCGGGCATGCCCTCGAAGATCTCGTAGAGCACGGCTTCATCGGGCACGTTGGCAGCCGCCACGCCGCCGTCGAACGGCACCGACTCGTCGACGTCCCACCGGGCGGCGATCAGGTCGGGCGGCACGATTCCGCGATGGATCGCCACCTCGTCGAGCAGGCCGGGAAACGTCGCGGCCGCATTGCCGTTGATCGCCGAGCCGATCCAGATCTCGTCGTCGTCCACCACCGGCGGCTTCGTGGTCGGGCCGCCAAAGTCCCACGCGCCGCCGACGGGCTTGCCATCGACGTAGCCGCGGATCGAGTCGGGATCCCCGAACGTGTAGCTGATGGCGACGTGGTGCCAGCCGCTGCCCGGCTCGAAGCCCGCGTCGGCGACCCAGCGATGAAAGTCTTCCGAGCGGCCCTTGCGGTTGTCGGCATTCCGGAAGAGAAAGCTCGGCCGCGCGAGGCCCCCGACTCCCGAGAGCCGCAGCGACCAGTTTTGGTTGTCGGCCGCGACGCCGGGATTGCCGGTGCGGCCTTTGCCGACGATGTACACCTGCTGGCCGTCCTGCAGTTCGAACGGATTCACCCAGGCCTCGAGCGTGATCGAGTCGCCCGCCGTGAAATCGTAGGGGGAGTCGGCGCCCGGATCGGCGATGCGGATGAACCTGCGGCCGCTGCCGAACATCGCGGACTTGTTGTCGGCCGCGAAGCCGCGCTCCCGCGGCGGCCGCGGGCCAGCCTGACCGAACAGGACCTTGCCGTTGATCTTCCGTCCATCGGCCGCGAACTCATCCGCCGATTCGAATGCAAACCGGGCGACCGGCACGATTCCATCAGCGACCGGTGCCGGCTCTGCGGCCGAAGCCAGCCGGCCGAGGCAGGTGATCAGGACAGTCACGAACCATCGTGGACGGAGTGAATCTCCCATACCCGTAACTATCGGCTCATTCGTCGCCTGGGGCTATTGACGCTTCCGGCAGCGCGGAGGCAGCTGGCGTCACTCGATGACGGCGAACTCCGGCGAGAGAACGACCGCCTGGCAGAGCTCCTCGAGGGCCGAGAGGGGCACCGGAGGCTTCGCGGGGTCGGCGAAGTCGGTGCGGGCGTCCCAGCGGCGGGCCACGCTCGGCATGCCCGGCATCGGCATGCCCGGCATCCGGATCGTGGGCGACCATTCGAACGGGCCGGCATCGGCCTCCGTCTGGCTCGTGACCACGAAGTCGAGCACGTCGCCGCGGCGGACCTCCGTCTCGCCGACCGCCGTCTCGACCGCGCTCCCGTGGGCCTGCCATTCGCCGAGCACCCGCGGCTCCGCGTCGGGCCGCGCGAGCACGATGCGGGCCACCACGCCGGCGGTCTGGTTGTCGGCGTGGGAGAGCTCGGCCATTACGGTGACCTTGCCGTCGAGCGGAGCCACCCAGCGGCGGATGCTCGAGGCTTGCAGGC
>JBIIQM010000167.1:0-2639 GCA_044342075.1 Pirellulales bacterium
CGGAGAGCCACCGGGGCGACATGCAGCGGCTCGTCGCCGCGATCGATCGGGCCTGCGCCGCCAACGCGCAGGAGCGCTGCCGGCGATTCGAGACCGCGCCGCTCGACGTGAGCCCGGCCGACGCGCTTCGCCACGTCGAGGAGCGATCGAACGACCTCGCCCAGGTGCGGCCCGAGCTCGGCCATGCCACCAATGCCGTCTGCGTCATCGGCCGCCGCTGGCGGACCCGCGGCCTGTTCCTCGACCGCCGCGCCTTCCTCGTCTCCTACGATCCCGCCGACGACGCCGACGGCGCCATCCTCGCCCGCACGCTCGCCGCCGTGGGCCCGGTGGGCGCGGGGATCAACCTCGAATACCTCTTCTCCACGGTCGACTCGATCGGCTACGGCTCCGGCACGAAGCTGCCGCACAACATCACCGGCCTGATCGGCGTGATGGACGGCCATGCCAGCGATCTCCGCACCGGCCTGCCCTGGCAGATGGTGGAGATCCACGAGCCAGTGCGGCTTTTGATCGTGATCGACGCGCCGCAGGAGCGGATCCTCGCCGCGGCGGCGCAATTGCCCGCCGTCCGGAAGCTGGTCGTCAACCACTGGGTCCAGCTTGCCGCCTGGGATCCCGCCGACGGTAGATCGCATCCTGTCGACGGCAGCCTGGCCGTCTTCGAGGACGGCGGGTTCCGGCCCTTCGTTCGCGAGGCGGAGCAGATCCCCGTCGTCAAAGATTCGGCGGCGTGGTATGCCGGTCAACGCTCGCACCTGCCGCCGGCCCGCGTGCTGGCCGCGCTCTCCACGCACGCCGCTCGATGAACATCGCCACCCACGATCTCGTGTCGCTGCTCGTGGTCGCGCAGGTCGCCGCCCCGGCAGCCACGCTCGTGCTCATCGGCCTGCCCGCGCTGCTCGGCCGGCCACTTGCTGAGCGTCTAACGACGCGGCTCGTCGGGGCGGGCTTCGCGATCGGCTTCGTCGCCGGGCTCGCGATGCTCGCCGTGCTCGCCACGCGCTCGTTCGCGCCCGAGGTGGTGCACCTCGGCACCTGGTTCTCGGTGGGCCACCACGCCGCCACGATCGACCTCGTGGCCGACGGCCTCTCCGTGCCCTATGTCTGCTTCTCGACCGGTCTCTGCGCCCTGGTCAACGCATTCGCGGGCAGGTATCTCCACCGCGAGTCGGGCTTCACCCGCTTCTTCGTGCTGCTCGCGCTCTTCGGCACCGGCATGAACCTGATGGTGCTCGCCAGCAGCATCGACGTGCTCTTCGCGGGCTGGGAGTTCGTCGGCATCTCCTCGACGCTCCTGATCGGCTTCTTCCACGAGCGGGCCAACGCCGTGAAGGCCGCGCTCCGCGCGTTCGTCACCTACCGGATCTGCGATGTCGGCCTGCTCGCCGCGAGCGTCGTGATCCACCGCGCGGTCGGGTCGGGGGATTTCGAGCGGCTCTTCGCCGGCACCTGGCCGCATGGCGAGTGTCTCGTGCCCGCGGGCACGGCGCTGGCCGTCTCGCTTCTGCTCATCTTCGCGGCGATGGGCAAGACCGCGCAGGTGCCCTTCTCGGGCTGGCTGCCGCAGGCGATGGAGGGGCCCACGCCGTCGAGCGCGATCTTCTACGGCGCCCTCTCGATCCACGCCGGTGCCTACGTGCTCCTGCGGTGCGAGTCGCTCTTGGAGGCGGCGCCCCTGGCGCGGGCGCTGCTCGTCGCGATCGGCCTCGGCACGGCGTTGCATGCGGCGCTCGTCGGCAGCGTGCAGACCGACCTCAAGAGCATGCTCGCCTACGCGTCGATGACGCAGGCCGGGATCATCTTCGCCGAGATCGGCCTGGGCTTGAGGGTGGTGGCGCTCGTCCACATCGTCAGCCACGCGATCCTGCGCAGCCTGCAGATCCTGAGGTCGCCCTCGGCGCTCCACGATCGCCACGAGCTCGAGGCCGCGCTCGGCGGGCATCCGGGAGCAGCGGCCTGGTCGCTGGTGCACCTATTGCCGGAGCGGGTGCAGCGCGGGCTCTACCGCGTGGCGCTCGAGCGCGGCTACGAGGAGATGGCAGTGACACGGCTGGTGGTCGCGCCGGTCCTCGGCATGCTCGAGCGGCTTGCCGATGGCGAGCGGGCTTGGGTGGCCTGGTTGGGCGAGAAGCGCGGCGGCTCCACGGGGAGGCGGCGATGACGGCGGCCGACACGCAGGTCGTGATCCCGGGGCTCGTGGCCGCGATGGTCGGCGCGCCGCTCGTGGCCGCGGCCACGCTGCAGGCGGGCCTCGCGCGGCTCGCCCCGCGGCTCCCGGCGGCGGCGGCGCTGGCGATCGCGTTCGTCGCCGGCAACCTGATCGCCTGGCGGTGGACGATCGGCGACGGCGTGGCCTGCGAACTGGGTGACCGGCTCGGCGGCGGCTCGTTCCTTCATGTGGATGGCATTTCGGCCGTGCTGCTGCCGTTCGCGGCGCTGGTCATGCTCGCGATCGTGCTCGTGGCGCCGAAGCGGTTTTTCGATGCGCCCGCCGCGATTCGCATCCTCGGTAGCGCCGCGGCCGTCTTCGCCCTCTTCGCCACCGCCCATCCGCTCGTGATCGTCGCGCTCTGGATCGCGACGGCGCTGCCGACCTGGATCGCCACCCGCGGCACGCCGGGCGGTCGGCCGAGCGC
>JBIIQM010000105.1:0-9280 GCA_044342075.1 Pirellulales bacterium
GGTGACGACTAGCCCTCGGGATCGACCTTGATCAGCGGCTGGCCAAACTCGACCGGGGCACCGTTCTCGACGAGGATCGCCACCACCTGCCCCGAAACGCCGCCGGGAATCTCGTTGAAGACCTTCATCGCCTCGACGATGCAGACGGTCTTTTCGGGGCCGATCCGGTCGCCCACCTTCACGAATGCTGGCGAGTCTGGACCGCTCGCCCGGTAGAAAGTGCCCACCATCGGGCTCTTGATGACGAGCATCCGGGCGTCGGCGGCCGACTCCTTGGGGGCGGCGGGCTCGCTTGCCGCGGCCGGCGCCGCCGGGCGTGGGGCGGCCATGGCGGGGCCGGAATAGGCCACCACCTCGCCACCGCGCTTGATCCGCACCCGCTGGTCGGCCTGCTTGAGATCGACCTCCGACAGGTCGTGCTCCTTCATCAGCTCGATGAGCTGCCGGACTTTCTTGACGTCGAAGATATCGCCCGATTTCTGCGAGGCACTCATGAGTGGGGCCTGTCTCCTTGGCAGCCGAATCCGTGGGGAATTTGCGGCGAAGGTATCCCCTGCGCAGCATTTCAGTCAAGGTAATGGACCGCCGGCCGCTCCGGCGGCGATGAAAGGGCGGCTGAGAGCCGATCCGAAACTGTCGATTTCGTCATCATCGAGCCACGTCCGACCATGAACGCCCAGCAGCTGCCGGCCGACCTTCCGCGGCTCCCCCGACGGCATCGAGAGACCAGCAAGCGCGACTACGGCCGCGTGCTCGTCGTGGGCGGTTCTGTCGGCATGGCCGGCGCGCCTGCCCTCGCTTCGCAGGCGGCGCTTCGCAGCGGCGCGGGGCTCGTCGAGATGGTCGTGCCGGAGGCGGTCGTGGGGATCGCGGCCACGTTCGATCCTTGCGTGATGACCCGCGGCCTGACGGCCGGCAGCGACGGCACGTTCGCGGCCACCGCGCTGGATGCCATTCGCGAACGGGCGGAGCTCGCCGATGCGGTGGCCGTCGGCCCGGGGCTTGGCCGCTCCGCGGCGACGCAGGCGATCGTGCTGGCGCTGTGGCGCGATCTTCCGCAGCCGGCCGTCTTCGACGCCGACGCGCTCTGGGCGCTCTCGCAAGTCGAACGCCGTGAGCTTCTAGCGCATGCCGGGCCGCGCATCCTCACGCCGCATGCGGGCGAGATGCTGCGGCTCGAGCACGAGGAGCCGTCATCGCCTGCAGCCCGCGATCGATCGCTGCTCGAGGGCCGCGCCGCGGCGCTCGCTGCGGCCATCGACGCCGTCGTCGTGCTCAAGGGCCCCGGCACGTTCGTCGTCGATCGGGCGTCGCGTGCCCACAACGAGACCGGCAATCCGGGAATGGCCACGGCGGGCACGGGCGATGTGCTCACCGGCATCGTGGCGGCGCTTGTCGCGCAGGGGCTCGCGCCCTTCGACGCGGCGCGGCTGGCGGCGTGGCTGCACGGCCGCGCGGGCGATCTCGCCGCGGAGCGAGTCGGCGAGATCTCGCTGATCGCGACCGACCTGCTCGCGTCTCTGCCGCAGGCGATCGCGAACGTAAAGTAGGACAGGCTTCAGCCTGTCTGAATTGAGACAGGCTGAAGCCTGTCCTACAGTCGAGCGGCGAGCATCGCCAGGCGGGTGACGTCGGCCACGCCGTCGTCTCTCGCGATCCAGAGCCGCGTGCTTTCCCGCGGCGCCACCCGGTGGCCCCCCGTGAACGACCCGAAGGCGGGGAGCACGAGCACCGATTCCTCGGCGCAGAAGCAGCGGTCGGCCAGTCGATCGCCGCTGGGGGAGCGGATCGAGAGCGTGGGGTGGAGGTGGCCGGCGATCGTGAACATGTCGCGGTCGGCGGGGGCGATGCCGGTGGCCGGCTCGTGGGCGAAGTGAAACGGTGGCTCGTCGAGCACGGGCACGATCGAGTCGATGCCGAGGCCCACCATCGACTTGGAGAGCGGCCGGTCGTGGTTGCCGAGCACGAGAACGACCTCGGTGCCCTGCATGCGGCTGCGGGTGGCGGCGAATTCAGCCTTCACATGCTCCGTGAAGCCCCCCTTCGCGTGAAACAGGTCGCCGAGGACGAGCAGCCGACGGACGGCATGCCCGAGCACGAGCTGCTCCAGTCGCGCGAGATCCCGCTGCGCGGAGCCCTCCGGCACAGGCAGGCCAAAGCGGCGAAACGTCGCCGCCTTGCCGAGATGCAGATCGGCGACGAGGAGCGTGCGCGAGGCAGGCAGGAGCGCGGCCCGGCCGGGGAGGAGCACGATGTCGGCGTCGGGGGTCGTTGCGATATTCATGACGCCCTTCAGGGGTTGGCGGCCTGCTCGAGTTCGCGGGCCATCTCCGTGATCCGTTCGAGCCAGCCCTGCGTCGTGAGTCGCGATTGCACGAACTCGGCCCAGATCGGAAAGGCGAGCGGCGAGAGCCGCTCTGTGTCGACGATCTTGAAGTCCTGCGTTGAGATCGCTTCGAGCGCGTCGTGGAGCCGGCGAAACTCGAACTGCTGCTCGAGCACCTCGCGGCGGGCTTGGGCGAGGAGCATGTTGTCGCGATCGTGCTCGCTGAGCACGTCGAAGATCAGCCCCGCGGAAGCCTGCGTCTGCCGGTTGGTGCGTTGTGCGCCCGACACGAGGCCGGCCACGCGGGCGATCTCGCGGAAATGCCGGCGGGCCATCTCGGTGCCGTTCAGGCATTCGAGCAGGTCTTCGAGCAGGTTTGCCGGCGAGAGCAGCCGCCGCCAGGTGCGCTCGTCGGAGGGGAGGGGGTCGCGGCCCGAGAGTTCGAAGCCCCAATCGGTCGCGGCGAGCGTGAGCGTGCTCGGCCGCTGGCTGGCGATCCGCCAGGCGACGACGGCCGCGAGCCCCTCGTGGACGAGCCGCCCCGCGAAAGGGAAGAGAAACGCGTGGTGCCCGTCGCGTCCCTGCCAGCGCTCGATCAAGAGCGTGTCGCGATCGGGCAACCGGCTCCACCGCGATTGAATCGCCAAGAGCGGCAGGACGGCGCGGACCTCCGGTGAGACGACCGCCTCAGGCCGCGCGGCATCGCGGACGAGGTCGAGTACGGCGGAGGAGAGCAGGGTGGAGAGCGGCATGCGGCCGCCATTCCACCTCGGCACCTGCAGAGCCGTTGCGGACCGCGTTCGCTTCACCCAGGCCGTGAGGCCGTCGAACCGGAAGAGCACGAGCGGCCGGCCGGCGAAGAGGAACCGATCCCCTTCGCTCAGCCGCGAGATGAACGACTCCTCCACCGTGCCTAGCCTGCCGCCGCGCAGCCACTTCACGTCGACGGTCGCATTGCCGGCGATCGTGCCGATGCTCATCCGGTGCCGCCGCGCGATCGCCTTGCTCGCGACATACCAGCGGCCAAACCGCTCCTTGATCCGCGCGAAGTCGGGATAGGCGGAGAGCGCCGGCCCGCCCCGGGCGGCGAAGTCGAGCGCCCATTGCCAGGAGGCGTCGTCGAGATCGGCGAAGGCGCGGGTCGATTGCACCTCCGCGCGGAGTTCCTCGGCGCGGAAGCCGCCGCTGCAGGCGACCGTGACGATGTGTTGCGCGAGGCAGTCGAGGGCGCCGGTGAGCGGCCGCCGCGGCTCCACGACGCCCGTCCCGACCGCCGACCGCGCCGCGGCGCACTCGATGAGCTCGAGGGCGTGGGTGGGCACACAGACGAGCCGCCCCGTGGCGCCCGGCGCATGGCCGCTGCGGCCGGCCCGCTGGAGGAGCCGGGCGATCCCCTTCGGGCTGCCCACCTGGAAGACCTGCTCGACGGGGCCGAAGTCGACGCCGAGATCGAGGCTTGACGTCGCGACGACGCACTTGAGCCGGCCGCGTCGCAGGCCCTCCTCGGCCGAGGCCCTGAGCTCGCGGTCGACGGAGCCATGATGGAGCGCGAGGGAATTGCCCCAGTCGGGCCGGGCCGCGCGGATCGCCTCGAACCAGCGCTCCGCCTGGGAGCGGGTGTTCGTGAAGACGAGCGACGTGGCGGCGCGGTCGATCGCCGCGACCACCTGCGGCAATAGCCGCATCCCCATGTGGCCCGCCCAGGGAAACCGTTCCATCGGCTCGGGGATCAGCGTCTCGATCTCGAGCCGCCGCGGCACCGTGGCCGAGACGAGCCGGGCGTCGGCCGCGCGGTGCGGCCCCACGAGCGCGCAGACGGCGTCGTCGAGATTCGCGAGCGTGGCCGAGAGGCCCCAGCGCACGAGGCCGGGCCGCAAGGCCGCGAGCCGCGCGAGCGCGAGCTCCGTCTGGACGCCGCGCTTCGTGGAGAGGAGCTCGTGCCACTCGTCCACGATCACGGTGTCGAGATCGGCGAAGATCTCGTGCGCGTCGTCGAGCGAGAGCATGATCGTGAGCGTCTCGGGCGTGGTGACGAGCGCCGTCGGCAGCGACTGCCGCAGCCGGCGCCGGTCGGAAGCCGACGTGTCGCCCGTCCGCAGCCCCACCGACCAGCCGCTTGCCACCGGCGCCGAGCTCCGCGCGTCGAGCGGCGCCTCGAGCGCCCGCACCGTGTCGGCCGCGAGGGCTTTCAGCGGCGTGATCCAGACGACCCGCAGGCCCTGTTTCGCATCCCCCTCAGGCCGCAGCGCTGCGTCGCGGCCGATCGCGCCGAGCCAGGCGGCGAGCGTCTTGCCCGTGCCGGTCGGCGCGTGGAGCACGCCGCTCGTGCCGGCGGACATCAGCCGCCAGACCTCCTCCTGAAACTCGAACGGCTGCCAGCCGCGGGCCGCGAACCATTCATGAAACGTGGCCGAGGCCGGCGGGCGTCGGCGCGTCTTGACGTTCATGGTGAAGGCTCCGCGACGGCCGCCGCATCGATCATGGCGAGCAGGTCGTCGAGCGTGCCGGCGTCGGCCGGCTGCTTGTCGCGCCGCCAGCGGACAATCCGTGGAAACCGGATCGCCACGCCCGACTTGTGCCGCGTCGAACGGGCCACGCCCTCGAACGCGAGTTCGAAGACGAGCGTCGGCTCGCAGATCCGCACCGGACCGTGCTTTTCACGAGTCGTCGCGCGGACGATTCTATCGACCTCCACGATCTCGGCGTCCGACAATCCCGAGTAGGCCTTCGCGATCGTCACGAGCCGGCCTTCGTGCCAGACGCCGAGCGTGTAGTCGCTGTGGAGGCCGGCGCGGCGGCCGTGGCCCGCCTGCGCGTAGAGCAGCACCGCGTCGATCTCGAGCGGCTCGATCTTCCACTTCCACCAGTCGCCGCGGGTGCGGCCCACGCCGTAGGGAGAGGCAAGCCGCTTGAGCATCAGCCCCTCCACACCGCGGGCCCGCGCAGTGGCCCGCGCCGCGGCCAATTCGCCCCACGAGTCGGCATCGACGCGCGGCGAGAGCATGAGCGGGCCGGCCTCGTCTGCGGCCGTGTCGAGATCGAACCGCCGGAAGCCGAGCCGCTCGAGCCGTTCGCGCCGCGTGGCGAGCGGCAGGCCGCGCAGATCCTGACCGTTTTCCTCGAGCAGGTCGTAGGCCACGAAGCCGCAGGGGATCTCGGCGAGCAACTTCTTCGTCACGCGCTTGCGGCTGATCCGCTTCGAGAGCGACGAAAAGCCGAGCAGCCGGCCCGCGCGCACCGCGAGCAGCTCGCCGTCGAGAACGGTGCCCGCGGGCAACGCCGCCGCGGCCGCGGTGATCTCCGGAAACGCGTCGTTGACGAGCTCCTCGCCGCGGGTCCACACGGCCACGTCGTCGCCGCGGCGGACGATCTGGGCGCGGGCGCCGTCCCACTTCCATTCCGCCTGCCAGTCGACGACGGCGCCGAGGTCGTGCGGCGCGGTCTCGAGCGGCGCGGCGAGAAAGAAAGGATAGGGATGCCTCGCGTCGCGATCGCCGGTCTCGCGGTCGATGAGCTGGAGATAGGCGCCCGGCTGCGAGAGGTCGATTCCCATCAGCCGGTGGGCCATCACCGCCGGATCGACGCCCGCCACGTCGGCAAGCGCCCGGGCGACGAGCGTCCGCGACACGCCAACGCGGCAGCCGCCGGTGAGCAGTTTGTGCCAGACGATCCGTTCCCCGGCGGCGAGCCGGCTCCAGACCTCCTTCACGATCTCGCGCTTGCGCTCCTCGGGCTCGTGCCGCAGCCGCTCAATCGTGTCGCGGATCATCGCCGCGAGGCCCGCGTCGCCTGAGCCGGCATCGACCGTCGGCGGCGGTAGCAGAAGCGCGAGCGTCTCCGCGAGATCGCCCACCTGGGCATAGCACTCCTCGACGAGCCAGAGCGGCAGGCCGGCGGCTTCGGCGGCCCACTCCCGCAGGAGCGTGGTCGAGACCGCCCGCGATTGCTTTCCGCCGGAGAGCACGTGGAGCGCGCAGGCGGCGTCGTCGGGCGGCGCGACGGAGAAGTAGTCGCGGAGCGCCGCGAGTTTTTCGTTCGTGCTCGTGGTCGCGTCGAGCCGCCAGTAGAGATCGCTGAAGGATTTCATGGCGCCGCTCCGGCATCTTCGGCGACGATGCCGTCTTCGTCGCTGTGCTCTGCGGCCTCGTCATCGCCGGTCTCGGACGCCGCTTGCTTGTCGGGCGGCGCCTCCCCCATGAATCGCGTGGGCAAGACGCCGGCATCGAGACCGCGCTCGCGCAGGAGCCGCGCGAGTGAGTCGCTCGAACCGTGGGTCACGAGCACGCGACGGGCGCGCGAGGCCTCGATCACGGCGAGCAGCCCCGGGAAGTCGGCATGGTCGGAGACGACGAACCCGCGGTCGAAGCCCCGGCGCCGGCGGACGCCGCGGACCGCCATCCAGCCGGAGGCCATCGCCACGCTCACCTCACCGAAGATCCGCAGCCAGCTGCCCCCCGCGACCGACGGCGGCGCGATCACGAGCGCCCGGCCGTTGCCCACCCGCCGGGCCCGCGGCGGCACGGCGTCGATCGGCGGCAGCCGCACGCCGCTATCACGGTAGGCCCGCACCATCTTCATGACGGCGCCGTGGCCGATGATCGGACCGATCGTGGGATCCACCATCGCCGCGAGCCGCTGCGCCTTGCCGAGCGCGTAGGCCAGGAGCACGCTCGTGCGGCCGGCCTCCTGGTTCTCGCGCCACCAGGCATTGATCGCGGCGGCGATCGCCGCGGGCTCTTCCCAGCGATAGATCGGCAGGCCGAACGTCGACTCCGTCACGAGCACGTCGGCCTCCACCTGCTCGAAGGGATCGCAGGTGGGATCGGCCTGCGTCTTGTAATCACCGGTCACCAGCCACGACACGCCGGCGTGTTCGAGGCGAACCTGCGCCGAGCCGAGCACGTGCCCCGCCGAATGGAGCGATACCTTCACGCCGTTGATGACGAGCGACTCGCCGAACCGCAGCGTGTCGATCGGCGGCCCACCGCCCACCCGCTCGCGCAGGACGAGTTTGCCCGGCGCCGCGCAGAGGTAGCGATCGCAGCCCGCCCGCGCATGGTCGGCATGGGCGTGGGTGACGATCGCCCGCGGCACCGGCCGCCAGGGATCGACGTAGAAATCCCCCTGCCGGCAATAGAGGCCCTGGGGCGTGAGTTCGAGCAGGTCGGGCATCGCGTCGGGTCCCGCGGCGGCCTGAAGGGCGGTTCAAGTCGACCGCCCTAATGTAGACCGCTTCGTCCCGAAGCGGATCTGGATCCGCTTGCGGAGCAAGCGGTCTACTTTGCAAGCGGTCTACGGGCGACAGGCTGAAGCCTGTCCTACCGGTAATTCTGGGCGCCGACGGCGGGGAACCGGTAGCCGCCGAAGCCGAGCGGCGCGTAGACGGGCCAGTCGCCCGGCTTCACGCCCGGCGGCAGCCCATACATCTTCCAGGTGGGCGTGCGGGGGTTCGTGGGCGGCACGAAATACTTCGGCCGGCCGCGGTGGCCCGTCACGTAAGGAGATGCCCCCGGCTGGTAGGGTGCCTGCCGCTGCGGCGTGCCGTGCGAGAGCGGCTTGGGCTCCCCGACGCGGCTGATGTCTTCGGCTCCGGCGACGGCGGGCCAGACCGCGCCGATGGCGCAGCCGATGATCACCCAGCGAAACCGCGATTCGAGACGGGTCATGCGCGCACGCTCTCCTTGCAAAGAGATGGATCGGCCAGCACGCGCGGCCGCCTTCAAGAAATCACTCCTGGGCTGAACGGGACGGATTCGCCGGTCGTAGGGGCGGTCTACCGGGCACGTTTGGACGTGCGCTTGCCCTTTTCCTTCGCCGTGCCCGCCCAGCGGAATTTCACTGGCAGGCCGAAGACTTTTTCGAAGAGGTCGGTGCGGCGCTCGGCGCCCCAGATGTCGACCTGCGGCTCCTGGTCGGCGACGACGTCGATCCACACGCCCTCGTCGTCGATCCGCACGGCCACGTCGCGCACCTGTTGCGACCGGCTGCGGTCGAGGCCGCCGGCCAGTCGCAGGATCGCCGCCATGCGATGCACCCGCTGCTGGTCCTCCGCCGGCACGCGGGCGAAGTTTTCGTGCTTGCGCTTGGGATGCGCGCCGCGGTGGTAGCGGGCCACGTTGGCGATGAGCTCGAGATCGTGGGCGCGGATGCCCGGAAGGCGGCTGTTGCGGATCAGGTGGTAGCTGTGCTTGTGGTGCTGGTCGTAGTTGATGACGTAGCCCACGTCCTGGAGCCGCGCCGCGCATTCGAGCAGCAAGCGGTCGCCCGGCTCGAGCGCGAGCGGCTCGGTGAGCTGCTCGTAGATGCGTCCGGCGAGCGCCGCCACTTTCCTGCCGTGCTCGAGTTCGCCGGAGCAGGCGGCCGCCAGCCGCTCGATCGCCTCGTCGCGGAGCGCCGGAGCGTCGGCGGCTTCGTCGTGCGGACCGCCGAGCACCTCGTCGATCATCTCCCGCACCAGGCCGTCACGGACGCCGCGGGTGTGGATCACGAGCGTGTTGACGCGAAACCGCTTCATGAGCGCGTCGATGATGGTGAGCCCGGCGACGATGATGTCGGCGCGGTCGGGCGTCATGCCTGCCATGCCGCGGCGGGCGCGGAGCGGCATCTTCCGCAGGCGGTCGAGCAGGTGCCGCACTTCCGCCTGCGACACCTTGTAGCCGGCGACCGGCGCGTCGGACTGCTTCTTCGTGGCCATGATGAGCTCGGCCAGCGTCGTGAAGGTGCCGCCGCAGCCGACGAGAAAATGCGGGGCGAAGAGTGGCCGCGTGGTTCGCTTCTTGAGGCAGGACGAAACCTCCTCTTCCATCCGCTCGAAGTCGGCCAGCGTCGCGTTTTCACCGAGGGCGAATTGTTCCGTGAGCCGCACCGCGCCGAGCGGCGTCGAGAAGATCGACTCGATGAGGTTGCCGGTGGCGAAGACGATCTCGGTGCTGCCGCCGCCGATGTCGGCCACGA
>JBIIQM010000168.1:0-2585 GCA_044342075.1 Pirellulales bacterium
AGACCGGGCAAACTGGGGCGGCTGCGGGCTAGCCCTGCTGGCCGTTGGGGATCGCCACGGTTCCGAGCCGGCCGGCGCGGAAGGCCTCTCCCATCGCCTTTGGCACGAGCGCTTCGGCCTGCAGCACGCGGGTGCGGTTCTCGGCGGTGGCCGCCTTCATCTCCTGCTCACGGGCGATCGCGAAGCTACGCCGCTCCTCCGCCTTCGCCTGGGCGACGCGGGTGTCGGCTTCGGCCTGATCGGCCTGGAGGCGGGCGCCGATGTTTTCCCCCACCTCGATGTCGGCGATGTCGATCGACACGATCTGAAACGCGGTCTGCGCGTCGAGCCCGCGTTGCAGCACGGCCTTCGAGATCGTGTCGGGATGTTCCATCACCTCGAAGTGGCTTTCCGACGAACCGATCGACGTGATGATTCCCTCGCCGACGCGGGCGATGATCGTCTCTTCCGTGGCGCCACCGATGAGCTGCTGGAGATTCGTGCGGACGGTGACGCGGGCCCGGATCTTGAGCTCCACGCCGTTTTTCGCCACGGCCGAGAGCGTCGATTTGCCGCTGGCGCTATCGGGGCAGTCGATCACCTTCGGGTTGACGCTCGTCTGCACGGCATCAAGAACGTCGCGGCCGGCCAGGTCGATGGCGCAGGCACGGTCGAAGTCGAGGTCGAGGTCGGCGCGATGGGCGGCGATGAGGGCCCGGATCACACGCGGCACGTCGCCGCCGGCGAGGTAGTGGGCCTCGAGGCGGCGAGCCGAGATGTCGCGGCCGATTCCCGCCTGCGTGGCCATGATCTTCGCCTGCACGATCGTGCGGGCATTCACCTTGCGCAGGCTCATGCCCAGGAGCTCGAGAAACGTGACGGGCGCCTTCGACCAGAAGGCCTGAAACCAGAGCTGCCCGTAGTTGAAGATCAGCAAGAGCAGCGTGAGCGCGAACAGGCCGAGCATGAGGCCCAGGCCGACGAGCACGGGAAGCGGAACTTGTGCGGGAATGGCATTCACGGGGGAAACCTCGTTGGGGCGGATGGCTCTCAAGCCTAGTTCGGGAATCGCGCCGGGGAAAATCACCCGGGAACCCAGGCTTTTTTGACAGGCTGAAGCCTGTCCTACGGGTAGACGAGGAGGCTTTCGACGCGGTGCGGCGCGAGCCGCTCCCGGCCGCCCAGGAAGGCGAGTTCGACGAGGAACGCCATCCCCACCACCGTCGCCCCGGCCACCTCGACGAGCCGCGCACAGGCGCGGGCGGTCCCGCCGGTCGCCAACACGTCGTCCACCACGAGCACCCGGGCAGCGGGCGCGAGGATGCCGCGGTGCATCTCCAGCCGGTCGCTGCCGTATTCGAGTTCGTATTCGTGGGCGATCGTGTCGGCCGGGAGTTTGCCCGGCTTCCGCACGGGGATCACGCCGACGCCAAGGGCCAGCGCCATCGGCGGCGCGAAGAGAAATCCGCGGGCCTCGACGGCCGCGATCGCGTCGAGCCGCTCGTGCCGCCAGGGGTCCACGAGCCCATCGACCGCCGCCGCCAGCGCCCGCGGCTCCGCCAACAGCGGCGTGATGTCGCGAAACAGGATGCCCGGCTTCGGGAAGTCGGGGATGTCGCGGATGTGCCGCTTCAGATCGACGGGTTCGGGCATGCTCAGGCACCCCGCCGTAAGCGGATGTTGGCCTGCGGGACGCCGTCGATCTCCGCGGCGAGTTGGGCGAGGGTCTCCGCCTCGATCTGCCGCACCCGCTCGCGGGTGAGGCCGAGCACGGCGCCGATCTCCTTGAGCGTCATCGGCTCGCCCCCCTCGAGGCCAAACCGCAGCTTGAGGATTCGCGAGGCCCGCTCGTCGAGCTGCTCGACCCGCTCGAGCACGTGTCGCAGCGTGTCGTCGTCGAGCAGCACCTCCGCGGGACACTTCATGTTTTCATCGCGGACGATCTCGCCGAGCGACCAGCCCCCATCCGCCTGCTCCGTCTGCGGGGCCGATTGGTGCACATGGATCGCCTTCTTGATGATCGGGAGCTTCTTGCGGGCGAGCCCCAGCATCCGTGCCACTTCCTCCTGGGTCGGCGTGCGGCCGAGCACCTCCAGCAGCCGCGCCGTGGCCCGCCGCCACTTCGAGAGCAATTCCACCATGTAGGCGGGGATGCGGATCGTCTTGCCGGAGTTGATCAGCGCCCGCTTGATCGATTGCTTGATCCAGTAGCTCGCGTAGGTGCTGAACCGCGTTCCCATCGTGGGATCGAAGCCCTCGACGGCCCGCAGCAGGCCGAGATTGCCCTCCTCGATGAGGTCGGGCAGCGGCAGGCCGCGATTGGCGTAGCCTCGCGCGATGTTCACCACGAGCCGGAGGTTGGCCCGCACCATGTGATCGCGGGCGGCGGCGTCACCGGTGGCGATCGCCCGCGCCAACCGCTTCTCGTCATCCGCGGAGAGGAGCGACGTGTCGTTGATGTCGCGCAGATAGGTTTCGAGTGGATTCTGCACGGCGGACGACGGTTTGCGGCGGGGACCTGGCATGGCGTGGCGACAACCTTTTTTGGAAGCGAGGGTGATCGGACACTCGAGACAACGAGCGGCGAACGGGGCGATTGCCGTTTT
>JBIIQM010000009.1:0-57634 GCA_044342075.1 Pirellulales bacterium
TTCGGGTGACCCGTACCTCGCTCGCCGGCGTATGCTGACAAGCGCAGCCAGGATGGCGGAGCGCCGTCAGCATCCGAGCGAGCGAAGGGCAGGGATGCCCGAAGCGAGCGTCCGGCGACGGGGTGCGGGTCACCCGAAGCCGGCTTGGGCGAGTTGACGACCGACAAAGCGATCCACACGCAATCGCCATGCTACGTCGAAAAATAGCTCGGCTCGTTCCCCGGCTTCCACTTGATGTTGCAGCCGAGGCTCGGCCGCTGCTCGGTGGCGAGGGGCTTGCCGGCGAGCACGGCGTCGATCGCCGCGCGTAGGTCGGCCCCCGTCACCGGGATCTCGTTGCCGGGACGGCTCGCATCGAGCTGGCCGCGGTAGACGAGCTTCCGGCCGGCGTCGAAGAGGAAGAAGTCGGGCGTGCAGGCGGCGTGGTAATCCTTCGCCACCTCCTGCGATTCGTCGTAGAGGTAGGGGAACGGGTAACCTCGATCCTCAGCCTCGTGCACCATCTGCTCGGGCGAGTCGGCCGGATGCGTCGAGACGTCGTTGGAGCTGATGGCGACCACGCCGATGCCCAGCGGCATCACGTCGCGGCCGAGGGCGGCCAGCTGGTCGGCGACGTGCTTCACGAACGGGCAGTGATTGCAGATGAACATCACGACCGTGCCCTTCGGCCCGGCCGCGTCGGCGAGCGACACCGTCCTGCCGTCGACGTTGGGAAGGCTGAAGTCCGGGGCCGTCGTGCCGAGGGGAAGCATGGTGCTGGGAGTGCGAACCATCGGGAATCCTCCTACTGGGTGAAAAATAGCCGTCGGGCATTCGCGGTCGTGGCGGCGGCGAGTGATTCGAGCGGCTCGCCCCGTGCGATTGCAAGGCAGCGGGCTGTGTGGACCACGTTCGCGGGCTCGTTGCGGCGGCCGCGGAGGGGCTCGGGCGAGAGAAACGGGCTATCGGTCTCGATGAGGAGCCGCTCCAGCGGAACCGTCGCGGCGACGCTCCGCAGGTCGGGGGCGGAGCGGAAGGTCACCATGCCCGCGAAGCCGAGGTGGCAGCCAAGCTCCACCGCCTCGGCCGCCTCCGCGGCCGTGCCGGTGAACGAGTGGAGAATGGCGGTCAACGGGCCGCGCGCGAGGGCTTCACGCAGCGTGTCGAGCGTGTCGCGGATGCTCTCGCGGGTGTGGACGACGAGCGGCAGGCCGAGCTTTTGGGCGAGCCGAATGTGGCGATCGAAGTAGTCTCGCTGCAGCTCGCGCGGCGCCGCGTCTCGATACCAGTCGAGGCCGGTCTCTCCGACGGCGGCGGCGCGGCCCGATGCGAGCAGCCGCGCGACGCGATCCCACTCGTCGCCTTCGATCTCCGCGACGTCGTTGGGATGGATACCGGCGGCGCTGGCGATGCCGGCCTCGCGGGCGGCGAGCTCGGCGGCGGCTTCGCTGTCGGCGGCGCGGGTGCCGATCACGGTCATGCCGGTCACGCCCGCCGCCCTCGCCCGCGCGAGCACATCGGCCAGATCACCGCCGAAGCGCATCGGGTCGAGATGGCAATGGCTGTCGAAGAATTCCATCAAGAGGCAGCGGCCTGCGGCCGGGAGCCCAATTGAGCGAGAATGTCGGCATGGCGATGCGTCGTGTCCCGCGCCTCGCGCACGAGGTCGAGGGTCGCCGGATCGCCGCCGGCCGCGATGATCGCATCGAGCTCGTCGACCTGCCGGCGGGCGCCGGCGATGATTCGCGGCAACAACGACTTGAGATCGAGATCGTGCGTGGCGGTGAACTGGATCGGATAGGCATGCCGCGGCGTCGCCACGCCGCTCTCCTCCAGGATCGTGCCGGCCCGCTCCATGACGCTCCGCTGATCGCCGACACAATCGGCGATCGCGAGCTTGATGTCTTCGTCGCCGGGATACGACCAGATGCCCGCATCGGCCACATACATGGACAACGACGAATCGAGCGTCGAGAGAAGCCGGACGAGCGGGGAGGTGGTGGGCATGGTGGGCATGATTGGGATGGCAGCGTCAGGAGGCGAATGCGCCGGCAAGTTGGGCGCAGGCGTAGAGCCCCGACCAGAACAGGCCGAACACCACGACCGGCACCACGAGCGCCGTCACCACGGCACCAGGCAGCGACACGAGCGGAAACGCCGGGGCAGCCCGCTCGGCGGGGGGCGGATCGAACGTCATCACCTTCAGCACGCGGAGGTAGTAAAAGAGGCTGATGACGGTGTTGAGGCCGCCGACGACGAGCAGCACGAGCAGCAGCGGCCGCTCGATCCCCTTCGAGATCGCCTCCACGAGCGATGAGAAAACGAGAAACTTCGAGATGAAGCCGGCCAGCGGCGGCAGGCCGATGAGGCTCACGAGCACCACCGCCATCGCCACGACGATGCCGGGGCTGCTCCGCACGAGACCGGCATACGACGCAATCTCCTCGCTCCGCAGCGTGTTGCGGAGGAACGCGACGATCGCAAACGCCCCGAGGTTCATGAAGAGATAGGTGCCGAGATAAAAGGCGACGGCCGTGACGGCGGCGCGAGAGCCGGCGGGATCGGCCTTCGTCATCGCCACGGCGGCCGCCACGCCCATCATCAGGTAGCCCGCGTGGGCGATCGTGGAATAGGCGAGCAGCCGCTTGATATTGGTCTGGCCATAGGCGGCGAGGTTGCCGAGCGTGCAGGTGACGGCGGCCATGAGCCCGATCAGATAGACGATGAACTGACGCGACTCCTCGACGCCGAGGCCGAAGGCGACACGAAGCAGCAGCGCGACCGCGGCCGCCTTGCTCGCCACGGAGAGAAACGCCCCCACCTCGGCGGCCGCTCCCTCGAAGACGTCGGGGCACCAAAAGTGGAAGGGCACCGCCGAGAGCTTGAACGCCAGCCCCACTGCGACCATCAAGCCGCCGAGGGAAAGCACCATCACCGTGCCGCTCGCAGCACCCGCGCCGGCGACGCGCGAAAGCTCCGTGGCCATGCTGGGGAGGTGGCAGGTGCCGAGCACGCCGGCAAGCAGGCTGAGTCCGTAGAGCATGATGCCGGCGGCGCCCGCGCCGTAGACCGCATACTTGATCGCCGCTTCGGAACTGGCCTGGCGGCCCTTGAGCAGACCGGCCAAGGCGTAGGAGGGAACGCTCGCCATCTCCACCGCCATGAAGAGCATCAGGAGGTGATTGGCCGAGGCCATCAGGCACATGCCGAGCGTGGAGCCGAGCACCAGCGTGTAGAAATCAGCTCCGTCCTCGCGATCAGGAATGCCCGACACTCGCGTGAAGAGGATGTAGAGCACGAGGAATCCCATCAGGAGAAAACGCACGTAGGCGGTGAGGGAATCAAACACGAGCAGGCCCGTGAAGAGTTCCTGCCGGCCCGCGGCGAGGTCGCCCACCGGCAGGCCCCGCAGATCGCTCCATGCATACCAAAGGGCGAAGCCGACGCCGCCGAGGGCCACCACGGCGGAGTCGAGGTGCCGCAGAACCGGCAGCATCCGGCAGAGCAGGAGCAGCACGATCGTGCCGGCGAGCGCGAGTTCGGGGCGGAAAAGCGGCAGCGACACGGCGACGGTGTCGTTGAGCAGGTTCGTGAGCAGCGGCCCGAGATTCACGTGTCTGTTTCCCCGATGGTGGTTCCTGGTCGTGGCCCTTCAGCCGGTCAACGCTGCTCCGACATGGCGGCGCCGTGGCTCGCCACGGCCGGTGCCGGGGCGGCGGCGTCGTGCACGTCGCGGGTCCAGTCGGCCAGCGTCTCGACCTGCCGGTTCACCGTGGGCGTGACGTAGTTGAAGATGATCTGCGGCGCCACGCCGAAGAGGATCGCGAAGAAGACCAGCGGCGTCGCGATCGCCAGTTCGCGCGGCGTGATCGGCGTCAGGTGGTCGCCATGGGGCCCCTTGTACTCGGCGCCCAGGTAGACCCGCTGGATCGCCCAGAGGATGTAGGCCGCCGTGAGGATCACGGTGAACGCCGAAATCACGGCGAGCACGCGGCTGTAATTCCAGCTCGACAGCGTGACGAGCACTTCACCGATGAAGCCGCAGAGTCCGGGCAGCCCGAGGCCCGCGAAGAAGACGGCCACGGCGAGACCGCTGTAGACCGGCATGCGGTTGAAGATCCCGCCAAACTCCTCGAGGTTCCGGTGGTGAACGCGGTCATAGAGCACGCCCACCATGAAGAACATGCCGGCCGAGCTGATGCCGTGGGCGAGCATCTGGAACATGGCCCCGTTGACGCCCTGCGCCCACGCGTCCCAACGATATTCGTGCCCCGCCACCGCGCTCCAGACGCCGAGGCCGAGCATGACATAGCCCATGTGGCTCACCGAGCTGTAGGCCACCATCCGCTTGAAATCCTTCTGCGCGAGCGCGGCGAAGGCCCCGTAGACCATCGACACCACGCCGAGCCCACAGACGAGCCAGGCGAAGGCCAGGCCGGCGCCGGGGCAGATGGGGTAGCAGATCCGCAGGATGCCGTAGCCGCCGAGTTTGAGAAGCACGCCGGCGAGGATCATCGAAATGGGCGTCGGCGCCTCGACGTGGGCGTCGGGCAGCCAGGTGTGCACCGGCACCACCGGCACCTTGATCACGAACCCGATCAGCAGGAGCAGAAACGCCCACTTCTCGAGGCTCATGCCCCAGAGCGAAGCCGCCGCGAACGGCGAATTCGGCAACTGGCCGAGCTTGGCCAGAGCGAGGAGGTTGAAAGTGTGCACCGGCTCCTTGGCCGACTTCACAACTGCGAGGGCATCCGCCCGTGCGGCCCCCTCGAGCACCGGGCTCACCACGTGCGAAGCCAGCAACTGCTCGTCGGAGAGCAGCCGCAGATCGCTCGTGAAGTAGAGCATCAGGATCGCCAACAGCATCAGCACGCTGCCGAGGAGCGTGTAGAGGAAGAACTTGATGGCGGCATACTCGCGCCGCGGCCCGCCCCAGATGCCGATGAGGAAATACATCGGCAGGAGCATCACTTCCCAAAACACGTAGAAGAGGAAGAAGTCGAGCGACACGAAGACGCCGAGCATGCCGGTCACGAGCAGCAGGAAGAGCACATGGTAGGCCTTGACGTGCTTCGTGATGGGCCAGCTCGCGGCGGCCGCCAGCATCGAGAGGAAGGTCGTCAACACGACGAGCGGCATGCTGATGCCGTCGACGCCGAGGAGGTATTCGATGCCGAAAGCCTTGATCCAGGGCAGCTTCACGACCGCCTGCATGCCGGGATCGCCGAGTCGAAACTGCGCCGGCCCCGTCGCCCCGAAGAGCTGCGGCCAGGCCATCCAGAGGGAGAGCACGAACACGACGGCCGTGGTCAGCAGGGTCGTCCAGCGAATGAATTCCTCGCGGGCCTTCGGGATGATCGGCAGCGACAGAAACGCCGCGACGACGGCCGGCAGAAAGACGATCGCCGACAAGGGCCAGAGGGCGGGCTGCGTCAGGGAAGCGGTGGGATCCATAAACGGCGCTCTTTGTTGTCCTGTTTGACCTGAATGTCCTGATTAACCTGCGAGGGTCGTCCGGAAGAGAAGGCTTGCCAGCACGAAGAGGGCCACGGTGCCGACGACGATGAACATCACGTATTGCCGCAGATGGCCCGTCTGCAGCTTCTTGAGCTCGAGGCCCGCGTTCCATGTGGCGGTGGCCGTGGCGTTCACGAGGCCGTCGACGAGCGTGCGGTCGATCCAGGCATCGATGCCGGCGATCTGCCGAGTGCCCCAGGCCAGGCCGTCGATGATCCGATCGATCACACCGCGGTCATTCGCGCTCGCCAGCTTGGCGATCGCGAGCACGGGAACGACGAAGATCGCGTGATAGAGTTCGTCGAAATACCACCGATTGGCCAGGAACGTGTAGACGGGCCGGAAGACCTTGGCGACGACGTCAGGCGAGACGATCCGCCAGAGATACATCGCCGCGGCCAGCAGGACGCCGGCGAGGGCCGTGGAAAATGCCGTGAGTGTGGCCGTGACGTGGATCGCCCCTTCGTGGCTTTCGTGCTCAGCTGGATAGGTGAGGCTGCCAAAGGCGAAGCCGCCCGTGGCGGTCGCCTCCGTGCCCGCCGGCCTTGCCTGCTCCAGGAGATTCGCGAGGCCGAAGCCACCCGGCAGCGTCCAGCCGGCGACGACGGCCAAAACGGACAGCACCACGAGCGGGGCCACCATCACGGCGGGCGACTCATGGGCATGATCGGCCACATGGTGATCCCGCGGCTGGCCCGCAAACGTCATGAACCAAAGGCGGAACATGTAGAAGGCCGTCAGAAACGCGCCGCCGGCCACCGCGAGATAGAGGATCGAGTGCGATGGATTCGCCCGCGCGAACGACAGGGCCTGAGCGAGGATGGCGTCCTTCGAGTAGTAGCCCGAGAGCCCGATCACAAACGGGATGCCCGCCCCGATGATCGCCAGGCAGCCGACGAGCATCGTGCCGGCCGTCCAGGGCATGACACGGGCGAGCCCGCCCATCTTGCGCATGTCGTTGGTGTGGCAGGCGTGGATCACGGACCCGGAGCAGAGGAAGAGGAGGCTCTTGAAGAAGGCGTGGGTCACGAGATGAAAGAGCCCCGCCGACCAGCCGCCGACGCCGAGGGCGAGCATCATGTAGCCGAGTTGGCTCACGGTGGAGTAGGCGAGCACCCGCTTGATGTCGTTGGCGACCAGCGCGATCGTGGCCGCGATGAAGAGCGTGATCGCACCCACGTAGGCGATCACGAGCAGCACGTCGGGCGTCAGCACGGGATAGAAGCGGCCCACGAGGTAGACGCCGGCGGCCACCATCGTCGCCGAGTGGACGAGCGCCGAGACGGGGGTCGGCCCTTCCATCGCGTCCGGGAGCCAGACGAAAAGCGGAAACTGGGCGCTCTTGCCGACGCAGCCGCAGAAGATTCCGACGCCGGCGACGAAGAGCAGCCACCGGCCCAGCCCCATGCTCCGCCAGTCGTCCACCTTGCGACTCACCTCGGCCGCCGCGTCGGCCGGACTTGCGGCGCGGCCGGCTGCAATCTTGGCGACCTCGCGGCCGGCCGAGAATTTCACCATGCCATCAGGCACCTTCAGGGCGTGCCCCTCGGCCGCGGGCCGCACCAGGCTAAAGAGCCCCGGGCGGGCAACGCCGGTCCCATCGGCAGCCGGCGTATCGGCGAAGTGCAGCGTGCCGAGCGCGCCCCACAGCGCCATCAAGCCGATCAGCATGCCGAAGTCGCCGACGCGATTGACGATGAACGCCTTGTTCGCCGCATTCGAGGCGCTCTTGCGCTCGTAGTAGAAGCCGATCAGGAACCAGGAGCAGATGCCCACGAGTTCCCAAAAGATGAAGACCATCGCCAGATTGCCGGCGATGACGATGCCGAGCATCGAAAAGCAGAAGAGCGATAGCGCCTGGAAGAACCGCGGAAACCGGCCGGGACGGTGGAGGTGGCCGCCGCCCGAGAGATGGACCTCGTGGTCGGTCACGTCGTGCAACTCGTCGTGCATGTAGCCCGACGCATAGACATGGATGCAGGTGGCGATGAACGTCACGACCACGAACATCAGCACCGTGAGCGCATCGATGTACCAGCCGATCGAGAGCTTGAGATCGCCCCCCTGGTAGAGCGTATACCAGTCGCCCGAGTAGGCATGCGGCACGTGGGCGGCATGGCCGTGATCGCCACCATGCGCATCGCCATGCCCCGCGTCGGCGCCATGGGTACCGTGGGCCACAGCCTTCACAGGGTGCGCGCCGAGCCAGGCCCCGAAGGCGGCCAGCGAGAGCACGAAAGACGTCACGATCGCAGCGGTCGCCACCCAGGCGGCATTCTTGCCGTGATGCCCCATCCGCGGCCCGAAGAACAGGATCGCCACGAACGAAACGAGCGGCGCGAGCCAGGCCAGGCCGAGCAGAAACGGGAGTTGGGCGGCGAGATCCATGAAAGATTATCGTGGCGAGATGATCGTGGGCGGCGGGACTGCGGGCGATCAGCCCTTCAGGTCGTCGGCGCGGTCGATGTCGACGGTGGAGTGGTTGTTGTAGAAGTTGAGCGTGATGGCGAGCGCGACCGCCGCCTCGGCAGCCGCGAGCAGGATGACGAACAGCGCGATCACCTGGCCGTCGAGGCCGAGCGACACGGCGTTCTCGCCACGCAGGTAGGGGGAAGCGAAGGCGACGAAGTTCACGTTCGCGCCATTGAGCACCAGCTCGATTCCCATCAGCACGCCGAGAGCGTTGCGCTTCACGGCCATGCAGACGATGCCGGCCGTGAACAGAATGGCGCCCACGACCAGGTAATGGGTGACACTGACAGCCCCGTCGAGCAGGCCGGCCGCGAAAACGGGCGTCACGCATGCGTCGATGCCGAAAGTCATCGCGAACCTCCCCCGACGAGCGCCGAAGCAGAGCCTGTGGCCGCGCCGCGAGCCGCCCGCGGCTCCACGACCGACGCCGCGACATCGATCGCCCGCGGCGTCCGCCGCCGCTTGGCGCGGGCGAGATAGGCGGCACCAACCAGGACGACGAGCAGGTGCACCGAGACGATTTCAAAAGGCAGGAGATAGCCGCTCCGCGCCTGAGCCGCCGGGGCGCCGGCAGCCGGATCGTCCACACGCGCTCCGAGCAGAGCCATGCCCAGCGGGGTGGCCGACGGCTGCGCCACCTCGCCGAGGGCCGGACGCCTCCAGGCATCGACCGAGAAGGCGGCCTGCAGCAGCAGGGCGAGAAGCGATGCGGCAACGATCCCAGCGAGCACTCGGTCGCCCGTTGACGTCTTGATCGACACGAACGGCGCCTGAGCGGTGAGCATGACGCCGAAGACGAGCAGCACGAGCGTGCCGCCGACGTAGATCATGAGTTGCATCGCACCGAGGAACTCTGCGCCGGCCAGGAAGAAGAGCCCCGCGGTGGCTCCGAGCGAGAGCACGAGGTACAGGGCCATCCGCACGACGTTGTCGGCGAGGACGACCCCCACGGCAAAGCCGCAGGCCAGCCCTGCGAAGAGCAGGAACAGGAGCGTGTGGAAATTGATCGCCGCCAGAAGCGCGAGACCCGTCATGGTTGCACCTGCGCCACGTTCTTTTCAGGAGCCGCCACCGGCCGCGCGGCCTTTCCGCCGGGCCCCTCGAGCCAGCCCTCGCGAATCTCCCCCGCCGGCCGCGAAAGCCCCGGCACGAGACCGCCCGGCAGGGCGAGTTGCCAGAGCATGGCGCCGGCAAACATCAGCGCCGCGATCGGCGTGCAGTATTTCAGGCAGGTGGTCATCACCTGATCGATCCGCAGCCGCGGCAGCGTCCAGCGCACCCACATCATCACGAGCACGCCGAGCGTCGCCTTCCCGAGCAGGTTGGCAAGGCCGAGGAGCCGCACGAGGTAGTGCGCCGTGTCGCCGGTGCCCTCGCTCAGGCCGACGAGCTTCGCGATCGGGATCGGGCCATTCCAGCCCCCCAAAAACAGCAAGGCGGCAAGCGCGCTGACGAGGAACATCGAGCCATATTCGGCCATGAAGAAGAAGCTCCAGCGGAGCCCCGAATATTCGGTATGGAATCCGGCGACAAGCTCGCTCTCCGCCTCCGCCAGATCGAACGGCGCGCGATTGACGCTGGCGACCGCGCAGGTGACATACACCCAGAAGATCACGAACGTGAACGGATCGTGAAACAGATACCAGTTCGTGAACCAGCCCGCCTGCTTCTCGGCGATCGTGACCAGGTCCATCGTGCCCGCGAGCATCACCGGCACGACGACGCACATGCCCAGCGGCACTTCGTAGCTGACCACCTGAGCCGCCTCGCGCATTGCGCCGAAGAGCGACCACTTCGAGGCTGATGCGTAACCGGCCAGGATCACGCCGAAGACCTCGAGGCCGAGCACGGCGATCACGAAAAACACGCCGACGTTGAGCCGCTGCCCCACGAAATCGAAGGCGAACGGCAAGGCGATGAACGCGCAAAAAGAAGCGCAAAAGCTCACGTACGGGGCGATCCGGAAGAGCAGCCCATCGGCCCCCTCCGGCATGAGGTCTTCCTTGGCGAGAAGCTTGATGCCGTCGGCGAGCGACTGGAGCCAGCCGAACCTGCCGCCCGTGCGGGTGGGCCCGAGCCGATCCTGAATCCGGGCGGCGATCTTGCGCTCTGCCCAGATGAAGACGAGCGCTCCGCCAGCGATCACGTTGAGGATCAAAAAGGCGGCAAGGCCGGCCATGACCGTCCATGCCAGCCACTCGGGGAGACCGATGGAGTGAATCAGGAAATCAGCCATGCACCGCGATTTTCCCGGGCCGAAACCGACATCGTGAAATTTCGCACGAAGTTTGCCCTACGCGGCGACAAATCACAAGTCCCACGGTTTGATCGGGCCAACTCGCCCAATCCGGCTTCGGGCTGCCGGTGTCCCCTCGCCGGACGTTCGCGGCGGGCATCCTGCCCGCCGCTCACTCGGAGCTGACTGCGCTCCCGGCATCCCTGCCTCCGCTTGTCAGCTACGCCGGCTCCCGGGACACCGGCAGCCCGAAGCCTCCCCGCTTGGCAGTTCAAGGACGGAGGCCCGGGGCTGCCCATGCCCTGAGAGCTGGCGTTGGCGGCAAGCGAAGGCAGGATGCCGAGAGCGCAGCCGCCATCGAGCGAGCGAAGGACAGGATGTCCGCAGCGAGCGTCCGGCGACGGGGCGTGGGCAGCCCCGGGCCGGCTTGGGCGAGTTGACGATTCGGCGAATTGCGGGATGCGCTTCGGGACGAAGCAAGCTACCGGTCGATCTCGCCCATGACGATGTCGAGGCTGCCCACGATCGCGGGCACGTCGGCGATCAGGCAGCCGCGGCAGAGCTCGTGGAGCACCGACAGATTCGAGAACGAACTCGATCGGGCCCGCACACGCCACGGAATCGGCGAGCCGTCGCCCACGAGGTAGAAGCCCATTTGGCCCTTGGGGCACTCGGTTTCGAGGTAGGCGTCGCCGGCGGGGATCTTCTCCGCGAGCTTGAGCGGCTCTCCGAGCGGACCCTTGCAGGCGGAATAGCGGTCGATGGACTGCCGCACGAGATCCATCGACTGCACCACCTCGAGCATGCGGACGAAGAATCGGTGCCAGCAATCGCCGAGGACGGCGTCGGCGGGCACGGCGGGATAGGTATGGTCGCGCGGGTAACGGCCGTCCTTCTGCACGGCCACCTCGAAGGCGTAGCCGTCATACATCGCCGTGTAGATGCTCTCGCCGTCGCGCCGCATGTCTTGATCGACGCCGCTGCCGCGGAGCACGGGGCCCGAGCAGCCGTAGTCGATCGCCATCTCGCGAGACAGCACGCCGATGCCCGCCGTTCGCTTGACGAAGATCGCGTTGGTCGTGAGCAGCGCGTGGTATTCCTGGATCACCGGCTCGAACTGGTCGAGGAAGGCCTCGCACTTCTCGATCCAGCCGGGGGGCAGGTCGGCCGTCAGGCCGCCGACGGTGATGTAGCTGTAGGTGAGCCGGGCGCCGCAGGCCTCTTCGAAGAGATCGAGGATCTTTTCCCGCTCGCGGAAGGCGTAGAGGAAGGGGCTGAACGTGCCGAGGTCGAGGCCGTAGGCGCCCATGCCGACCAAGTGGCTCGAGATCCGGCCCAGCTCGGCGATCAGCACCCGCAGGTGGCGGGCCTTCTCGCTCACCTCGTATTTCATGAGCTTCTCGACGGCCAGAGCCCAGCCGAGGTTCATGTTCATCGCGGCCAGGTAGTCCATCCGGTCGGTGTAGGGAATCCACTGCCGGGCGGAGAGGTTCTCGCCGATCTTCTCGGCGCAGCGATGGAGGTAGCCGATGTGCGGCTCCACCTCCGAGACGATTTCACCGTCGGTGCGCAGCACGAGCCGCAGCACGCCGTGGGTGCTCGGATGCTGCGGGCCCATGTTGACGAGCATCTCGTCGGTGCGGACGTCGAACTCGATGATCCGCGGATCGTCGTCGAGCAGCTGCTGACTGGTGGACTCGTTCAACTGCGACATGGCTAGCGCCCCCTGATCCCGTGATAGTCGAGCGGCATCTCGTAGTCTTTCCGGAGCGGATATCCCTCCCAGTCCTCCGGGCAGAGGATCCGCCGCTGGTCGGGATGGCCGGTGAATGAGACGCCGGAGAGATCGAAGACTTCGCGTTCGTGCCAATCAGCCGTCCGCCAGACACCGGTGACGCTCGGCACTTCAGGTAGCTGGCCCGGGGTGTCGCCCTTCCAGCGGGGCAACTTCACCTTGAGCACGAGGCTCACCCGTGCCGCGGTGCTCCAGAGGTGGTAGACCATCTCGGTGTGCGGCTGCCACGATACCTTCGCCGCCTTCTTCGGGTCGGGCTCACACCAGTCGACCGCGGTCACACACTCGAGCGCGTCAAACCGCGGCTCCGACGACGACTTCAGCCAGCGGCAGACGTCCACCAGCCGGTCTGCTGCGACCTCGATCCAGGGATCGAGCGCCTCGAGGTTGCGGCCGATTACGGCCCCCGGAAGGGCCGACTCGAGCTTGTCGAGGAATCCCGGACCACGCGTCGCCATGCCTAATGCCCTCTGATGATCCGTCTGAGTGATTGGTCTACTTCGCCGCGGCCCGTTCTGCCGACACTGCCCGCACCCAGTCGAGGTCGCCGCGACTCCACACGTAGGCGAACCCCACGAGCAAGACGGCGAAAAATGCCGCCATGTCGACGACGGCCGTTCGAGCCAGGAGGCTGCCGGCCCGCGCGACGGACCACTGCCCCTCGGCCTGGGCGAGAGAGCGATCCCCGCGGGTCGCCTCGAGCCTTGCAACAACTGATGCATCCGGCTTGATCGCGGGCACGGCCGGCTCACGAACGCCGAGCTCCCGCATGACGCCTGCCGCCGCGGGCGTGAGCGTCGCACCATCGGCCTGCACGGCGACGAACGAGGGATCGGTCAGTTCCACCGCCTTCCCGAAGACCGTGGCCCAGGGAAAAAAGAGGGCCACTTCGACGTCGAAGATGATGAAGAGGAGGGCCACCACATAAAAGCGAAGGTCGAACTGGACGAAGCTCGAACCGATCGCCGGCTCACCGCACTCGTAGACCTCGAGTTTCTCGCGGTTGGGCTCGCGCGGCCGCACCAGCCAGCCCACGAGCAGGTTTACACAGAGGAATGCGGCGCCGAGGGCCACGAAGAGGGCGACATAACCGGCAATCAGCGTGGGATGCATGGAGACTCTCTGAAACCGGACCGGCTGCGAGCGCTACTGGTTGGGGCCGCCGTGGACGGGCTCGACGATCACCTTCGAGGCCGCAACGGCCGTCGGGTTGATCGTGGATCGGCCCCAGGCGACATCGACGGGGAGGCGGGCGAAATCGACGATCGTTCCATCGCGGCTGTAGCAGCTCAGGTCGAGCGTCGAACCCATGAAGATGCAGTCCACAGGGCAGGGCTCGACGCACAGCGCACAGAACATGCACTTCGAATAGTCGATCGTGAACCCGCTCACGCGGAAGCCCTTGCCGTCGGTCACCCGCTCCTTGCCGATGTAGATGCAATCGACCGGGCAGGCCTTCGCGCACTGGTCGCAGGCGATGCAGGTGGTGAGGTCGTAACGATGGAAGCCGCGGTAGCGGGCCGCGACGGGGGCCGGCAGTTCGGGATACTCGAAGTGCTCGGTAAACGTGCGGCGTTTCTGATCGTAGGTGCTGCTGAAAACACGCAGCGTGACGAGCATGCCCTCGAGGACGGTGCCGACGGCCGAAAACAAGTTGCGAAACCAGTCTCTCATGAGTGCTCTCCGGCGAGAGTATAGGGAGCCGCTCCCGGCCAACAAGCGGCGGTCCAAAATGTCCGGTGGATGGCAGGACCGGCAGACTCCCGGTCAGGGCGGAGCGACGCACCTACCCCGGCTGTGGGGATGAGAACGCAAAAATTCCGTTGAGAAAGCAGGTTCTGCTTCCTGGGACCATCGTTTTTCCCGGGATTTCTCCGGTTCGGCCGGCGGGGTCTTGCTTGACGATGAATCGGAAACCTTTACAGTTTAAGAGGTTTGAGTCGAGCTGGGTGCCGATGCCGGCACCCGATCCGGCGTCGATGCAGCACGCCTAAGGAAGGGTTCATGCTGGTACTGTCGCGCAAGAAAGACGAGAGCATCGTCATCAACAACGACATCACGATCGTCGTCGTTGAAATCCGTGGCGACAAGGTCCGGCTCGGTGTCGAGGCGCCGAAGGAGGTGCCGGTGCATCGCCGCGAGGTGTACGAGGCCATCGCCCGGGGCGAACCGCTGGAAATTCAGCTGGGCTCCCCCACACAAGTCGCGCCCGCTGCTCCAGAGGCCAGCACCGACGAAATCTCGGCCGGGCGCTCGCCTGGGCCGGAAGAATCCCGCCCGCCGGCGAACGACGCCATTCCCTGAGGCTGCTTGCTGCGGTACAACTGTGTCGTTGGTTTCGCGAGAACCTGGCACGCCACACTGGCCCCATCGTCTAGCGGTTAGGACACGGCCCTTTCAAGGCTGTAACCGGGGTTCGATTCCCCGTGGGGTCATTTGAATGGTTTCCGATAGCGCCTTCGAGGCTCTTCATGGCTGATGGCATCTACGACGCGATTCTGATCGTGTCGTTTGGCGGGCCGGACGGGCCGGACGACGTCATCCCCTTCCTGGAAAACGTTCTCCGCGGACGAAACGTGCCCCGCGAGCGGATGCTCGAAGTCGCGGAGCACTACTACCACTTCGGCGGCCAGAGCCCGATCAACGAGCAAAATCGGGCGCTCATCGCCGCCCTGAAGGCGGAGCTTGAACGGCGTGGCCCGCATCTGCCGGTCTACTGGGGCAACCGCAACTGGCACCCGCTCCTCACCGACACGCTCCGCGAGATGGCCGACGCCGGCGTGAAGCGTGCGATCGCCTTCGTAACGAGCGCCTACAGCAGCTATTCCGGCTGCCGCCAATATCGGGAAAACATCGCCGCCGCCTGTGCTTCGCTCGGCGACCGCGCGCCGCAGGTCGACAAGATTCGCGTGTTCTTCAATCACCCCGGGTTCGTCGGTCCGATGGCCGCCAACGTGCGGCAGGCGCTCGAGCATTTCCCGGCGGACGCGCGGCGGAGCGTGCCGGTGCTCTTTACCGCCCACAGCATCCCTTCATCGATGGCCGACGGCTGCCGCTACGTCACGCAGCTCACCGAGGCGACGCGGCTGGTGGCCGAGCAGGCCGGAGCGGCCGACGCCCGCCTCGTCTACCAGAGTCGCAGCGGCCCGCCGACGCAGCCATGGCTCGAGCCCGACATCTGCGACGCGATCCGTGAGCTTCATGCCCGGGGCATCAGGCACCTGGTGATCGCGCCGATCGGCTTCATCTCCGACCACATGGAAGTGCTTTACGATCTCGACACCGAAGCGGCCGATCTCTGCCGGGAGCTCGGCATCGACATGGTCCGTGCGGCGACGGTCGGCACCGATCCGGCCTTCGTGGGGATGGTCCGCGACCTGATCGCCGAGCGGCACTTCAGCCAGGCGGAACGCGTCGCGATCGGCGCGCTGCCCGCCAATCACGACGTTTGCCCGCTCGATTGCTGCCCCGCCCCGGCGATGCGCAGGCCATGAGGCCCCTCGGCGGCCGCGAGCATGTGGCGCTGGTGCACGGATACCTCGCCAACAAGTTCATGCTCGCCCCGCTCGGCTGGCGGCTCGGCCGCCAAGGCTACGACACGACGGCCTGGGGTTACTGGAACATGCGCTGCTCGCTGCTCGTGCATGCGGCACGGTTCGCCGGGGAGCTCGAATCGCTCGACGCCAACCCGGCCATCGACACCCTGCACCTCGTGACGCACAGCATGGGAGGCATCATCGCCAGGGCCGCCCTCGACCGATTCCGGCCACGGAAGCTCGGCCGCTTCGTGATGCTCGCGCCGCCGAACAAGGGCTCCTTCGTGGCCACGAAGATCGCCGGCACGATCGGGCGGGTGTTCAAGCCGGTGGCGGAACTCTCCACCGCCCACGATAGCCTCGTCAACTCGCTCCCCATGCCGGACGGTGTCGATCTGGGGGTGATCGCGGCGAAGTGGGATGCGCTCGTCTCCGACGAGAGCACGCACCCCGACGCGCCCCACGCCTACGCCACGATTCCAACGTTTCATTCGGGGCTTTTGTTTCGCCGCGACGCCGCCGACCTGGTGGCCTCGTTCCTGGAGCGCGGCGAGTTTCCCGCAGGTGCTGCATGAACCCCGCGTCGCGATCGATCGGCGCTGGCTCCGTGCCGGCGGGCCCGCTGGGCCTCGGCTGCTGGCCATTGTCTGGCATGACCCGCGAGGGAATCACACGGGAGGCGGCCGTGGCTACGGTCCGCGCCGCGATCGACGCCGGCATCCGCCACCTCGACACGGCGTACTGCTACGGGGAACACGGGGAAAGCGAGCGGGCGATCGCCGAGGCGATCCGCGGCCGTCGCGACGACGTCTTCCTGGCTGGTAAATGCGGGATCCACTGGGAGCCCGACAACACGAAAAGCCCCCCGCGGCGGCAGTGCGTCGATGGCCGCCCCGACCGCATCCGCGCGGAAGTGGAGGAGAGCCTCGAGCGACTGGGCACCGACACGCTCGACCTGCTCTACCTGCATGCCCCCGATCCAACGATCCCGATCGAGGATTCGGCGGGCGAACTCGCCCGGCTCCTTGCAGCCGGCAAGGCCCGTGCGATCGGCGTTTCGAATGTCTCGCCCGCGCAGCTCGCGGCCTTTGCGGCCGCATGCCCGCTTGCCGCCTGCCAGATGCACTTCAACATGCTGCAGCGTGAGATCGAACGGGAGATCCTTCCCTGGTGCCGGAGCCACGGCGTCGCGATGGTGGTCTACTGGCCGCTGATGAAGGGGCTCTTGGCCGGCGGGATGCGTCGCGACACGGTGTTTCCCTCGACTGACAGCCGGCACAAATATCCGATGTTCAACGGCGACGAATTCCAGCGGAACATCGATTTCGTCGACTCCCTGCGGCCGATCGCCGCCCGGCTCGGCTACAGCCTGCCGGATCTCGTGCTCGCCTGGACGGCCGAGCAGCCCGGCGTCACGAGTGTGCTCTTTGGAGCCACTTCGCCCGAGCAAGTGGCGATCAACGCCGGAGCGCTTGCGTGCAGCCTCGATGACGCGGCCCGCACGGCCATCAAGGCCGCGATCGAAGCCCGCGGCCCGGTCGCCAACCGCCGCGTCGTGTAGGCGACAGGCTGAAGCCTGTCCTACTCAGGCGGCGCCGACGGTTTCCGGCTGGGCAGCCGCCACGCCGACGTATGACTGACGAACCTTCAGGCAGGTCTGGCGGAAGGGCTCCGGACGGCTGACGCCCGGCAACCGCAACGTCTCGATCGGCCCGCGGCGGAAGACGAGATCACCGCAGTCATACCACTCCTGCCCGGGCTGCACGACCAGATCGATCGCATCGAACCGGTCGAGATCGACATACTGCTCGACCCGCGGCGTGATGCCGCGCTCGATGCAGATGCGGCGATTCGTGAGTCGATACCGCTTCAGCCCCCACGGCAGCCTGAGCGAGAGATAGAGCATCATGCCGACGGGGATCGTCGCCAGCAGCGCGAGCCGCCCAAATGAAAAAGGACCGAGGCCGCTTTTGATCCGATAGAGGCGGCCTAGCGCCTGGCCGAGTCCCGTCGAACCGACGGAGGGCCAGACGGTCATCACCGTCGCCTCGGAAACACCCGGAGGGGCCACGCCTGAAATCATCTGCTTGTTCATGGGCGATATGGTAACCGGCGATATGAATAAAAAAACCCGCCTGGGCTCGGCTGAGCCCAGGCGGGTCACAATTCTTTGATCGTTTGGCAGTTTGCCCGCTGGCGGTTTCCCGCTGGCAGGCAGATCTCTTTCGGCGGCACACCAGAACCGCCTGTCGGCGGATCCGGCACGATCATGTCTCCACATGCGTCTCCAAGGCCTTGCGGCCTTTTGACTTTTGGACCGACAGACTTCCAGGCTGAATCGCCGGTGCAAGCACCGGGCTCAACCGTTCCATCTGCCGGCTGCCTCGGCATCTCCGAAGAGAAGCGTCGGCGGTTTCCTTTAGAAAGGAGGTGATCCAGCCGCAGGTTCCCCTACGGCTACCTTGTTACGACTTAGTCCCAATTGCAGAGTTCATCTTAGGCGCCTGGCTCCTTGCGGTTACCTCAGCGACTTCGGATGCCCCCCACTTTCGTGGCTTGACGGGCGGTGTGTACAAGGCTCAGGAACACATTCACCGCGGTATGCTGACCCGCGATTACTAGCGATTCCAGCTTCATGCAGGCGAGTTGCAGCCTACAATCCGAACTAGGGAGCGTTTTTTGGGATTTGCTCGACCTCGCGGTTTTGCATCCCTTTGTGCGCTCCATTGTAGGACGTGTGCAGCCCTAGTCATAAGGGCCATGAGGACTTGACGTCATCCCCACCTTCCTCCGGTTTAACACCGGCGGTCTCACTAGAGTCCCCGACTTTACTCGCTGGCAACTAGAGACAAGGGTTTCGCTCGTTAAGCGACTTAACGCGACATCTCACGACACGAGCTGACGACAGCCATGCAGCACCTGTGCTTGTTCCACCCGAAGGCGTGGCCCTGCTTTCACAGGGTTAATCCAAGCATGTCAAGACTAGGATAAGGTTCTTCGCGTAGCCTCGAATTAAGCCACATCCTCCACCGCTTGTGTGAGCCCCCGTCAATTTCTTTGAGTTTCAGCCTTGCGACCATACTCCCCAGGCGGAGCACTTAACACTTTCGCTACGTCTGAAAGGCTATGGAGGACCCTTCAAACAAGTGCTCATCGTTTACAGCTAAGACTACCGGGGTATCTAATCCCGTTTGCTACCTTAGCTTTCGTGCCTCAGCGTCAGAAGAGACCCAGTAAGCCGCCTTCGCCACCGGTGTTCCTCAAGATATCAACGCATTTCACCGCTCCACCTTGAGTTCCGCTTACCTCTGTCTCCCTCGAGCACGGTAGTTTTGAATGCAATTCCTCAGTTGAGCTGAGGGCTTTCACACCCAACTTTCCGCGCAGCCTACGCACCCTTTAAGCCCAGTAATTCCGAGTAACGTTTGTACGGTTCGTCTTACCGCGGCTGCTGGCACGAACTTAGCCCGTACTTCCTCCACAGATAGGTCAAACAGATGGGAGAACCCACCTGCATTTCCTCCCCGTTGACAGTGGTTTACAACCCGAGGGCCTTCATCCCACACGCGGCGTCGCTCGGTCAGGGTTTCCCCCATTGCCGAAGATCCTCGACTGCAGCCACCCGTAGGTGTCTGGGCAGTATCTCAGTCCCAATGACGCGGGTCGTGCTCTCACACCCGCTACCCATCGTTGCCTTGGTGAGCCGTTACCCCACCAACTAGCTAATAGGATGCAGGCCCCTCCCCAGGTGGAATCACACCTTTGGTCCTGAGACGTTATCCGGTATTACCTGCAGTTTCCCGCAGCTATCCCGGACCCAGGGGTAGGTACCTACACATTACTGTCCCGTTCGCCGCTGTCCCCGTATTGCTACGGTTCTCGCTCGACTTGCATGCCTAATCCACGCCGCCAACGTTCACTCTGAGCCAGAATCAAACCCTTCAATTTGTTGAATCGTCATTTCCCCGGCGTTGCCGCCGAGGATTGTGCGATGCGACGCAATCGAAGTTATTCGATCTGTCTGTGTTACTCATCTTGGTTCCCGACGCGGGCCATTCTGCGATGCCGAATGAACGGAATTACAGATAGCCCTGTCGGTGCCGGTCACGATCGCGTGCCGGCCGAAACCGAAAGAGATCAACTGCCGAATTGTCAAAGAACGCACCGGCCAACCGTTCCACTTTCATGGATCGTATTGGCCAGAGAAACAAAATCTACCAGGGACGGGCGGGAGGTCAACACCCCCTGCCGCGGACTGTTGAAAATCGGCAGTTCGCGGGCAGAACGTAAGCAGCAGACACTTTTGCCCCGACGATTTCCCTGCCCGGCGCAATCCTATTTTTCGGCATCCAGCATGACGGGCACATCGAGGGCGTGCCCTTCGCGTTCGACGGTGATGAGCACCTGCTCGCCAGGGTTTTTCGACTCGATGGCCGACAGGAAATCGTCCGCCGTTTTCACCGCCTGACCGGCCACCGCGACGATCAAGTCGGCTCCCGCTCGGTCGACACGCTCAAAATCCGCGACAAATGGTCCCTGCCGCCGACGCTCCCGAATCACACGAAAGCCGCGCAACCCCGCCCTTTCGGCAGGCCCTTCGGGAGCGAGCGCCGCCACGAGCAGGCCGCGATCGGTCTGATAGACCCTGGAAATTCCGGCATCTGGCCGCACCACCCTGCCGCGCTGAATGAGCTGGGGGACGATTCGAGCGAGCGTGCCCACCGGGATCGCAAACCCCACGCCGGAACTCTGCCCGGTCCGGCTGGCGATCGCCGTGTTCATGCCGATCAACCGGCTCGAGCTATCGAGCAGCGGGCCGCCGGAATTGCCGGGGTTGATCGCTGCGTCGGTCTGGATGATCGACTTGATCGTGCGGCCGCTCCGGGTGGGCAACGAACGATTGAGGCTCGAGATGATGCCAGTGGTGAGCGTGCGCTCGAGACCAAATGGATTGCCGATGGCGAAGACCCGCTGGCCGACGCGGAGGTCGCCCGAGCTGCCGAAAGTCACCGGTACGAGCAGACCCTGTGGCGCATCGACCTTGATGACGGCGACGTCGGTCGCGGGGTCGAACCCCACGAGCGTGGCCTGATGCGACGACCCGTCGAAGAGCAGCACCTGGATCTCTTTTGCCCCCTCGACCACGTGGAAATTGGTAAGCACGTGCCCCTGCTTGTCGAGCACGATGCCCGACCCCGCCCCCTCGGATGGCACCTCGAGCAGAAAAAGGCCCGAAGCGACCGTGGCCTTCGTGTTGATGTTGACGACGCCGCGGTTCACCGCCTCATAGACGGCGATATTGGTCCGCTCCTCCGGCGTAAAGGCGCGGCCAGGCTCGTCGGCGGCGGCCTGAAAATGCATGAAAAAAACCGTGAAAAGCAGGCTCAGTCGCATGGCGAGCATCCGATGGTTTGCCGGGCCAAAAGGGCCGGAAAAGGAAGTATCGCCGGTTCGCCGCGACGGTCCAAGGCGAGGTTGCGGCGAAAACAATGGCCGCGAAGCTCCTTAAAACCGGCAAGAACGACGTTGGCTGGGAAAGCGGTAGCAAATATGCTTTGGCTGGAGCTCATTTTGACAGATGGATTTTGAAGCATGGATGCTGGTGCCAGAAAACTGCCAGGAGGGATCATGTCGCCCCGTTTGCCGTTCCTGCTCGCGTTTGCCCTGACGGCGATGCCTTGCGCGGCGGTGCAAGCCGCGCCCGAAGCCGCGGCGGTCTCCTTCGTGGAATCCGCACCGGGCGACGACTCCATGCCGCCAGTGACGGCGATCGCCTTGCGACGACCGGCCGGAGCGACCGCAAATGGTTCGCAGCCGACAGACATCGTGGTGCTGATCGACACGTCGGCGAGCCAAGTCGGCGACTTTCGGCAACGGGCCCGCGCAGCCGTCGCGGGCTTGCTCGAAAAGGCCAGGCCGAACGACCGTTTCCGCGTCGCCGCCGTCGACATCGCCTGCGAACAGCTCGGCGATGGCTTTGCCGCCGCGAACGGAACGAAGACGACCGCGGCGATCGAGTCGCTTGACGCCCGGGCACCTCTTGGATCGACCGATTTCACGAACGTCATCCGCGAGGCGGCCGAGCTCTTCGAGGCCACGCCGGCTCCGCGATCGATCGTCTACGTGGGGGATGGCCCGAGCCTCGGCGGTGTCGATCAGGCCGAATTCCAGGATCTGCTCACGACGCTGCGAGCGAAACGCATTTCCTTCTCGAGCATCGGCGTCGGCCCCCAAGTGAATTGGCCCTGCCTGGCGGCCGTGGCGCACGCCACCGGCGGCATGCTGGTCGTGCCAGACGACTCCGTCTCTCCTCGCGATGCCGGCAGCCGCCTCGGCGCCCTGGCCGTGGAGCCCGTTTGGTGGCCGGAGGATGCGATTCTCTCCAGCAACCTGCCCGATGCCCGCGTGCGGATGCTCCCCGGCCATCTCCCCCCGCTCCGTCGCGATCGGGATTCGATCATCCTGGTGGAAGGCCCGCTCGATCGCGGCCGCCTGGAGATGTCGCTCGAAGACTCGACCGGTGCGGGCAGCCATCCGGCGGCGGTCGATATTCCGTCGGCGCTGCCCCGCCAGGAAAATGCCTTCCTCGTCGAACTGGCGAGAAACGCCCGCGATAGTGACGGCGCCTTTCTGCCGCTGCTCGGCCGCGAGGGACTCGATCTTGCCCGCACCGCCATCCGCGGCGAGGCCGCCACGCTCGCCGCCCTTTCCCGCCAGGCCGAGGCCGCCGGTGCCCACTGGCCCGCCCTGCGGCTGGCGGTGGCATCGCTGCGGCGCGACCCCGACAACGTGGACGCTTCACTCGTGCGAACGGTCGCTCTCAAGAGGCTTCAGGGCGATGAAGAGTCTGCCGACGACCAGGCACCGGAAGACGATGCCGCCGAGGAAACCGTGGAGCAGCCCGCCGATCAGCTCGAGTCGCTTCCCGCGCCAAAGGCCTCGGCCGGGGCGACCGGTCAGGCCGCACCCGCGCGGGCCGCGCGAGAACCGGTGGCCGACCCGCGCGAGCTCGCCGATTTCAACGCGATGCGCCGCGTTCGGGGCCAGCAGCTCGAACAGGAAACTGCCGTTCGGCTGCGGAATGCTCGGCAGCTGATGGCGGTCGATCCTGACAAGTCACGGTCCGACCTCAAGGATCTGCAGCGCGCCGTGCTCGCCTCCGACGACCTCGATCCCGTGATGCGCGATCGGCTGGCGCGGCAAATCGAGATCAGCGTGCGTGAGTCGATCGTACGCTCCCGCGAGAAGGCGGAGTGCGAACTTGCTGCCGAACGCAGCCGCGCGATCGGCCGCGAGCGGATGCGGCTCGACGACGAACTCCGCCGCCGCGAAGATCGGATCAAGCAGCTCACCGAACGCTACAACGCGCTCGTCGAAGAGGGAATTCGCGTTGGCTACGCCCAGGCGGAGCGGTATCCGGCCGTGCTCGGCGACAACACCCGTCTGGAATCGAAGGTGATCGCACGCACCGATCCGCCCACGACCGTCTTCACCGAAGCCGAGCGATTCCCCGCCGAACAACTCGCCCAAGAGGCCCCGGATCTCTACGCCAATCACCCGGTGCCGATGCCGGCCCGCGTGATCGGCCGCATGGCGCCGATCGAGGCGCGAATCCACGACTACGTCGCCGAAAACTGGCGGACGCGCCGCGATCAAGAGCGGGGGTTCATGGACAGCCTGCACCTCGTCGACGTGGCCGCCATTCCAATGCCCGACGAGCCACCGATCCTCTATCCGAGCGCCAGCCGCTGGGCCGAGCTCACCAGGAAGCGGGAAAAATACAAGTCGGTCGATCTCGCGAATCCGGGGAGCAACGAGAAGAAGATCTACGACTCGCTCGACAAGCCGGTGGAAAACTTCGATTTCTCGGAGACGCCGCTCCGCGATGTGATCGCCCAGATTCAAGACTCGCAGGGCATCCCGGTCCAGATCGATGCCAAGGCGCTCGAGGATGCGGGGCTCGATCTCGAGGCGCCCGTGACACGCAATGTGTCGGGCATCTCGCTGCGGTCGGCCCTGCGGCTGCTGCTCGGCGATCTGGACCTCACGTATCTCATCAAGGACGAGGTCCTCCTGATCACGACCAAGGACAAGGCGGCCGAAAATCTCGTGGTGAAGGTCTATCCCGTGGCCGACCTCGTGATGCCGGTGAACCCGAGTAGTGGCCTGAACCCGTTCCAGACGGGCGGCGGCATGGGCGGCGCCGGTGGCATCAACAGCGGCATGGGCGGCATGGGTGGTGGCGGCATGGGCGGTGGGATGGGCGGTGGCATGGGGGGCGGCATGTTCCAGATCTCGGACGCCCGCGCCCGGATCGGCCGCAACGAGAAGACATCCCTCCCCACGGCGGCAAAGACCTCCCCCGTCTCCTCGGACAAGCTGTCGGAGACGGGCGGGGAGGACGACATCGCCCTCCCGTCCTCGATCACCGAAGCGGTTGACATCCGCGCGGCGGTGCGGGCATACCTCGCCCCGCGCCAACGCGGGGCCGACGCTCCATCAACCAGTGAGCCCGCACCTTCGGGCTCCGCCGCGACGGCCACCGACGACCGCGAACTCGCGGCCCGCCTGGCGCGGCTGCGGGTCACGGCCGCGGACCTCGGCAAGCGGGGAGAATTCGAGCGGGCTGCCGATCTCATCTCGGCGGCGATCGCCGCCGGCCACCCGGAACCGTGGATGTATGAGGCCCTCGCCGTAGCGCTCGATGCGGCCGGCCGCCCGAAGCGCGAGGTCGAGCGGGCGCTCCTGTCGGCCGCCGACTTTGCGACAACCCCCGCGGATCTGCTCGCCTTGGCAAACTACCTCGCCCGGTTCGGCTCCGAGCGCCAGGCGATCCGTATCTGCCGGCAGGTGACGACGCTCGATCCCGCCAACCGAGAGGCCTATGCCCTCGCCATGTCGCTGGCTGCCCGGAGCGACGATGCGGCGGCGCTCCGCTGGTCATGCGCTGGTGTCTTGGCCCACGAATGGCCGGCCGATCAACAGGAGATTGCCACGCGGGCCGGCCGGCTTGCCAGAGCCACGATCGACCGACTCCGTCAGGAAGGAAAAACGCCGGAGGCCGATGCTTTCGAGGCTGCCGTCGACGATGCCCTCGTGCGCGACATCGAAATGGAACTTTCCTGGAACGGCGATGCCGACGTCGACCTGGTCGTCGAAGAGCCCACCGGCACGGTCTGCTCGCTCGCGTCGCCACGCTCCACGTCCGGCGGCACGCTGCTCGGCGATACGGCCGCAGCCGTCGACCCCAAGAGCGCGACGCAGCGGGAACGCTACGTCGCCGCCAAGGCTTTTCCCGGCACTTACTGGATTCTGGTGCGCCGCGCCACCGGCAAGATCGCCGCCGACACGGTCACGGCAGACCTGACGCTCAATCGCGGCACGGACCGCGAGCAGAAGCTTCGTCGGCAGATTCCGGTGGGAGCCGACGAGGTCGTCTTCAACATCGATCTTCCCGAGGGCCGCCGCCGCGAGCCGCTCCTGGATGCCCAAGTCGCCCACGACGTCGCCGTCCAGCAGGACCTCGGCCGTGCCATCCTGGCCCAGCAGCTTGGCGGCCTCGCCGATCCGGCCGCCGCCGCATCGCTCTCGCAGAGCCGGCGCGCCACCGGGGGGCAGCCCATCCCGGGAATGCCGTTCTTTCGCAGCGGCGCCGTGGGCTACCAGCCCGTCATCACGACGCTGCCAGAAGGCACCAACATGTTCGCGACCGCCGTTGTTTCCGCTGATCGTCGCTACGTCCGCGTGACCGTCACGCCGCTCTTCTCGGGCGTCGGCCAGGTCACGCAATTCAACTTCTCCGGCGGTGGAGCCCAGGGCACCGGCCAAGCTGGCGGCGCAGGTGGCGGCGGCGGCATGGGTGGCGGTGGCATGGGCGGCGGTGGCATGGGCGGCGGTGGCATGGGCGGCGGTGGCATGGGTGGTGGCGGCATGGGTGGTGGCGGCATGGGTGGTGGCGGCATGGGTGGTGGCGGCATGGGTGGTGGCGGCATGGGTGGTGGCGGCATGGGTATGGGCGGCGGCGGCATGGGCATGGGCATGTGCTGGGTCGCCCGCGAGGTCTACGGCCCGGCGAACCCGCGCTGGCTGATCTTCCGCGGCTGGCTCCTTTCTGAAGCGCCAACCTGGCTCGTCGATCTCTACGCGACCCACGGCGAGGATTTTGCCGCCTGGATCCACGACAAGCCGATTGTCAAAGCCGTGCTGCGGTTGCTGATGGATTGCGCGATCGCAGCACGGGCGCCGTAATCATGCCGACGTTTGGAGTCATCCTCGCCGCGGCCGGCCAGAGCAGCCGCTTTCAGGACGCCAACTACAAGAAGCCGTTCGCGCCGCTCGCCGGCCGCGCGGTCTGGCTGCACTCCGCCGAGAAGTTTCTCGAGCGTTCCGACGTGAAGCAGGTGGTGATCGTCGTCGCACCGGAAGACCGCGAGGCGTTCGTCGAGAAGTTCGGCGCCAATCTCGCCTTCATGGGAGTGACGCTCGCCGAAGGGGGCGCCCACCGCGCCGACTCCGTCCGGCGCGGCCTGGAAAAGCTCGCTCCCGAAATCGACTTCGTGGCGATCCACGACGCGGCCCGCCCCTGCATCGCCACCCCCTGGATCGACCGCGTGTTCGAAGCAGGAGCCCGCACCGGCGCCGCCATTCTCGCGACACCCGTCGTCGGCACGCTCAAGCGGGTGGGCCCCGACAACACGATCACCGAGACGGTCGATCGCACCGGCCTCTGGGAGGCACAGACGCCGCAGGTGTTTTCCCGCGACCTGCTCGTGCGGGCATTCGCGGTGCGACAGGACGGTCAGCCCACCGACGAGGCGCAGTTGGTCGAGGGGCTCGGTCAGCGGGTGACCATCGTCCCCGGCTCGCCCATCAACCTCAAGATCACGTCGCGTGAAGACCTGCGGCTGGCCGAGCAGGCGCTCAAGGCGCTCCCCAAGCCGAAGCTCTCCGGCCCTGCTCATCCTTTCGCCAACGACGACGTTTGGAGGTAACCATGGCAACAGACCTCCTCGCCGACTTCCAGGCCCGCGGCCTCGTTCACCAGTCGACCGATCAGCAGTCGCTGCGCGAGTGGCTCGCCGGCGGCAGCCGGCGCGTCTATGCGGGCTTCGACCCCACGGCCGACAGCCTGCATGTGGGCCACCTTGTCGCCCTCATGCTCCTGCGCCGCGTCGCTAGCGCGGGGCATGAACCGGTGGCGCTCGTGGGGGGCGCGACCGGCATGATCGGCGACCCGAGCGGCCGCAGCGAGGAGCGAAACCTCCTCTCGCCCGACGAACTCGCCGCCAATGTGGCCGGCGTCGAGCGGCAGATCCGGGCGATCCTCGAAACCACGGGCCGCCCGGTGCACGTGGTCAACAATGCCGACTGGATGCGGGGCGTCGGCTACCTCGAATTTCTGCGCGACGTCGGCAAACACGTGCCGCTCTCGCAGATGCTCGCCAAGGATTCGGTGAAGAGCCGGCTCGAGCGGGATGGCGGCCTCTCCTACACCGAATTCAGCTACATGCTGCTCCAGGCCTGGGACTTCGTCCATCTCTCCGACGCCCTCGACTGCCGCGTGCAGATCGGCGGCAGCGACCAGTGGGGCAACATCACCGCCGGCATCGAACTCGGCCGCCGGCTCCGATCCCGCGACCTTCACGGCATCACCTGCCCGCTGCTCACGAAGGCCGACGGCACGAAGATGGGCAAGACCGCGTCGGGCGCGATCTGGCTCGACCCGCGCCGCACGAGCCCTTACCGCTTCTACCAATACTGGATCAACCTCGACGACGACGACGCGGGCCGCTGCGTCGACAGGCTCACGGAACTGCCGCGCGACGAGATCGAGTCGCTCGCCGGCCTGCGGGCCACGAACCCCGCCGCTCGCGACACGCAGAAGCGGCTCGCCGAGGAACTCACGCGGCTCGTCCACGGCGAGGCGGGGCTGGCAGCCGCCAAGCAGGCAACGGCCATCTTCTTCGGCGCCGAGATCGGCGGCCTCGACGACACCGCACTCGCCGAAATTTTTGCCGACGTGCCGAGCCGCGAGTTTCCGCGGACCGCGCTCGAAGGCGAAGGCCTCGCGCTGGTCGAGGCTCTCGAGGCGACGGGCCTCGCCGCCACGAAATCGGCCGCCCGGCGCACGATCGAGCAGGGTGGGGCCTACGTCAACAACCGCCGGATCGCCGACGTGGCGCACCGCCTCAAGCGTGACGACCTCTCCGGCACCTCGACGCTCGTGCTGCGTTCCGGCAAGAAGAGCTACGCGCTCGCCCGCTTTCTGTAACTCCGCCCTCTGCCCTCTCACGGTTGCCATGCGCCTCGCCAAAGCCATCCTGCTCGCGGGCGTCCTCATCGCCTGCCGGCCCGCCATGCTTCACGGCGACGAGCCCCCGGCCGTCGGCAAGGTTGCGGGCCTCGAAGACCGGCTGAAGACCGGCCTGAGGGCGCGGCGACCGGAGGAAAAGCGATTCATCGAGCGCGTCGTGCAACTCGTGCGCAAGGGAAACCTGCCGGGAAAACTCGTCGACTCGACCTATCTCTGGGCGGTCGAGCGGCAGCAGAAATATCCCTACCCGCTCTTCGAACGGGCGCTGCGAATCCAGGCCGACCGCCTCGGCATCGACCTGTAGGACGGGCTTCAGCCTGTCATTAATCAAGACAGGCTAAAGCCTGTCCTACTAATACGGGAGGTTTCGGGTGACCCGTGCCCCGGGAGCCGGCGTATGCTGACAAGCGCAGCCAGGATGGCGAAGCGAAGTCAGCATCCGAGTGAGCGAAGGGCAGGATGCCCGTAGCGAACGTCCGGCGACGGGGTACGGGTCACCCGAAATCGGATTGGGCGCGTTGAAGGCGGGCAAAGCGGTCTACTGCAGCAGGTCGTAGATGCGCGGGTCGGCGAGCGACTCGGCGATGAATCGTGCCCCCGTGAAATCGTGCCGCCGGCTGTGGCCGCCCGGAACGGCCACGACGATCGCGCCCGCCGCGACGGCGGCCTTGCAGCCATTTTCGGAATCTTCCAGCACGAGCATTTCCGACACGTCGACTCCCAGCCGCCGTGCCGCCGACTGGTAAATCTCGGGGTGCGGTTTGCCGTGGGTGACGTCGGCCGCGGTGAGCACGAAGCCGAGGCGGTGGAGCAGCCCCACGCGGCCAAGGACGTCGTGGGCGAAGTCGGGGCCGCTGCTCGTGGCCACGCCGCGTGGAATCCCGCGGCGCTCGAGCGCGTCGACCAGCGGCAAGGCTCCCGGCATCGGCTCGAGCCTCGTGTCGAGCAGGCCGGCGAAGATCTCGTGGGTCTCCGCGGCGAGCGTCTCGATCGTGTCGTCGAGCCCGTGCCAGTCGATCATGATCTGGAGCGACACCGGCTGCGGGCGGCCCATCATCCGGTCGAGCAGGTCGGCCTCGAACGTGCGGCCGCGGCGGGCGAGCAGCTCGCCGCCGACATGCTGGTAGAGCTCCTCCGTATTGACGAGGAGTCCGTCGAGATCGAAGGCGACGCCGCGGACCGGCGTTCGCTCTGCGGCAGCGTTCATTCCGCGGCTCATCGCGATGTCTCCTCGGGATTTTTTCCCAGCCGCAGCACCGCGTAGCCATCATTGGCGTGCACCCGCTCCGCCGGCAGATCGTCTGCCACCGGAACGCAGCCGGGGCGACAGGCTGCCAGCGTCTTGAGCGGCACGATTACGAAATCCGCTTCATACCGATCGGCCACTTCTCGGAGCCGCTCCGCGCCGAGCGCCACGGTCGAGGTCTCCATGTTGGCGATCGCGCCGTCGGCGGAGAAACAGTCGGCGATGCGGCGGCGCCATTCGACCAGCGATCTCGCGTCCTGCGGGCTGTTCTTCCACGAAACCACCTCACGACGGCCGGTGCGCCAGGTGAAGCTCGCGGCGCCGCGTGGCGTGAGAAAGCAGGCGTCGACGGGCGTGTTGTGCTTCACCCAGTCGCAGATGTCGGCCCAGGCCGCCGCCTCCACCTTGGCGTCGGCCCGCGGCACCACGCGACCGGCATCCGGCCATGGCCAATGCCGCGATTGCCCTGCCACCTCCGCGCAGAGCAGGATCGTGATGACGACACGCCAGACAAAAGGCGGCAGGAGACCGAGCCGGCGGCACGCCGCTTCGTCCTCCAAGACAGCTGCGGCCGACACGGCCAGCGAAAATGGCACCATCACGTCGGCTAGTCGAAACCAATAGAAACGCAGCAGGCCGATCGCGGCGCCAGGGGCCAGGCTTTCGCAGCATGCGATCGCCGCGCCCGCCAGCGAGATCGCGATCGCCGCGAGCGTGAACGACTCGGCGCGAGACCATGCGGCAGACCGCGCTGGGCCGGCCAGTCTGCTCAAAAGCCACCAGCCCAGGATGGCAAGAAGATGCCGAGCCACGAGCGGCTCCGCGAACGATCCCGGCAGGAGATGATGGGGCAGACGATCGACCACGTAGATTTGATTTGCAGCGGCTCGCTCGGCGGCAGTGGCGCCGGCCGAAAGCCCGAGCGCCGGCACCACGCCGCAGGCCGCCAGCGCGATGCCGCCAATCATGGCGGCAATCGAGACGGCATCACGCGGCCACGCGGCCGCTCCGCCCGACGCGATCCATGCGGCCGCGATCGCCACCATGGCCCAGCCGCCGACGATCGGATGCACGGCCGTGGCAGCGCCGGCAACAAGCCAACCGATCGCAAACCGTCCTGCCGCGGCCTCGCCCATGGCCGCCAGCACGAGCGCCCAGGCAAAGACCTTCGCCTCGCAGCCGCCGATCACCCATTCGCCCGCCATCGTCGTGTGGCGAAGCGCCGCGGAAAACACTGCGGCGGCGACAACTCGACCCCACGTTGATTGCAGGAGTGGTGCGACTCCGTGCCGAAAGCCGATCGCGAGGGCGATCCAGCCGAGCACGCGGCCGATCCAGGCGGCCTGCTCCAGCGGCATGCCCGCCGCCAATGGGCCGAAGAGCACGTAAAACACACCGTGCGCATCGGGCGTTTCCAGAAAGAAGTCACCGGCTCCCCAGGAGGGATCGGCGTAGTGGCGGGCCTTCGTCAGGTAGACCGCCTCGTTGATGTCTGGCGCGGGCCAGGCGCCGGCGGCTGCGAAGATCGCCGCCATGATCATGATCTCGGCCACGCCCGCTGCCTTGCTTCCGCTGTGCATCTGACGCATCTATAAAATCTCGGTACGCCAGTTCGCGACACCTCTTGTCGCGCCTTGTCTTGAACGCCCGAAGGATACCACCAATGCCGTCCTCCTCCGACCAGTCGCTCCCGACATCCCGCGGGGCGGCGCTTCGCCGGCTCGCCGCGGAGGGCACGTTCGCGATCCCCGGCGCTCCGATCGCGCTGGCCGCCAAGATCATCGAGCGAGAGGGCTTCGAGGCGATCTACCTTTCCGGGGCTGCCTTCTCCGCCGGGGTCCTCGGCGTGCCAGACATCGGCATCCTCACGCTCGAGCAGCTCGTCGCGCAAACGAAGCTGCTCGCCTCGGCCGTGGAAATCCCGCTGGTGGTCGATGCCGACACCGGATTCGGCGGCCCCGAGAGCGTCGCCGAATGCGTGCAGAAGCTCGAGGCGGCCGGAGCCGCGGCGATCCAGCTCGAGGACCAGCGGCGGCCGAAGCGGTGCGGCCACTTGCCCGGCAAGGAGATCGTCGAGCCCGAGGAGATGGCCGAAAAGATTGCGGCCGCCTGCGCCGCCCGGCGCGATCCTGCCACCGTGATCATCGGCCGCAGCGATGCCCGCGGCGTGACCGATCTCGACGACTGCCTGCGGCGGCTGCGGATCTACCGCGAGGCCGGCGCCGACTGGCTCTTCCCCGAGGCCCTCGCCTCGCGGACCGAGTTTAAGACCGTGGGCCAGGAACTCGCCGGCACACCGCTCGTGGCCAACATGACGGAATTCGGCGTCAGCCCGCTGCTCACGCTGGACGAACTCTCCGGCTACGGGTTCACGGCCGTGCTCTATCCCGTCACGCTGCTGCGGCTGGCGATGAAGGCGATCGAGGCGGGACTCGGCCTGATCGCCGACGAGGGTTCGCAGGAAGGCCTGCTCGACCTGATGCAGTCGCGCGAGGAGCTCTACGACCTGCTCGGCTACGACCCAAAGCAGCCGGAAAAGCACCTCCCCGCCACGAACTAACGGAATTTCAAGAACGTCGTAGCGGGAGGCGAGCGGGTCGGCGGAAGCGTGACGAGCTTTTGGACCGAGTCCGCGAGGGACAACGCGAGGAACCTTCTGCCGCCCGCGAGCCGGTGCTATACCAACACGCCGCAATGCGATCTGGATCGCCGCCATTTTTCCCTTCACTAAGGTGCCGCATGCATGCCTCCCCCACCAAACCAGAAGCGTCCGATGTCGCCCGGGGCCTCGCCGGCATTGTCGCCGGACGCACGGCGATCTGCTCGCTCGACGGCGATCTCCGTTACCGCGGCTATGCGATCGGCCCGCTGGCCGAGGCGGGCGACTTCGAGGAGGTGGCATTCCTGCTCCTGCACGGAGAGCTTCCTTCGCCCGCCGAGCACGCGGCCTTTTCCAAGCGCGTCCACGAAGCGGCCCGATCGCTCGACCCGGTCGTGATCGACTGCCTTGCGCGGCTCGCGGCGAAGACTCCCAACGCGTCGCCGATGGACGTGCTCCGCACCGGCGTGAGCCTGCTGGGCCAGATCGAACGGGATCAGGCCCCGGGCTCGCGCGATGCGCTCCTGTCGCAGGCCGAGCGTCTCCTCGGCCAGGTGCCCGCGATGCTCGCGGCCTGGATGGATCTCGCGGCAGGGCGGCCCGTCGCCGCCTGGCCCGAGGGCCCGCTCGCCAAAGCCCTGCTCGAGCGGCTCAACGGCCGCCCCCCGTCGCGGGAGCAAGCGGCGATCTTCGGCACGACGCTCGTGCTCTACGCCGAGCATGAGTTCAACGCCTCGACGTTCACCGCCCGCACGATCGTCTCGACAGGCTCCGACATGCACTCGGCAATCACCGGGGCAATCGGCGCGCTCAAGGGTCCTCTCCACGGCGGCGCCAACGAGCAGGTGCTCGAGACGCTCTCGGCCATCGGCTCGATCGACCGTGCCGATTCATGGGTCGCCGAACAGTTCGCGGCGAAGCGGGTCGTCATGGGGTTTGGTCACCGCGTCTACAAAGATGGCGACGTGCGGGCAAAGCTCCTCGGCGGAATGTGCCGGGCGCTCGCCACGGGGACACCCGCCGAGGCCCTCGAGGATCTCGCCGATCGCGTCGAGCGGATCATGCTCGACCGCAAGGCGCTGCGGCCAAACCTCGACTGGCCTGCCGCCCGCGTCTACCACGCGCTCGGCCTGCCGGTGAGCGTATTCACGCCGATCTTCGTCGTTGCGCGGATGAGCGGCTGGACGGCCCACGTGATCGAGCAGGTCGGCGACAACCGGCTCATCAGGCCACTCTCGCTCTACTGCGGCGAGCCGCCTCGCGACTACGTGCCCGTGTCGATGCGGTGACGCTGGTGGAGGAAACTGTCTACGGGAGCAGTCGAGCGGGTCGGCGAAAGCTCGACGAGCATTTGGCCCGAGTCTTCGAGGGACACCGCGAGGCGACTTTTGCCGCCCGCGAGCCGGCGGCCCATCAGTTTACGCCTACGGCAGCGTTGCCGTCTGGCCGACGGCGGCTGGGCGGACGAGCCCGGCCTGGCCGCTCACCTGCGGCTCCGCGGCGGCGGGCTCGACGGTCGCCTGGACGGTGACGGTCGGCACGGCCCCCTCGCCGAGGTCGGTCGAGATCTTGAGCTGCCGCTCGATCCGTCCGGCGAGTGCGCCGGCCTGGAAGGTCACCGGCAGGATGTGCACCGTCGCCGGCTTCTCCTTCGTTGGGCAGGTGAGACAGCCATCGGAGCACGACACGCCCGTCACGCAGAAGGGCCGGTTGGCCCGCACGACCACGTTCTTCGTGGCCGAGCCGCCTGGCTGCACCGTGCCCAGCGCCAACAGTTGCGGGCTGACGGTCACCTCGGCCACGACGCGACCTTCGACGTCCATCGGGATCTGTGCGGCCCGCGGATCGTTCGTGACGAGGATGAGCTGCCCCTTCACGTAGCCGGCAGGCGTCTCCGATTTGAGCCGCAGCATCAGGTCGTAGATCGACTGCGATGGCGTGTGCGTGGGCTTCGAGAGCTGCACCTCGAAATTCGGATTCGCGCTGCGGACATCCTTGATCTCCCAAGGCGTGCTGCCGACGTGCGTGATCCGAACACTGCGTTCCGCGCCCTTCCCCAGGTCGACGTTGCCGAGATCCACGAACGGCGGATCGAACGTGACATCGCCGCGGATGTTGCCGGCGACGCGGAGTTGCACTTCGGCATAGAACGGCTTGTCGAACGTGACCGTGAGCGTGGCGCCGTGCTGCCCGAGAAACGTCCGCGTATTGAACTTCGCGACCACCTCGCCGATCTCGTGCGTCTTGAGATCGCGCTTCGTCACCTCGGGCGACGTGCAGCCGCAGCTCGTCCGCACGCCGACGACGTGAACGTCTTCCTTGTAGAGATTGCGAAACGAGAAACGAAACTCTGTCTTGGAGCCGCGGGCGACGGTGCCGAAGTTATGGCTCGTCGCCGAGAACATCTTGGTAGCCCATTCCTGCGCGCCGGCCGCGTCGGCAGTCACGGCAAACAAAACCGCGAGGGCGGCGATGCGAGGCAGACGAAACGTCACCGACGGGGCGGCGAACATGGAGAAAGCCCTGAAGGAAGTCGTGAAGACGGGAGAATCGCTCGGGCTGGGCCGTGGCAGTAGCATGGAAAAGAGTAAGGATGCCATGAAAGCGTCGTCAAATGGGCGGTGACTGAATGGCTGGCGGGAATACGGTCCGCCTCCGGGCAAGTATCCCCCACCGGCAAGTGTCGCGGCGGCCTCCAGGCCGTTTTTTTGCTGAAAATTCAGGTCTTGGCGAGGCATGACCGATACAGCCCGTGAAGTTTCCTACAATGGAAAGGTCGTCGGCGGTCGACGATCCTTAAAACCCAACGGGGGCGTACCGGTTTCGACCGGATGGCAAGAGGTTCAGATTGCGTGTCGTGGTTGGTCGGCTGGCCACGTTAAAAGTCGACCAAGCTTCAATTGCCGAAGCTCGTTTCTCTCTGGCTGCTTAACTAAGCAACCCCGAGCGATGGCCCCAGTCGGAAGGGCCTCCCAATCGGTCGCCAAATCCGACTCGCCCCGTTTCACCGCCTGGTACGGACGGGGTTAAAAATGTTCCGGGCTGGCCCGCGATGCACCCTGTCGGCCGGGGACACGTGGGCGAGATTTAAATTGACCGGATACACACGTAGACGTCTGTGCTGAAACATCACGGGACAGGGGTTCGACTCCCCTCGCCTCCACTTACTTCACGCCCGCCGGGCCATCCATGGCCCCGGCGGGCGCAAGCCGGCATCGGGTGACCCGCATTCTCTCAACTCCAGCCTGGCTTGGGCTTGGAGTGCACCTGAGGCTGCGTCTTGATGCACTCGCGAGCGGTGCGGACCTGGTCGCCTGAGAGCACTTCGAGGGCGAGGTCGAACGAGATGCTTGCGTGCGGGGCGAGCGGCACGACACGGCCCTGCTGCTCCTCGAACGATCGCGGGTTCGGATAATTCGTGCCCGGTTCGATCCCGGTCACGTAGCCGTCGGCGAGGCCGCCCTGGTTTTTCCAGAGCGTGAGGCACGGCAGTTCGGCGGCCCGCCACGAAAGCCGCGCGGCCCTCGCGCCATCCGGCGCGACGAGCGTCGCCGCGGCCCGCCCCGCCGCGTCGGGCCGCAGCCGCATGAAGTGCACCTGTTCGCCGCGGCCGGCTTCCGGGCCGGCGTAGCGATTCCACGACGGTACGTCGCCCACGGCGGCGGCATCGCGCGGGGCCACCTCCTCGGCGTCGGCCACCAGCGACGCCCCCGCGCCGAGCAGCGGCGGCCCGAAGTTCACGTGATAGAGCATCTGCATCGTGGCCGGGCGGTCGGAGAGGTTTTCCACCCGGTCGGTCCAGGCCACCCGCGGCTGGTTGGCATGGAGCACGATCTCGGTGTGCATGCGGAGGGCATGGACCAGAAACCGCGTCTCATCGACCGCGCCTGTGAGCGTGACCGTGCCGTTCGAATCGTCGAGCGTCACCTGCACATCGTGGGCCGGCAGGTTCGCGATGCGACCGTGCAAGCCGTGCAGCAGCCGGCCGTTGGCCGCGAAGTCGGGGGCGCCGTTGCTCACGAGACCGCAGCGGGCCACGAGTTCGTCGAAGCCGTCGAGCCAGCCCAACCCTGAGGGCTCGCCGAGCGGCACGTGCCGCGGATGCACAGGGCCTGTCACCGGCGATTGCCAGCCGAGTTCGACGTCGCCGGCGACCACCCTCCAGATCCCGAGTCCGCGGTCGGGCAGCACGATCGCCCGCGTGCTTCCCGCGATGAGTTCCACCTGCAGGACGCCCTCGCTTGGCCCGCCCCGTAGCCGCCGCGCCGTCACGCGCAGGCCCCCCAGCGATTCGGAGATTTCATCGTCGATCGTGATGCACTTCTTCGCCATCGAAAACACCCTCTGGAATTTGGAGCCGCGATCCCGGGAAGACTACATTACAGCCCCCACGGAGCCAGAGTATTCCATGTCGCAAGCTGCACCGATCGCCATCGTTCTCGCCGCCGGCAAAGGCACACGCATGGGAGGCGATCTTCCCAAGGTGCTCTTCGAGGCCGCGGGCAAGCCGCTCGTCCGCTGGGTTCTCGACGCCCTGGCAGCGGCGGGCATTCAGGACCGGATCGTGGTCGTCGGCTACCGGGCCGAGATGGTGGAGCAGGCGCTGGCCGGCACGCCGGGCGTGTCGTTCGCCCTTCAACGCGAGCAGCGCGGCACGGGCGACGCGGTGGCGGCGGCGGCGGATGCGATCCGCGCGCGTCTCGCAGACGAACCGCCCGACAGCCGCCGGCCCGTCGTGATCGTCTGTGGCGATTCGCCGATGCTTCGGCCGGAGAGCGTGACCGGCCTGCTCGGGGAATTTTCCGCCCGCGGCGGCTCGTGCCTGCTCGGCACGGCTGTGACCGACGACCCCTCCGGCCTCGGCCGCATCGTGCGGGATGCGCGGGGACGGTTCACGCGGATCGTGGAACAGAAAGATGCGACGCCCGAAGAGCGAGGCATCCGCGAGGTCAACATGAGCACCTATGTCTTCGAGGCCCGCGACCTGCTCCATGCGCTCGCCGCCCTCCGGCCCGACAACGCAGCCGGCGAGTACTACATCACCGACTGCCCCGGCATGCTGCTCGCCGCCGGCAAGGTCGTCAATGCCATCCCGTGCCTCGATGCCAGCGAAACCCTCTCCGTAAACACGCCGGACCAGCTCGCGGCCGTCGCTGCGGCCTTGAAGAACCGCGACCAGAAAGGCAAAGTGGGGGCATGAACGACCTCAAGATCTTCGCCGGCCCCGCCAACGAGCCGCTCGCGCAGGACATCTGCCGCTACCTCAACCTGCCGATGGGGAAGATCACGCTCGGGCGGTTTCCCGACGGCGAGATCTCCTGCAAAATCGACGAGGACGTCCGCGGCCGCGACGTCTTCATCCTGCAGCCCACCTGCCCGCCGGTAAACGAGCACCTCATGGAGCTGCTCGTGATGATCGACAGCTTCAAGCGGGCCAGCTCCTACCGGCTCACCGCCGTCATCCCCTACTTCGGCTACGCCCGACAGGATCGTAAGGACGCAGGCCGCGTGCCGATCACGGCCAAGCTCGTGGCCAACCTGATCACCCGCGCCGGCGCCGATCGCGTGCTCGCGATGGATCTCCACGCCGCCCAGATCCAGGGCTTCTTCGACGTCCCGGTGGATCATCTCTACGCCGCTCCCGTGCTCAACAACCACTTCCAGTCGATGGACCTGCCCCACGACGACATCGTCGTGGTGAGCGCCGATGCGGGAGGCATCAAGCGGGCGGTCGGCCATGCCAACCGCTTCGGCGTGCCGCTGGCGATCGTCGACAAGCGGCGAATCTCGGCGGAGACGACCAAGAGCGCGAACATCATCGGGGCGAGCGTCGAGGGGAAGATCGCCCTGATGTTCGACGACATGATCAGCACGGCCGGCTCGATCTGCTCGGCGGCCAAAGTCGTCCACGACCACGGTGCGAAGGCGATCTATGCCGCCGCCACCCACGGCCTGCTCGTCGGGCCGGCGATCGAGCGGCTGAAGGCGGCCCCGTTCGCCGGCATCATCGTCACCGATTCGATTCCACTGCCCGCGGAAAAGGCCCTGCCGCAGATCACGGTCCTCTCCGTGGCCAGCCTCCTCGGCCAGGCGATCAAGCGGATTCACCGCAACGAATCGGTCTCGATGATGTTTCAGTAAGGCTCTGCACCGTAGACCGCTTGCGGAGCAAGCCGTCTACGAACAGTGAGGCGAGCGGGTCGGCGGAAGCGCGCGGAGCATTTGGACCGAGTCCTCGAGGGACACCGCGACGCGACTTCCGCCGCCCGCGAGCCGGGCCCGGCCTTGCGGGCGAAAAACCGCGGGGATTCCGGGGTTCGGCTTGCGAAATCACGACGGGATGGCAGAATACCGGGCTCAAATCAAGGAGTTTTTTTCATGAGCGAATCCCTCGAAGTCGTGTCCCGGAAGGCGACCGGCTCCCGCGAAAGCCGTCGTCTGCGGCGCCAGGGGCTGGTCCCGGCCGTGCTGTATGGCCACGGCGAGAAGTGCGTTGATCTGGCCGCGAAGCGGGAGGCCCTCGAGGCGGTCGTGCGGCATGGCAGCCGCGTCGTCGAACTTAAGGGCGCCGTGAAGGAAAACGCCCTGATCCGCGAACTCCAGTGGGATACCTTTGGCATCGAGCCGATCCACGTCGATCTTCTGCGGGTCAGCAAGTCGGACCGCGTCAAGGTGAAGGTGCCGATCGACATGAAGGGGGAGGCGCCCGGCCACCGCGCTGGCGGCGTCGTGACGCTCCTGCTCCACGAGATCGAGATCGAGTGCACCCCCGACGCGATCCCCGAGAAGATTCACGCCCAGATCGGCAAACTGGAACTGGGTGGCACGATCAAGGCACACGATCTGGAGCTGCCCAAGGGCGCCCGCGTCGTGGGTGGCCATGATGAGACGGTCGTCAGCTGCACGGTCCCGACCCAGAAGGGCGAGGAAGCGGCCGCGGCGACTGGTGCCGCCGAACCCGAATTGATCGGCCGCAAGGCGGCCGAGGAAGGAGAGGGAGAAGCGGCCGAGGGCTGACCGCAAGTCCTCGCGGGCCTCCGTGCCCCGCGAGCCTTATCCGGCGCAGACACGTGAAACTGCTGGCAGGCCTGGGAAATCCGGGGCGCAATTACGAGGGCACTCGCCACAACGTCGGCTTCGACGTCTTGGAGATCCTCGCCCACCGCTCCGGTTCTCCAGCACGTCGGGCCCGGTTTCAGGGCGAGACGGCGCAGGTCACGATTCGGGGCTGCCAGGCCCTGCTCCTGTGGCCGCTCACGTGGATGAACCTGAGCGGGGCCAGCGTGCTGGCTGCCCGAGACTTCTACAAGATCGACGATGCCGACATCCTGGTGATATGCGATGATTTTCAGCTTCCAACCGACACCATCCGGCTGCGGGCAAGCGGTTCGGCGGGCGGCCAAAACGGCCTCGCCGACGTGCTCGCGCGGCTGGGCACAAACGGCGTCCCGCGTTTGCGGGTCGGCATCGGCCCGGTGGCGGCCGGCTGGAAAACGGCCGATTTCGTGCTCGGCCGGTTCTCCAAATCGGAACGAGCTTCGGTGGACGTCTCGGTCGAGCGAGCGGCCGACGCAGCCGAAGAATGGGTCGCGGTCGGGATCGAAGCCGCAATGAACCGCTACAACTGAATCACGATCACGGAATCAACGGTCAGACGAAGCCAACGGAACCAATAACGAGGAGCAAGGCAATCATGGTGGTGTATGAAGGGATGTTCATTCTCGACGCCTCGAAGTATTCCCGCGATCCGGCGGGGATGTCGCAGCAGGTGGTCGACCTGATCCAGCAGCACGGCGGCACCGTGCTGGCTTCCCGGCTGTGGGACGAGCGGAAGCTCGCCTACCCGATCAAGGGCCACAAGAAGGGCGTCTACTGGCTCACCTATTTCCGGATGCCGAGCGGCAATCTGGTGGCGCTCGAGCGCCAGTGCGAAATCACCGACGACATCCTCCGCAAGCTCGTGCTGAAGGTCGAACCGCGGATCGCCGACGCCCTTGTTCAGCACGCGCTGGCTGGAGACGCCGGCCAGCGGCGGACCTCGACGGCCCCCGCGGCGTCCCACGCAGCCGCCACGGAGTAAAAACCCCTTCACCGAAAAGCCGTCGCCGGCCGGCGCTTGCACCCCCCGGCCGGAAGGGCTAGACTGCTTGACAGTTGTACAGTAGTTCAGCAACGGCATCAGTATTCTGAAGGAGGCAGAGCCATGGCGAGTTTCAACAAGGTGATCCTGCTGGGAAACGTGACTCGCGATCCTGAGCTTCGTTACATCGCCAACGGAACGGCGGTCACCGACATCGGCCTGGCCGTCAACGATCGCCGCAAGACAGCGACGGGGGAATGGGTCGAAGAGACGACGTTCGTCGACGTGACGCTCTGGGGCCGCACCGCCGAGGTTGCCGGCGAATATGTCACCAAGGGTTCGCCGCTGTTGATCGAGGGCCGCCTCAAGCTCGACACCTGGGAGAAGGACGGCAAGAAAAACTCGAAGCTCCGCGTCGTTGGCGAACGCATGCAGCTCCTCGGCTCGCGGGGCGACGGCCCGCGAGGCGATGGCTCACGCCCCAAGGCCCGAGCTGCCGGCGGTCGCCCGGCACCGCAGGTCGACGAATACGATCAGTCCGGAGGGTATGATGCCGCTGTTTCGGGCGGCATCGAAAGCTCGGGCCCGGTGGGCTCCGATGACGACATCCCGTTCTGATCCCCCACTCATCCATCCCAGCCCACTAGCCTCAGCCATTTGAAAATAGGAGCCACATCATGCCCACCAAGGAAATGCCCAAGATCTCCGCTGCCCAGCTGCAAGGAAGCCGTTCCCAGATGCCCAAGGGCAAGCGGGGCGGCATCGAGTTGTTGCTCGTCCACAACGTCGAGCACCTCGGTAAGCAGGGCGATGTCGTCGAGGTGAAGCGTGGCTACGCCTACAATTATCTCCTGCCCCAGGGGCTGGCCACCGTTGCCACCGAGCATCATAAGCGGATGGTGGAGAAGCATCGCGCCAAGCTCGAGGAGATCGCCCGCGAGCGAATGGCCGGACTGCGGAGCCTGCTCGAGGAACTGGCCCGGACGAGCGTCACGATCGAGGCCAACGCCAACGACGAGGGGCACCTCTACGGCTCCGTGGGCGCTCCCGAGATTTCGCGGTCGCTCAAGCAGCAGGATCTCATGGTCTCCCCCGACCAGATCATTCTGCAGGGTCCGCTCCGTGAGGTGGGCCTCTACACCGTCCGGATCCGTCTCGCCTCGGAAGTCGAGGGCGACCTCAAGGTCTGGGTGGTCCCGTCCAGCGGTGACGCCGCCTCCAAGTAGGTCCATTCCGTAGTCTTGAGCCCTGGCCCGAGCGGGCTGGGGGTCATTCGCGTCGCGAGGGTCGCTTCGCCGAGGAATCGTCACGCAGGGAGGCTGGTCGATGGCGTCATCGAGAGAGGCTGCCGGGCCGCGGACCGGCCCCGGCGCGGAGAGCGGCCGCCGGCCCCAGCGCCGCCGCGAGGCGGGGCCCAGCGACGCCGGGCTCGGGCTTCTGCCGGTCGAACGGCCGGCCAACGTCGATGCCGAGCGGGCGGTTCTCGGCAGCGTGCTCTTGAAGCCAGACGTCTGCGACGACGTGGCCCTCGTGCTTCGGCCCGAAGACTTCCACGACGAGGCGCATCAGGTGCTCTTCCGGCACCTGCTCGACCTGCACGACGGCGGCAAGCGGATCGACGCCACGATCGTCCTCGAGCGGCTGCGATCGAAGGGGGATCTCGAACGGATCGGGGGCGCGGCCGCGCTCGCGGAAATCCTGCAGGCGGTGCCTCATGCCGCCCACGCCACGCACTACGCGCAGATCGTTCGCGACAAGGCGATGCTGCGGTCGCTCATCGACGCGAGCACCGACATCCTCCGCGACGCCTACGACTCGGTGGACGAGCCGCGAGAACTGCTCGCCCGCGCCGAATCGAAGATCTTCGAGATCCTCGAGCATCGCAGCTCGGCCGAAGCGAAGCCGATCAACGAGGTGCTCGAGGACGTGATGGTGCGGATGGACGCCCGGATGAAGCACGAGCACGCCCTGGGCGGCGTGGAGACGGGCTTCACCGACCTCGACACGCTCTGCGGCGGCCTCCACAACTCGGAACTGATCATCCTGGCGGCCCGGCCCAGCATGGGAAAGACGGCGTTTGCGATGAACATCGCCGAACATGTGGCGATCGCCGTCAAGCAGCCGGTGCTCTTCGTGAGCCTGGAAATGGCCTGCCTCGAGCTTGCCGATCGCTTGCTCTGCTCGGCCGCGCAGGTCAATGGCCATCGGCTCCGCAACGGCACCATCTCCCAGGAAGACCGGCGACGGCTCGTGCAGAAATCGGCCGAGATCAGCAGTTCGCCGCTCTACATCGACGACACGCCGGGCCGCACGCTCACCGAGATCGCCGCCGTCGCCCGCAGGCTCAAGCGCCGCCAGGGGCTTTCCCTCATCGTCATCGACTATCTCCAGCTCATCGAGCCTGACAATCCGCGCGACCCGCGGCAGGAGCAGGTGGCACGGATCGCCCGGCGGCTGAAGATGATGTCACGCGAGCTCGACATCCCGGTGCTTTGCCTCGCGCAGCTCAACCGGCAGGCGGAGGCCTCGCGCGACAACCGTCCCCGGCTCAACCATCTCCGCGAGTCGGGCGCCATCGAGCAGGACGCCGACGTGGTGATGTTCGTGCACCGCGAGGAGTATTACCAGACGACCGACGAGGATCGCGAGCGGGTGAAGGGGCAGGCGGAAATCATCATCGCCAAGCAGCGAAACGGCCCGATCGGCGACGTGAAGCTCCTCTGGCAGCACGACTTCACGCGGTTCGTGAATCTCGAGCACCGCCCCTACGACGAATTCGAGCAGTTCTCGAGTTTCTAGCTTCACGCGAAACATCGGCATCCTGCCGATTTTCGCTTGGCGAGCTCCGCTCGCTGGTGCTAACCCGGCCCTCCGGGCCTGGCGCTCTTGGTACGACAGGCCTCCGGGCCTGACGCCGTAGGCAAGGCGAGCGGGTCGGCGGAAGCTCGAGGAGCATTTGGACCGAGTCTTCGAGGGCCACCGCGACGAGACTTCTGCCGACCCGCTCGCTGGGTTTCGCTAGGCGCCGCGGCGGGTGCGGTCGGTGCCGGGGAGTACGTCGAGCTCGAGGCCGTCGTTCTCGCCGCGCTCGAGCCGTTCCCACGCGATCGCGCCCATGGCCGCGTTGTCGGTGCAGAGCGACCTGGGCGGAATGAAGACGGCGATTCGTCGCCTTCGGCCGAAGGCCTCGAGCGACTCGCGCAGGAGCGTGTTGGCCGTCACGCCGCCACCGATCTCGAGCGACCTGCAGCCGGTGCGGTCGATCGCGAGCTCCACCTTGGCGAGGATCGCATCCACGGCCGCCTGTTGGAACGAAGCCGCGAGATCCGCGAGCCGCTGCCCCGTGGGGGGCGGCGTGTCAGCCGGCGCCCCGGGTGGCCGCACGAGATACCGCAGCGCGGTCTTCAGGCCGCTGAAGCTCAGATCGAGGCGGTCGCGGTCGGAGGCGAGCGGCCGCGGCAGGCGGTAGGCCTTCGGGTTGCCGCCGGCTGCGGCCTTCTCGATCCAGGGGCCTCCGGGATAGCCGAGCCCGAGCAGGCTCGCCGCCTTGTCGAAGGCCTCGCCGGCCGCGTCGTCGATCGTGCCGCCGAGTCGCTCGAGCTCGAGCGGCGAACGGGCATGGAAGAGCGAGGTGTGGCCGCCGCTGGCGACGAGGCCCACGCAGGGATAGACGTTCGCCTGCGGATGGGCCAGATGGCAGGCGTAGAGATGCGCGGCGATGTGGTCGTAGCCGATGATCGGGATGCCCAGCGAGGCGGCGATCCCCTTGGCAGCGGAGAGCCCCACCAGGAGCGAGCCCACGAGCCCTGGCCTGACAGCCACGGCCACGGCCGCAAGGTCGCCGCGGTTGATCCCGGCCCGCGAGACCGCTTCGTCGATGACCGGGATGATCCGCTCGACGTGGGCCCGCGACGCCACCTCGGGCACGACGCCGCGCCACCGCGCATGGAGTTCATCCTGGCTGGCGACCACGCTCGAGAGCACCACGCGGTCGCGGGTGATCACCGCCGCCGCCGTCTCGTCACAGGTCGTTTCAATGGCAAGCAGCAGCATCGCAAAAGATCATATCCGAGCCGATAGGAGATCCGCGCGATCCGTGGGGCGAGGCGAGCGGGTCGGCGGAAGCTCGCGGAGCATTTGGACCGAGTCTTCGAGGGCCACCGCGACGCGACTTCTGCCGCCCGCGAGCCGGCGGGGGATCGGTCTGCCTAAAAGTCGTACCAGACGCCGAAGCCGTAGCGGTTCTGGTTGTAGAACACGAATTCGTACTGCGGATCGGAGCCGTAGAGATACTCGAAGCCGAGGCGGAAGAGTTTTTCGCTGCGTCGGCCGCGCCAGGCCCAGCCGGCCTGCACGCAGACGTTGCCTCCCCAGTCGAGTTCCTGCCGCGACATGCCGTTCACGGCGAGGAAGGGAGCGCCGAGGGGCCCGGTCGGCCGGGCCTGGATGAGCTCGACACCGAACTGGCCTTCCCACGGCTCCGAGCCGCCGGCGTTGTAGAAGGCCCAGCCGACTTCGCCGTAGATCCGCATCCAGTCGTAGAGGTAATAGGAATTGCCCCAGACGAAGCAGTCGCGGACGTAGTTCACCCGTGGAAACCACGGATACCGCAGCATCGATTCGTCGCCGAGGTGGGCGCTGTTGTGGTAATAGGCCAGCTTTGTCTGCCAGCGGCCGATGCCGTAGACAAGCGGCACGCCGAAGCGATAGTCGCCGGATCGAAAATCCCGCTCGTCTTCGGGATCGAGCCGCACGAACGCGGCGCCCTCGATCTGCACCTCGAAGCCTTGCGGATGAACCACCGAGTCGGACCCGTAGCGCAGGATCGAAGCCCTGCCGCCGAGCGTGGTATCCCAGAGCACTCCCTCGCGCTTGTTCGGCTCGAAGACGCCGGGATTCGTGTCGTAATACATCACCGAGCCGATCCGTGGCTCCTTCGGCCCCGCCAGGTAGCTCGTGTAGATGAGGTTGTTGGGCAGCATCTGCCAAAACCATGGCTTCGGCGCCCACAGGTCGACGAAGTCCTCCGGAAATCCGGCGCTCGGCAAGAAGAGTTCTTCCTCGGCGGCGGGCATCGCCTCGTAAGGCACGTCGAGCACCACGGGCCCCTGCGGCCGCGTCGGCGGCAGTTCATGCATCGACGGCGGATCGACCGTAGCCTGACCGGCAGCCGAGCCCGCGGCGACCGCGAGCAGGACGGCGATGAAACCGATCAGGAGTCGATGGTGCATGTGGATACGCACGGCGAACACGGCAGGAACCGGCAACACGGTGGCCCGTGCCGGGGCCGGCGAGATGCGTGACTCTAGGACGCACGCCACACCGGCCACAGAGAGATCGGCATCCTACGGCCGCGGCAACAGGCTGCCATGCGGCGTGGAGCGAAGTGGGCACAACGCGGGAAAAGAGGGTAAGATCGTGAATCTTTGGCCCGGGCCAGTCTTCCCGTTTTCATTCGATCACCCGCATGCCCCAGACCTCTCCGTCTTCCGATAGTGCCGCCACCGTCGCCCGCGGTGACGATGTTGTCGCGGCGGCGCTGGGCCGCATCCCGAGCGGCCTCTTCGTCATCTCGTGGCGGCACGAGGGCGCCGACCGAAGCATGCTCGCCAGTTGGGTCATGCAGGCTGGATTCGCGCCGCCGGCGGTCACGGTGGCCGTGGCCGCGTCGCGCGACCTGCTCGCGGCGATCGCCGGAGGCACGCCGTTTGTCGTCAACATTCTCAGCGAGTCGCAGCGGCCGCTCCTGGCCCGGTTCGGTCGTCCCGCCGCGCCCGGCGAAGATCCGTTCGCGGGCATCGACATCGTTCGGAGCCCCTGCGGCGCGGCGGCGATCGCCACGGCCGCGGGCTGGCTCGAATGCCGTGGCACCGCCCAGGCCGCCGGTGGCGACCATGTGATCGTCGTCGCCGAGGTGACGGCGGCCGGCAATGGCTCGGGGGAGCCGTCTCTGGTACACACGCGACGCAATGGGCTACGTTATTAGGCTTTGCGGCACACAATCTCTTCTTTTTTGCCCGGGGAAAGCTCGTCGATGAACACGCCCCAGCCGATGCTTCGTGGTCTCCTCCTGGCCGTCTCTTTGCTCGGCATCGTGATGCCAGGATGCTCCGGGCAGCCGAATCCAGGCGGCGAACAGGCGAACGGGGGGAGCGGCGTGAAGCGGTTCATGTTCCTCACCAACGGCGACGACCCGTTCTGGGACGCCCTCGGTGCCGGACTCGCGGAGGGGGCGAAGCAGCAGGGCCTCGAGGCGAAGGGGCTGCGGGCCGTTCTGGAAAAGAACAATGGCACGGCCCAGGGGCAGATCGAAAAACTCCGCCAGTTTGCCAGCCAGTCCGACATCGCCGGCGTGGCGATCTCCGTGATCCAAGCCGAAAACGCCGCCATCGTCGAGGAGATGAAAAACCTCGCCGCGAAGGGGGTGAATGTGATCACTGTCGATGGCGACGTGAACCGGTCGACGTTTCGCGATGCCCGCCCGTATTACATCGGCACCGACAACATCGCGGGTGGACGGCTGCTCGGCGCCGCCGCGAAGCAGCTGTTCGCCAGCCGCGGCAAATCCTCCGGCGGCTATGTCCAGTTCGCCGGCTTCACCGACAACGACAACGCCCGCGCCCGCATGAACGGGTTCAAGGAGGCCGTCGGCGACGCCTATCGTGAAGTGGATCGCATGAGCGACGAGATGGATCTCTCGAAGGCTCGCGACAACGTCCGCAGCGCGCTGGTCAACCATCCGGATCTCGCCGGCCTGGTGGGCATCTGGGCCTACAACGCGCCGGCGATCGCGGAAGTGACCGAGGAACGGGGCGTCCGCGACCGCCTCACGATCGTGACCTTCGACGCGCAGGCGGCCGCACTCGAGCACATGGCCGGCGGCCGCATCGACGCGATGGTCGTGCAAAACCCGTTCGAGATGGGCATCAAGACGGTGAAACTGCTCACCGCCCTGCATGAGGGGGACGGGGCGACCGTGAAGGAGATGTTTCCGCAGGCGGGCTCGCCCGACGGCGATCTGCATACCACCGGCCTGCGGCTGATCGTGCCTGACGCCGACACGCCGCTCGAGGCGGCCGCGTTCGCGGGGAACGGCGTCGAAGTGATGACGCTTTCGACCTTCCGCGCGTGGCTCGCGAAGCACGGCCTGTCGAGCTCATAAAAGGCCGCGCTGATGCCAACCACGGATGCGTCTCGACGAGGATCGTGGCTGCTGCGGCCGGGCGAATGGACGCTCGTGCTGGCCATCGTCGTCGCCATCGCGGTCACCGCCGCCGTCGATGCCAATCACAGCTACTTCTTTCGCCCGCTGGAGAGCCTCCGCGACATCGCCCGCAACACGGCGCTCCTGGGCATCTTCGCCCTCGGGGCCACCGTCGTGATCATTGCCGGTGGCATCGACCTCTCCGCCGGTTCGATGATCGCGCTCTCCGGCACGATCTGCGCCACGACCATGCTTGCGATTTCGCCGCAGGCGATGATGGCCTTCAAGCCGGTGGGGCCGGCCGTGGTGGCGGCGGCGATGGCGGCCAGTCTGCTCGCCGGCTTCCTTGTCGGCACGCTTCACACCTGGCTGATCACCGCGATCCGTCTCCCCCCGTTCATCGCCACGCTCGCCACGCTCGTCGGCCTGCGCAGTCTGGCCCGTGCCCTCTGTGAGGGCAGCACGGCGGCGCTCACGCCCACGAAAAGCGCCCTCATCAACGTCGCCGACCCGGTCTTCAAGACGATCCGCGACAATGTCTGGATCCCCGTGGCAGTGTTCGGCGTGCTGGCGCTCGTCACCTGGCTGATCCTCACGCGGACCGTCCTCGGCCGCCACCTGCACGCGCTCGGCGGCAACGAGCAGGCGGCGAGGCTCGCCGGCATCCGCACCGAAAACGTGAAGTGGTTCGCCTACTGCTATGGCGCCATGACGGCCGCCCTGGCAGGGCTCTTCTACGTGGCCAACGAGTCGGTGGCGGCCCCGGTCAACCAGGGCCGCGGCCACGAACTCAACGCGATCGCGGCCGCGGTGGTCGGCGGCTGCTCGCTGACGGGCGGCGTGGGCACCGTGCCGGGCACCGTGCTCGGCACGATCTTCCTCCGGGTCGTGATCGACGCCGTCTCGAAGATCATCAAGACCGGCGCCGACGTCTACGAGGGGCTGATCGTGGGCGTGGTCGTCGTCATCGCCGTGACGTTCTCGCAGCTCGGCCAGATGGGCCGTCACGGCCGTCGGCTGCTGCCGGGGGCGCTCGGCCTCTGCGTGATCCCCACGCTCGCGCTCCTCTGCGGGGGCGTCGCTGCGCTGACCGCCGGCCGTGATGCCGGTCTCGCCGCCGGCATCCTGTCGCTCGTGCTCCTTTCGGTCGTCCGCGCGTGGGAGTCGCGCCGGGTGGCCGCCGCGGGGTGAGCCGATGAAAGCTGCCGTCTCCGCCGAAGCTGTCGTGATGCGCTCGATCACGAAGCGGTTTCCGGGCGTCGTGGCGCTCGACGGGGTCACGCTCGCGGTGCGACGCGGCGAGCTCCACGCGATCTGCGGCGAGAACGGCGCCGGCAAGAGCACTCTCATGAAGATTCTTTCGGGCGTGTATCTGCCCGACGAGGGTGCGCTCGAGGTGGATGGGGTGACCGTCCGCTTTTCCGGCACCCGCGACGCCGAGCGGGCCGGCATCGCGATCATCCACCAGGAACTCGCCCTCGTCGAAGACCTGCCGGTGATGGCGAACGTGTTTCTCGGCCGCGAGCGGCGCGGCCGCTTCGGCCTCGTCGATAACCGTGCGATGGCCGTCGAGTGCGCCGCCCTGCTTGAGTCGCTCGAATGCCAGGTCTCCCCGCATGCCCGTACCGGCAGCCTGCGCGTCGGCGACCAGCAGCTCGTTGAAATCGCCAAGGCCCTTTCGCTCGACGCCCGCATCCTCGTCATGGACGAGCCCACCAGCGCCCTCACCGAGGCGGAGTCGGCCCGGCTCGAGCGGACCATCCAACGGCTGCGCGACCGCGGCACCACGATCCTCTACATTTCGCACAAGATAGACGAGGTCTTCCGGCTCGCCGACCGGATCACGGTCCTGCGCGACGGCCGACACGTGAAAACGGTGGACCGCGCCGCCACGTCGCCGACGGAGATCACCGGCTGGATGGTGGGCCGCGAGATCGCCGGCCACGCCTTCCACGAACCGCGGATTCCCGGCCGCCGCGTGCTCGAGATCAGACACCTCACGCTCCCCTGGCCCGAACACCCGCGGGGCTACCGGCTCAAAGACGTCTCGCTCGATCTTCACGCCGGCGAAATCCTCGGCGTGGCCGGGCTCATGGGGGCCGGCCGCACGGAACTCCTCGAGACGATCTTCGGCGCCGTGGAGCCGATCTGGACCGGCACGATCCGCGTCGGCGGCCGACCGGTGCGGTTCGCGCACCCGCGCGAGGCCTGCGCCGCGCGGATCGCCATGGTGACGGAGGACCGCAAGCGGCTCGGGCTCTTCCCCGATTTAGACGTCGCGGCCAACGTCAGCCTCTGCAGCCTCGAGCGAGCGCTCGTCGGCGGCCTGCTCAGCGGGCCACGGGAGGAAGCCCTTGTCGCCGGGCCGCTTCGCGACACGGGCGTGAAGACTCCGGGGCCGCATGCCTCGGTCATGGGGCTTTCCGGCGGCAACCAGCAGAAGTGCATCATTGGCCGCTGGCTGCTCACCGAGCCCGAGATTCTGCTGCTCGACGATCCCACCCGTGGCATCGACGTGGGGGCCAAGGCCGAGCTCTACGCGCTCATCGACCGGCTCTGCCGAGCCGGTCTCGGCGTGATCCTCACCTCGAGCGAACTGCCGGAGCTGCTCACGCTCGCCGATCGGATCGTCGTGCTCGCCGAGGGCAGGCTCACCGCCGAATTCACCCGCGCCGAGGCGACCGAGGCGCGGATCATGGAGGCGGCGATGACCTGGGACACTACACTGGCGTCATGACGTCATTCGATCCCGATCGTTATTCGCGGCAGGTCCGCTATGCGCCGCTGGGGGCTGCGGGCCAGGCGCGGCTCGCGGCAGCCCGCGTCGCCGTCGTCGGCTGTGGCGCGCTCGGCAGCGTCGTGGCGATGGCGCTCGTGCGGGCGGGCGTGGGCTTTCTGCGGCTCATCGATCGCGACCTGCCGGAGGCGAGCAACCTGCCACGGCAGGTGCTCTTCGACGAAGCCGACGTGGCCGCCGGCCTGCCCAAGACGATCGCGGCGAAGCGGCATCTCGAGGCGATCAATTCCGCCGCGACGATCGACGCGGTCGTGGCCGACCTCACCGCGGCGAACTGCGATCGGCTGCTCGCCGACGTCGATCTCATCATCGATGGCACTGACAACTTCGAAGCCCGGTTTCTCGTCAATGAATACGCCTGCCGGCATGGGCTGCCGTGGGTTCACGGCGGCGCGATCGGCGCGGAGGGGCGCGTGCTCGCCGTCGTGCCGGGCCGCACGGCCTGCCTGCGCTGCCTCATCCCGGAGCCGCCGGCCGCCGGCGTGCTGCCCACCTGCGATACGGCCGGCATCCTCGGGCCCACGGCGCTGGTCGTGGGGGCGGTCGAGGCGGCCGAGGCGATCAAGCTGCTCGCGGGGGGCGTCGACCGTGCCGGCAACCGCCTCTTCGTCTGCGACCTCTGGGACGGCGTCTGGCGCACGGTCGATCTCGAGCCGCTCGCGCGGGAAGGCTGCCCGACCTGCCGCGGTGGTGATTTCCCCTGGCTCGAAGGCCGGACGGCTGGCCGTGCCGCGGCGCTCTGCGGCCGCGACGCGGTGCAGGTGGCGCCGCCTGCCGCCGGCAGCGTCGATCTCGCGGCACTCGCGAGCCGGCTGGGCGCCTTCGCCCCGGTCACCGGCAACGCGTGGCTCGTGCGTGCCGAGGTGGAGCCCGGCATCGAGCTTTCCGTCTTCGCTGACGGCCGCGCGATCGTCGCCGGCACCCGCGAAGAATCGCGCGCCCGCGCGATCGTAGCCCGCTACGTCGGCTAGGGCGGCGAGCTAGTACGGCGAAAGGTGTCTCGCCGGCTCAGGGACGGCAGAAGTCTCCTCGCGGAGAAACTTTCTCCTTCCACGACCTACGGCGATTCAATCCCCAGAAGGTCGAAAGTTCCTAACGCTCGTCGAGCTTCAGCCGATCCCTTCGCCTCCCGTCTCCCGAACGACGCGCCGTTGCGAACCAGGAGAGGTAGGCTGGCGGGTCGGCGGAAGCTCGACGAGCATTTGGACCGAGTCTTCGAGGGACACCGCGAGGAGACTTCTGCCGCCCGCGAGCCGGCGCCCCTGGTTCAGACGCGTTCCAACAACGAATGCAGATACCCAGCCCAATCCCAGGGCGGTGCAGCCCCCGACCCGGCGATTCCCCACGCGGCGAGGTCCGCCTGCAGCCGGTCGCAGCCCGCGCGGGATACGTCCGTGACGCGACTGCCTGGGCGGCAGGCGACGAGCGGCACGGGCGGGGCGCGATCTCGCCATGCCTCGTGGGGCAAAGCCCGTTCGGGCAATTCCACGACGAGGCAATCGACGCCCGCGGCCACTGGCTCCGGCGGCGCCGTGCCGTCGACGACGAGGCCGACGAGCATCGTGCCCTTCAGTTGCCCGATCGCCGCAGCATGTGCACCGCGCTCGCTCGGGAACACAGCGAGCATGACGGACGGATGCCGCGCCCATTCGACGATTGCCGCGGCGATTCGATCGGCCGATGCCGCAGGATCGACGACGGCCACCACCGCCACGCCCGCCGAGTCGGCGGCCGCGCAGAGGGCCTCGGAGGGCTCGGCGATCACGGCGGCCATGCCGGCCGCACGCAAATTCGCCGCGTCGAAACTGGCCTCCGGCAAGGTCAGGCCCCGCGGCACCCACCGCCTGCCGTCGAGCCAGAACGATCGCCCGCGAACGCCGAGCCGCCGCAGGCCGATCAGGCGATCGACGCGGGCGATGATCGCGCCAGACTCATCGGCCTCGGCCTCGGCCTCGAGCCGGTAGAGGTTCGGCATCTCGGGCGTCCAATAGGACGGCTCGGTGAGGATGCCACGGGCGACCGGCGGCGTCCCGCCGAGGTCTTCGAGCCGCAGCGACGTCGGGAGCGTCGTTGCCAGCGAGCAGCGGGGCCCCGACAGCCGGCCACGAAGCGTCGGCCGACCATCTTCGGCCGCGTCGACGAGCCGCGCATAAACCTCGGCCCGCATGTCGTCGGCCCTGCCGAGCACGGCCTCGATCCGCGGGGCGGCCGTCACGTCGGCGGCTCCTCCGCGAACCGCTGCCTCGCGATGTCGCCCAGCCGCTTGAGATCGAGTTTGCCCGACCCGAGAACGGGCACTTCCTCGATTTCGCCGAAACTATCGGCGGACGGAATCCAGAGGTTTGGCAGGCCGCGCTGGCCGAGCCTCTTCACGATGTCACGGGGCTCGTGGCTGGTTGGCAAGTGGAGGACGATCAGCCGCTCTCCCTTGGCTCGGTCCGGCACGGCCGTCACCACCGCGAGCAGTTCGCCGTCGGCCGCGCCGAGTTCGGCGTTCACCGCCTCCTCGATCGTGAGGTGCGGCACCATCTCGCCACCGATCTTCGAAAACCGGCTCTCGCGCCCGGTGATCGTGATGAAGCCTTCCCGGTCGATCACGGCGACGTCGCCGGTGCAGTACCAGCCGTCCTTGATGACCTTCGCCGTGAGGTCGGGCCGGTCGAGATAGCCCTGCATGACGTTGGGCCCGCCGATCCAGAGCAGCCCTTCCTCGCCGAGAGGCAGCTCGCGTTGTCCCTCGCGGTCGGTGATCTTCGCGCGGCAACCGAGGATCGGCTGCCCCACGGTGCCCTCGCGGGCGTCGGGTGGCCGGCCAGGCACGTGCCGCGATGGCGGCACGTTGGCCGCCACGAGCGGGGCAAGCTCCGTCGCACCGTAGGCCTCGCTCGGCCGCACGCCGAACTTCTTCTCGAACGCGTCGCAGACCTCCTTCGGCAATTTCTCCGCCGCGCCGAAGACCGCCTCGAGCGTCGAAAAATCCTCGGGCGGCGTCCGCCGCGTGTAGATCCGCAGAAACGTGGGCGTGGCCATCAGGATCGTGGCGTGGTGCTCGCGGGCGAGCTTGCCCACCACCTGAGCGTCGCGCGGGTCGGTGTGGTAGATGACCGCGGGCTCGAGCGTGAGGGGCGTCCAGAGCGTGGTCGTGTAGCCGTAGGAGTGGAAGAACGGGAGCACGCCGAGGGCGACGTCGGCCGGCGAGAGGTGCAGCAGGTGGTCGATCGCGCGGACGTTGGAACCGACGTTTTCCTGCGTGAGCACGACGCCTTTCGGATCGCCCGTCGATCCCGACGTGAAGATCACCGTGAGCACGTCATCGGGGCGGATCGACTCGAGCCCGAGGAGTCGCTCGAGCATCGGCAACGGCGTCACGGTCGCATGCACGAACGCCATGATCTTGTCGAAGGCCGTGAGCTGATTGCGGAGCGATCCCGCATCGAGCAGGCGATCTCCCACCTCGAGCTTCACGCGGGCGAGGAACGCGGGGCTCGAAATGACGTGCTTCAGCCGTGCCCGTTCGATGCAGGTGTCGAGGATCGACTGGCTCGCCGTGTAATTGAGGTTCACGGCGACGCGGCCGGACAGGGCGAGCGCCGCATTGACGACCGCCCCCCCGGCCGTCGGCGGCAGGAGCACGCCCACCATCTTCTCGTCGGGAGCGAGCACCCGCTCGAGCACGCTGCGGGCGGCGAGAATGCGGGTTAGCAATTCGCGGCCGGTGAGCCGGGTGCCGAGCGAATCGGCGACCTTCAGCCGCCGGGCGGCATTGCGGCAGGCGCGAAGCATGCGCCGCTGCAACACGAGCCCGGTGTCGGTGGTCGCTGCCCCTGTCTGGGCGGTCGCTTTCATGGGATGAGTCCCTGCTACACGAGGCGTGGCCGGTTCCGACGAGCTCGTTGCCCGTTTGCGCCCGGTCATTAGAATCGGCGTCTGCAATTAGAGTCATCTGCAGCCGAACTGAGAAGTTCGGCGGTTCACCCCCTTCCGCCACCTTTCCGGCCGCCGCGCCGCCTCGCCGATGCCCCGTTACCAGCCGTCGCGCATCGAACCGAAGTGGCAAGACTGGTGGGACGCGCACGACACCTTCGCCACGCCGCGACTCCCGGCGGCCCGCAAGGCCTACGTGCTCGACATGTTCCCCTACCCGAGCGGCGACGGACTGCACGTCGGCCACCCGGAGGGCTACACCGCGACCGACATCGTCGCGCGGTTCGAGCGGATGCGGGGCACGACGGTGATGCACCCGATGGGATTCGATGCCTTCGGCCTTCCCGCCGAGGAGCATGCGATCCGCACCGGCACGCCGCCGCGGGAGAGCACCGAGCGCAACATCGCCACCTTCACCCGCCAGCTCAAGATGCTCGGCTTCAGCTACGACTGGAAGCGGGTGGTGGCGACGACCGACCCGGAGTATGTCCGCTGGACGCAGTGGATCTTCCTCGTCCTGTTCGACACCTGGTTCGATCCGGCCCAGCAAAAGGGCCGGCCGATCGCCGAACTGCCCATCCCCGCCGAGATCGCAGCGGCCGGCGCGGCAGCGGTCGCGAAGTATCGCGATGCCCATCGGCTGGCCTATCAATCGGAGGCTCCGGTCAACTGGTGCCCCGCGCTGGGCACGGTGCTCGCCAACGAGGAGGTGATCGGCGGTGTGAGCGAACGAGGCGGCCATCCCGTGGTCCGCATCCCGCTGCGGCAGTGGATGCTGCGGATCACCGCCTACGCCGAGCGTCTTGAGAAGGAGCTCGACGGTCTCGACTGGCCGGCGAGCATCAAGAAGCTCCAGTGCGACTGGATCGGCAGGAGCACCGGCGCCGAGGTCGATTTCCTCATTGCGGTTGCCGGATCCGAAGAACAGGCCTTCGCCGAGTGGAAGCGGGCCCGCGCTCGAACTGGATTTCCCGACAAGCCTGGCACCGACGTCCTGCGAATCTATACCACTCGGCCCGACACGCTCTACGGGGTGACCTACATGGTGGTCGCGCCGGAGCACCCGCTCCTCGACGCGCTCACCACGCCCGAGCAGCGCGACGCCATCGCCGCCTACCGCGAGGCGGCGGCCCGGAAGAGCGACCTCGACCGCACCGACCTCGCCAAGGAAAAGACCGGCGTCTTCACCGGCTCGTCCGTGATCCATCCGCTCACCGGCAGGCCGATCCCGGTGTGGGTCGCCGATTACGTACTCGCGACGTATGGCACTGGCGCCATCATGGCAGTGCCCGCTCACGATGACCGTGATTTCGAGTTTGCCAAGACGTTCGGCCTCGACGTGATCCCCGTCGTGGAGCCGGCAAACGGCGAAGCCTTGAAGCCCGGCGAACTGTTCACGGGCGAAGGCCGTGCGGTCGCCTCCGGTCCCTACACGGGCCTCACCACGGGCGACTTCATCGCCCGGGTGGGAGGTGACCTGGCGGCCGCGGGCAACGGTCGCCCCGCCGTGAACTACAAGCTCCGCGACTGGCTTTTCAGCCGTCAACGATTCTGGGGGGAGCCGTTTCCGATCCTTCACGAACTCGACGCCGCCGGCCACCCCACCGGCCAGATTCGCGCCGTCGACGAGTCGGACCTGCCGGTGCGGCTGCCCGAGCTCACCGATTTCAAGCCGGGCGACACCCCCGACCCGCCGCTCTCGCGGGCGAGCGCCGATTGGCTCTTCGTCGATCGCGACGGCAAGCGTTACCAGCGCGAGACGAACACCATGCCGCAGTGGGCCGGCTCCTGCTGGTATTACCTGCGGTTCCTCGATCCGCGGAATGCGTCGCGGTTCGTGGACCCGGCCGTGGAAAATGCCTGGATGCCGGTCGACCTCTACGTGGGCGGCGCCGAGCATGCGGTGCTCCACCTGCTCTACAGCCGGTTTTGGCACAAGGTGCTCTACGACCGCGGCCACGTCTCCTGCCCGGAGCCGTTCGGCAAGCTCGTGAACCAGGGGATGATCCTCGGCGAGGTGGAATTCACCGGCTACCGAAAGGCCGAAGGGGGCTGGGTGTCGGCCGGACAGCAGGGGGAGCAAGACTCGCCCGTGCGGGTGCCCGCCGAGCAGGTCGAAAAACAGGGGGAGCACTTCGTGCTCCGCGACGCCCCGAAGATCCGCGTCGAAAGCCGGGCCTACAAAATGTCGAAGAGCCGCGGCAACGTCGTCAATCCCGACCAGGTGGTCCGCGACTTCGGCGCCGATTCGCTGCGGCTCTACGAGATGTTCATGGGGCCGCTGGAGGCCACCAAGCCCTGGAGCACGACGGGGGTCGGCGGCGTGCGGGGCTTCCTCGATCGCTGCTGGCGGCTCGTCGTCGATGAACGGGCCGAGGAGGTGGCGCTGGCCCCACAGGTCTGCGACGACGCCCCGACCGACGAGGCGCTCCGCGAACTGCACCGCACGATCGACAAGGTCACCCGCGACATCGGGGCGCTATCATTCAATACCGCGATCGCGCGGATGATGGAATTCGTCAACTTCTGCACGCCACTCGAACGGCGTCCGCGGGCGATCCTCGAGCCCTTCGTGACGATCCTCGGCCCGTTCGCGCCGCACTTGGCCGAGGAACTCTGGGAGATCCTTGGCCGCACCGCGCCGGTCTCCCTCGCCGCCTGGCCGGAGGCCGACCCCCGCTGGCTCAAGGACGACACGGTGGAGATTCCGGTGCAGGTGCAGGGCAAACTCCGGGGCCGCGTGACCCTGCCGGCCGACGCCGATGCCGACGCCATGAAGGCCGCCGCCGCCGCCGACCCGAAGATCGCCGAGCTGCTCGCGGGCAAGGAAATCGTGAAGGTCGTCGCCGTCCCCGGCCGCCTCGTGAACTTCGTCGTGAAGGGCTAGTGCGTCCGACTGACGTGCGGCACCGGCTCGCGGGCGGCAGAAGTCGTCTCGCTGTGTCCCTCGAAGACTCGGTCCAAACGCTCGTCGAGCTTCCGCCGACCCGCGAGCCTACCTCTCCTGGTTCGCAACGGCGCGTTGTTCGGGAGACGGGAGGCGAAGGGATCGGCTGAAGCTCGACGAGCATTCGGAACTTTCGACCTTCTGAGGAATGAATCGCCGTAGGTCGTGGAAGGAGAAAGTTTCGCTGCGAGGAGACTTCTGCCGTCCCGAAGCCGGTGTGCTGGCGTAGCCCCCCCCGCCGGCTCCCGGCAAACAAAACTTGCATTTGGCGTGCCGGCGGCCGTCCCGTAGGATGCCCCTCAATCGCTCGACAGGGGTATCTTTAGGACGCTTCAAATGACCGTTCAGCGTGTTTTGGCTCTGGTGCTCGGCGGCGGCCGCGGGACGCGGCTCTATCCCCTCACGCGAGACCGCTCGAAGCCGGCCGTGCCGCTGGCCGGCAAGTATCGCATCATCGACGTGCCGCTCTCCAACTGCATCAACAGCGGCGTCCAGCGAATCTACGTGCTCACGCAGTTCAATTCCGTGAGCCTCCACCGGCACATCCGCCGCACCTATACGTTCGACCCGTTCAGCGGCGGCTTCGTCGAGATCCTCGCGGCCCAGCAAACGCTCGACAACGCGGGCTGGTATCAGGGCACTGCCGACGCGGTCCGGCAAAACATCCGCTACCTGCAGCAGCCCGACATCAAGCACGTGCTGATCCTTTCGGGCGACCAGCTCTACCGGATGAATTATGCCGACATGCTCGCGACCCACACGGCCACCAACGCCGACGTGACGATCGCCGGGATTCCCGTGCACGACGATGCGGCCTCCGCGCTCGGCATCATGCGGTTCGACGACTCGGGCTGCGTCGAGGGCTTCCTCGAGAAGCCGCAGACCAAGGAGGAACTCGAGCACGTGCGGACCGATCCGGCGTGGATCGACCGCCACGGCATACCCGCGAAGGGCCGCAGCCTGATGGCGAGCATGGGCATCTATCTCTT
>JBIIQM010000073.1:0-16219 GCA_044342075.1 Pirellulales bacterium
TCAACCGCGACTGCCTGCTCGACCTGCTCACGAAGACCGACTACCAGGATTTCGGCCGCGAGGTCTTCCCTGCGGCGATCCGCTCGAAGCGGGTCCAGCTCCATCCTTTCGACGGCTACTGGGAGGACATCGGCACGATCCGCTCCTACTTCCAGTGCAACCTCGACCTCGCGAGCGCCTCGCCCCCGTTCGAACTCTCGAGCGCCGAGGCACCGATCTACTCGCGCGGCCGCTTCCTGCCTCCTTCGCGGATCGACGGCGCGAGCATCCGGGCGAGCCTCGTGTCGGACGGCTGCATCGTCGAGCAGGGGGCCGTGATCGAAAACAGCGTCATCGGCCTGCGGTGCCGGATCGGCCGCAACGTGGTGATCCGCAACTCGGTGATCCTTGGCTGCGACTATTACGAGGCGGAGGAAGACATCGCCGCCAACGCCGCCCGAGGCATCCCGCCGATGGGCATTGGCGAGGGCACGATCATCGAGGGCGCGATCGTCGACAAGAACGTCCGGATCGGCCGCCGGGCCCGGATCGTCAACGACCACGGCTGGGAGGAGATCGCCGACAGCGATCGCTTCACCGTCCGCGACCGTGTGGCCGTGGTGCCGAAAGATGCCGTCGTGCCCGACGGCTGGCTACCCGAGCCGAGTCTGGCGAAGGCGTGATCGCTTGCAGGAAGGGCGTGCCGAAGCCCTCTTACCGCAACACACTCCGCATTTCCGGCGGTGCGGCGTCGGGCGACTCGGCGATGACGGCGGGGAGTGGGTCCGCCGGCGTCGGCTGCCCTTCTTCCTGTTTCTGATCCCGGTTCTCCACGATCAGGGGCCAGGGCCGCGGGGCCGCGTTGAGCGGCAGGATGCCATTGCTTCGCGCCCAGAAATCGTTCTGCGGGGCCGAGCCATTCGGCACCGGCCCCGAGTAGTCGAACGGATCCGGGCACATCGTGCAGCCCGTCGAAACCGCCACGATCACCATGGCGACCCAGATGAAACAAGGCCGCGACGGGTTGTCCCCACTCCGTCTCGTCCTCGTCATTCCCGGTCCACCGGCCGTTCGGCCGGCACTCCCCAGCAAAATTCAGCGGCTGTTCCCCCACCCCGACGACCCACACAATTCATCGGATCGATACGACCGGCCGCTTGAGAAAAAGCGACGCGTGGCTACAAATCCACGCCCATTCGGGCCATGAGCAGCTTCATGTCTTCCCAGACGTGCCGCTTGGCACCGGGATTTCGCAACAGGTAGGACGGATGGTAGGTGCAGATCACCTGGGCCGATCCGTGGGTGAACCAGCGGCCGCGAAGCTTCCCGATCGGCTCGTCGGTCTGGAGCAGCGCCTGGGCCGCGGAGGTGCCGAGGCAGCAGATGAACTCCGGCGCGATCACCTGCAGCTGCCGCTCGAAGTATGTGCGGCAGTTCGCGACCTCCTGCGGTAGCGGCGGGCGGTTGTTCGGCGGCCGGCATTTGAGCACGTTGAGAATGTAGACGTCGTCGCGGGAGAGTTGGCAGGCCTCGATGATCTTGGTCAGCAGCTGCCCCGCCCGCCCCACGAAGGGCAGGCCGGAGGCATCTTCGTCGGCCCCGGGAGCCTCCCCGAAAAAACAGAGCCGGGCGGCCGACGGGCCGGTGCCGAAGACGGTGTTGGTGCGGCTGCAGGCAAGCTCCTGGCAACGGACGCAGGCGGCCACTTCCTGCCGGATGATCTCGAGCGCGGCGTCGCGATCACTCGGGGCGATTGGCACGCTCGCGTTGGATCGCGCTTCGCCGCTAGCCTCGACCGGCGACGCCGTCGCTGCAGCCGGCCGCCGGGACGCCCTCCGACCAGCCTTGGGAACGTCCGTCACTCCCGCATCGGCGAGGCTCTCGAGCCGCTGACGGACCGCCCGCCGAGACACCGGACCTCCGGCCTCGCGGGAGTTTCCAGCGGCTGCCATGGCGTCCTTTCCATCAAACCCGGGGCGGAGTTGTCAGAGGGCGCGGCGATGCCGCTTCGGTCCGCGTCCCTTGCCGAGCAGGGCCGCCGAGGACGGCTTGGGCGGTGCCGCGGGGGCGGGGCTTTCGGCGGCTTCGCCCTGCTGGGCATCCGCCAGCCTGCGGGCGTCCTCCCCGCCACCGATGCTGACCACTGGCGCGGGCTTCGGCCGGCGGTCGAATGCCTCGAAGTCGGCGATCTCGTCGCGCTGGAGCAGTTTCTCGATCCGCATCTCGATGCGGGTGAGCTGCGGCCCCTCGTCGGGCGCGACGAACGTGTAGGCCACTCCCTCGCGGCCCATGCGGCCGGTGCGGCCGACGCGATGGACGTAGTCGTCGCAAAACTCGGGGATGTCGTAATTGATGATGTGCGAGAGGCTCGAGACGTCGATGCCGCGGCCGACAACATCGGTCGCCACGAGCACCCTCACCAAGCCCTCGCGAAACTGCTTCATCACGCGGTCGCGAACGCTCTGCGCGAGGTCGCCGTGGATGCAGGCCACCTCACCCGGCTGCCAGCCACGGCGCCTCGACAGCCGCTCGTGGATCTTGTCGGTGCCCCGCTTCGTGCGACAGAAGACGATCACCTGCCGCGGCTTCTCCCGCTCGAGGAGCCGCTCGAGCAGTTCGAATTTCCGCGTCGGATCGACCGTGAAATAAAACTGCTCGATCGTCTCGACGGAAATCTCGTTGGTCGAGAAGTCGAGGATCTCGGGATCCCGCATGTAGCGGGTGGCGAGCTTCGCCACCGGCGGCGGCACGGTGGCCGAAAGCAGGAGGGTCTGCCGGCTCTCGGGGCAGCGGCGGAGGATCTTCTCGATGTCGGGCCGAAACCCGATGTCGAGCATCCGGTCGGCCTCGTCGAGCGTCACGATCTCGAGCGCGGAGAGCGAGATCGTGCCGCGGCTCATGTGGTCGAGCACGCGGCCCGGCGTGCCGACGACGACGGCCGGGTGCTTCGCGAGCTTGTCGATCTGACCCTTGATCGGCTTTCCGCCGTAGACGGCGACGCAATGAATCCGCGTGCCGTGAGCCAGCTTCTCGAATTCGTCTCGCACCTGCACGGCGAGCTCACGCGTCGGCACGAGCACGAGGGCCCGGGGACCGCCGCCCCGGCCGGGCTTCATCATCTGCTCGAGGATCGGCAGCACGAACGAGGCCGTCTTGCCGGTGCCCGTGCGGGCCTGCCCCAGCACGTCGATGCCTTGGAGCGCCCGCGGGATGAGCCCCGCCTGCACGGGCGTGGGCGTCGTGTAGCCCGCGCGATCGACCGCTTCGAGGGTCGCCGCAGAAAGCCCAAGATTCTTGAATCCGCCAGCGACAGCCGCCGCCTGGTCGTGCGCACCATCTTGACCCGGGAGGCCATGCGTTGCGATGGCCCTACCCGCCGGTGCGGCGGACCTGCCCGGCTCCGCCGGGAATCCGCCCCGTTGTTCCACAAACACTCTCGATCCTCGTTTCAGCCTTCAGGCCACCATTCCGCGGCGACCCGCAAACATCTGTCTTTGATCCCCAAAAACTACCACGGACGGGGGTCCACGGCAATCACGCGCCGGCAAAGCATCGCTTTTCCTGCGGGAAACGAGCCACTCTCGATCAGCGATCGAACAGTTTCTTGATCGCCCAGACCGTCGCGGCCCGGCCAGCACGAGCGATCGATCGCGTCAGGGGGATGCTCTTCGGACAGACGGCCACGCAGTTTTGCGCGTTGCCACACATCTGAATGCCCCCCTGGGCCGTCAGCGCCTGCAGCCGCTCGTCGGCGATCATCCGACCGGTGGGATGGCTGTTAAAGAGCATGGCCTGGCTGATCGCGTGAGCGCCGACGAAGCCGCGGTCGAACGCCCCCTTGCGCCGGGCCTCGAACTCCTCGACCGACTCGTCCTCGCGACGCACGGCCTCGATCTTCGTGTATTGCGGGCAGGCCTCGAGACAACAGCCGCAGCTCATGCAAGTCGAGAGCGGATAGGCATCTTCCTGTTCCTCGGGGGAAATCCGCGGGCCGGGCCCATGATCGTAGGAATCGTCCACCGGCACCCATGCCTTCACCCGCTCCAGCGCGCCGAAGAGCCGCCGGCGATCGACGACCAGATCGCGCACCACGGGAAACTTCGACATCGGCCGCAGCTCGATTTCGTCAGGATTCTCTGCGAGCAGCTTGTCGACGAGGGCCGAGCACGCCATCCTCGTCCGGCCGTTCACGATCATCGTGCACGAACCGCACACCTCCTCGAGGCAGTTGCAGTCCCAGGCCACGGGAGCCACGCGGCTGCCATCCTCGGCCCGGGCGCGGGCCGCGATCCGCTGCAGCACGCTGATCACGTTCATGTTGGGCTCGTAGGGAATGGCGTGCCGCTCCCAGTAGCTCTCCTGCCCCGGCGCATCCTGCCGGAGCACGCGCACATGGAGCGTGCGGGCGGCTTCGCCGGCGTGGCCGTTCGAATCGACGTGGGAGTCATCCTCGATTGCAACTGACTGGATCATGGCATGGTTCTCCAACGAGCGTGCGTGCGGTGGTTTATGCGCCGGCCCCCACGGGCCGGGCTCCCGCGACGGCATGGCCGTCGCCGGCGTTCTTCTGCCGCTCCTTCCAGACCTCCTCGATCACGTCGGCACCGACGAGACCGTAGAGCCGTGGCCGTGGCGGAATGAGCGACGTGTCGATGTCCTCATACGAGATTTGCGGGTGGCCGTCGGCGCCGTGCTTGGCGATCGTGCTCTTGAGCCACCGCCGGGTGTTCTCCTCGAACCGATCACACCACTGCTCCGCCTCGCGCCGCTGCGCGGCCGGCTCGGTGGCCGAAATGCCGGGCATCGCCGTCGTCGGCTTGAAGTGCGCGCCGCGGCATTCGTCCCGCAGGAGCGCCCCCTTCAGGATCAGCTTGGCGATCGGGAACATGTCGCCGAGCGCCTTCGTGAACACGACGTTTTGGTTCGTCCAGTTGCCGCTATCCGACAGCGAGCACCGCTGCCACCGCTCTTCGAGCGCACAGACCTCGTCGTAGGCGGCCGCGAGCTGATCGTTGCGCCGAACGACCGTGGCCGCGCGGGTCATGAGTCCGCCGAGCTCTTGGTGCAGGTCGTAGGGATTTTCATTGCCGCCGCGGCGGGCCAGCAGCGCCTCGTGACGGGCCTCCTGCCGCTTGAGCGCCGCGTCGAAGAGCCGTGACGACTCCTCGGCGGCGAGGCTCTTCGCCCCGGCACCGGAGGCGATCACGCTCGGCGCACAAAACAGGCCGCTGAAGATGCAGGAGAGCAGCGAGTTGGCCCCGAGCCGGTTGGCGCCGTGGTATTGGTAGTCGCATTCGCCGATGGCGTAGAGGCCCGGGATGTTCGTCTGCTGGTTCCGGGGCGAGCCCTCTTCGAGGCCGCCCGAGGCCGACTTCTGGTAATCGACCCAGAGGCCGCCCATCGAATAGTGCACGGCCGGGAAGATCTTCATCGGCACCGACCGCGGATCGACGCCCTGGAACTTCTCATAGATCTCGAGGATGCCGCCGAGTTTGCGGTCGAGCATCTCCCGCGAGAGGTGCGTGAGATCGAGGTAGACGCAGAGCCGATCCTTCTCGACCGACAGGCCGTCGGTCGTGCAAATGTCGAAGATTTCCCGCGTGGCGATGTCGCGGGGGACGAGGTTGCCGTACTTGGGATACCGCTCCTCGAGGAAGTAATACCGCTCGGCCTCCGGGATGTCGCGCGGGTCGCGGGCGTCCTGCGGCTTCCGCGGCACCCACACACGGCCGCCTTCGCCGCGGGCGCTTTCACTCATCAGCCGCAGCTTGTCGGCGCCCGGGATCGCCGTCGGATGCACCTGGATGAATTCGCCGTTTCCATACCAGGCGCCCGCCTGGTAGGCGCGGCTCACCGCACTGCCGGTGCAGACCATCGACATCGTCGAGCGGCCGTAGACGAGCCCGCATCCGCCGGTCGCAAGGATGACGGCGTCGGCCGGGAAGGCGTGGAACCGCATGGTCACGAGATCCTGGCAGATCGCGCCGCGGCACCGGCCCCTCTCGTCCGTCACCGGCTCGAGGAAATCCCAGAACTCCCACTTCTTGACCTTGCCGGCCGACTCATAGCGACGCACCTGCTCGTCGAGCGCGTAGAGGAGTTGCTGCCCGGTGGTCGCCCCGGCGAAAGCAGTCCGCTTGTAGAGCGTTCCGCCGAAGCGGCGCTGGTCGCGAAATCCCTCGGGAGTGCGATTGAACGGTACACCGAGGCGATCCATGAGGTCGATGATCCGCGGCCCCCAGTCGGCCATCTCCTTGACCGGCGGCTGGTGCTGGAGAAAGTCGCCGCCATAGACGGTGTCGTCGAAGTGTTTCCACTCGCTGTCGCCCTGCTGCCGGGTGAGCGTGTTGACGCTATTGATCCCCCCCTGGGCGCAGACGCTGTGCGACCGCTTGACGGGGACCAGGCTCACGAGATCGACGTTCACGCCGAGTTCCGCGAGCCGCATCGTGGCCGACAGGCCCGCGAGGCCGCCGCCGATGACGAGAACACGTGGTTGGGCCATGGGTGTCAGCCTCCTGTCGAAGATGCGGGAACGACCGGCGAACCTCCGGGAGCGGAACGGACGGCCGGGCCTTCCGCGGGCACCTGTCCCTCGAGCATCCGCTTGACCTCGTCCATTCGATTCTCGATGACCTTCGCCTGCTCGACATCGAGCGACCGCATGCCGAAGAGCGCTCCGAGGCCGGCGCCGCCGAGGAGCAGCCCCACGGCGATGCTCAGCCAGCTGGCCCGCCGCATCGCGGCCGGGCTCGTCCAGAGACCCCAGGTGATGCCGAGCGTCCAGAGCCCGTTGGAAAAGTGGAAGACGGCCGACAGGATGCCGATCACGTAGAGGATCGCGACGCCGATCGGCTGCAGGGCGACGGCCGCGGAACTCGAGGCATGATGCGGATCAAACTTGCCGCCGCCGAGCGGGGCGCCCATCCAGTGCAATTGGATGATGTGCCAGACGATGAAAGCGAAGGCGATCATGCCCGTCGCCCGCTGCAGCGTGTAACGCACGTTGCCCACGTAGGGATAGGAGCCGACGTTCGGCAGACCGCCGGCGATGATCGCGAAGCCCACGGCGGCGTGAAAGAGCATCGGCAAAAAGATGAACGCCCACTCGATCGGCACCAGCAACGGCCCGAGCGAATGGATCAAGTCCACCCGCGACTGAAACGTTCCGGGGCCGGCCAGCACCGACGCATTGGTCACCAGATGCACGACCAGGAAGGCCCCCACCGGAATGAGGCCCGACAGGGAAAACAGCCGGTAGATCAGAAACTGATGGCGGGCGAGAAAGGATTCCGAAGAATCGTTGGCGGTCACTGACTGCCTCGTGGCAACTGGTGTTCGGGCGTGGGCGACACGTCGGGAATAAACCGTTCGGAGTATAGGTTCGCCGCCGCCGACGGCAACGCGGAACGACGATTTGGCGTCACTGCGGCGAGATTTTATACTTTCTTGGCGGACTGGTATGGACCGGCATGGAGGGCAGTTGGTGTCGGATTCGAGCGCAACCCCCGAGCGTGACCAAAGCGGCGGCCGACCGGCCGCGCCGGCTTCGGCGGGCGAGCCAACGCCATCGCTGATCCTCGACCACCTCCCGGACGGCGTCGCCCTTGTAGCGATTCCGGCAGCCGCTGGCGACGCGGCGGATAGCGGCGGCACCATCCGCTGGGCCAACGGCCGTTTCTGCAGTTGGTGTGAGCCGACAAGCCTTCAGGGGCGGGGTTTTCTGCAGGCACTCGGCGATCCGGAAGTGCTCGGGCCCGACCCCCATCCGTTTCGGACGGCGCTGGCCACCAGTCGCGCCGCCAGCACGACGCTCAGGACAAAAGACAACCGCTACCTGCACCTGCTGGCGATGCCGATGGCATCGGGGGGCGGTCCGGCGGAAGTGGTGGCCGCAGTCCGCGACGTGACGACCGCAATCCTCGAGCAGCAGAAGCGGGCGGCGATCCATCAGGCCGGCCAAAGGCTCGCGGACCTGTCGCCCGCGGAACTGGCCGACATGACGATCCAGGAGCGGATCGAGCTACTGAAGAGCAACATCCTCCATTATTCGAAAGACCTGCTGCAGTTCGACGTCGTCGAAATCCGACTGCTCGACCAACAAACCGGCCGCCTCGAGCCGCTCCTCGCCGAAGGCATGCAGCCGGAGGCCGAGGCCCGCATCCTCTACGCCCGCCCCGAAAACAACGGCGTGACAGGCTACGTGGCCGCGACGGGCAAGAGCTATTTTTGCAGCGACACCACCAAGGATTCCCGCTACCTCGAGGGCTGCAAGGGGGCCAAGAGCTCGCTGACCGTGCCGCTGATGCTGCACGATCAGGTGATCGGCACGTTCAACGTGGAGAGCCCGGAGCCGGGCGGATTCACCGACACCGACCTGCAATTTCTCGAGATTTTCTCGCGCGACGTCGCCGCGGCGCTCAACACGCTCGAACTGCTCGTGGCCGAGAAGGCCTCGACGGCGGCCGAGAGCATCGAGGCGATCCACGGGGCGGTCGCCCTGCCGGTGGACGACATCCTCAATGATGCCGTCAACGTGATGGAGCGCTACATCGGCCACGACGCGGAAGTGGTCGAGCGGCTGCAGCGGATCCTGCGCAACGCCCGCGACATCAAGCAGGTAATCCAGAAGGTGGGCGAGAAAATGGCGCCGAGCTCCGCCCACGCCCAACTGCGGCACGGTGAACGGCGGCCGGCGCTCGTCGGCCGCCGCATTCTCGTCGTGGATGCCGACGAGCAGGTGCGTGCCGCAGCCCACGCCCTGCTCGAGCGCTACGGCTGCACCGTGGAGACCGCTCGCGACGGCGCCGAGGCCGCGTCGATGGTGCGGGCCATCGGCCATGAAACCTACGACGTCATCATCGCCGACATCCGCCTCCCCGACATGAGCGGCTACCAGCTCCTGCTGAAGCTCCAGGAAATCCTCGACCCGGTGCCGCTGGTGCTGATGACCGGCTTCGGCTACGACCCTGGCCATTCGATCGTGAAGGCTCGGCAGGCCGGGATTGAACTGGTTCTCTTCAAGCCATTCCGGGTCGACCAGCTCCTCGACACCGTCGAACGCGCTCTCGCCGCCCCGAAGGCCGTTTAGTTCACCGGGAGCCGGCACACCCCCTCGTGCTGGTGGATCGCCCCTGGCGACGGCATGTTTTCAGGGCAAAACGGGTCGCTTTGGTGATCTGGACATGACCTTGACCCGCTCCCGGCAGCGCAAGTACTTCTCTCTCCTCACTTTGCCCTGCCACCGAGGAACTTTCGGTCATGGTCCGCCTCCACGCCCGCCACCTCGTGCCCGCCGCTCTACTCGCATCCTGTCTCTCGGCAGCGCGAGCTGATGAACCGCCGGCCACAGCTCCAACGCCCGCCGCAGCCGAGGCGGCCGCGGCGCGCCGCGTGATCGCCGAGGCGATCGATCGCTCGAACGAGCAGGCCGCCGAACCGCTGCCGGCCCCACAGCCTGAGAAAGCCACCGCTCCGCAGGCCGCCGATGCGGCCGTGCCGCAGGATCTCGTGATCGCGAAACTCTCCGCGGAAGTGGCGGCGAAGCAGCTCGAGGCGAAGCGAGTGGCCCGGCGATCGCCGGCCGACGCCATGGCGATCCTCGATGCAGTGGCGGCGGAACTTGCCCGGCAGAATCTCCCGGCGGACGCCCGCAGCCAGCTCGAGCGGCGGATCGAACGCACCCGCCGCGACGTCGAGGAGTCGACCGGCAAGCGCCGGGCGGAGATCGCCCTCGACCAGAGGAATGCCAAGATCGAGGCGCAGATCGACCGCGAGCGCAGCAAGCGGGTCGAGGTCGATGAACGTCTCGCGATGCTCGTCGAGGAATACAACGTGCTCGTCGATGAGCGGCGGTTCCCCGAGGCCGAGGCGATCGCCAAAAAGGCCGCGGAGCTGGCTCCCGACAATCCAGTCGTGCGGCAGTTACTCGCCCAAAGCCGGATGGTCCGCCGACTTGATGCCCAGAAGTCGATCGAGGGGGCCAAGCAGGCAGGCTTCCTCGACGACGCCGAGGACGGCGAACGGGCCAGCGCCCCGTTCGTCGGGCCGATCGAATTCCCCGAAACGAAGGACTGGGAAGACCTGACGAAAAACCGCTCCCGTCTCGCCGCCGAGGGCCGTCGCGGCTCGCCGGCCGAGCTCGCGATCCAAAAGAAGCTCGGCGTGCAGGTGCGGGCCGCTTATCGCAACGAGCCCCTGGCCGCCGTGCTGGCGGCGCTCGCCAAGCAGGCCGACGTGCCGATCCACCTCGACATGGTGGGGCTCGAGGGGGAATCGGTTCGCAGCGACACGCCCGTGACGATCTCGCTCGACCAGCCGATTTCGCTCAAGAGCGCTCTCAAGCTGTTGCTCGAACCGCTGCATCTCGACTACACGATCAAGGACGAGGTGCTGAAGATCACGAGCCCGCGACTCGCCCGAGGGCAGGTCTACAGCGTCTCCTACCAAGTGGCCGACCTCGTCGTGCCGATCCCGAATTTCTCCTCCGATGGGCTCGGCATCACCGGCGCCCTTCGCGACGGCTACTCGCGGCTGTCCACCCGCAACACGCTGGCGGTCGAGACCGGCCCCGCGCCCGCCGGCATCAACGGCGCGAGCACGTCCCCCGCCAATGCCGCCGTCAACCCGGCGTCGCTCGCCCAGTTCCAGGCCGGGCTCAACAACGGCCCGCCGGCCACCGGCTCCAATCCGTCGATCCCGTTCGGCCCGCCGACGGTCGGCGGCAGCCAGGCGGATTTCCAGTCGCTCATCGACCTGATCCAAAACACCGTCTCCCCGCAGACGTGGAACACGGTCGGCGGACCGGGTGCCATCCAGCCCTTCGCGACGAACCTGAGCATCGTCGTCAGCCAGACCCAGGAGGTGCACGACGAGATCGCCAACCTCCTCGAGCAGCTGCGACGGCTGCAGGACCTGCAGGTGACGATCGAGGTGCGGTTCATCTCGCTCAACGACACGTTCTTCGAGCGGATCGGCGTCGACTTCGACTTCAACATCCAGACGAACGTCAACGAGCCGCTCAACATGTCGGCCGTTCCGACCCAGACGAACGGGTCGACCTACCCGACTTCGCTGGGCATCAACGCCGCCCCCGGCGGCCCCTCGCAGACGATTGGCCTCGACAACAGCGGCAACCCCGGCGTGGCCCTGTCGCCGCTCGCGAACCCGTTCGCCCTGAATCAGACGACTGGGCAGCCCAACGTTCTGCCCGGCCGGCAGAACTACTTCTCGATCCCGTTCCGGCAAAACAGCTTCGGCAGCGCGACCGTGCCGTCGCTGCCCGGACTGCCCGACCCGGCCACGTCGGCGGCTAACTTCGGCTTCGCGATCCTCTCCGACATCGAGGCCTACTTCCTCATCCAGGCGGCCCAGGGCAACACCCGATCGAACGTGATGCAGGCCCCGAAGGTCACGCTCTTCAACGGCCAGAATGCGTTCGTCTCCGACACGCGGCAGCGGCCGTTCGTGACGAGCGTTGTGCCGGTCGTGGGTGACTTCGCCGCCGCCCAGCAACCGGTGATCACGGTGCTCTCTGAGGGCACGGCCGTCAACGTGCAGGCGGTCGTCTCCAGCGACCGGCGGTTCGTCCGCCTCACGCTCGTGCCGTTCTTTTCGACGATCGGCAAGGTGGAGCAATTCCAGTTCGAAGGCTCTCGTTCCACGAAGGCGAAGAGCAGCGACGAGAAGTCGGGCGTGACCGGAGACGCCGCCGGCGTCGTCGATCTCGAGGCGGGCCTGAACACGGGCGCCTCAAGCGAGCGCGAGGAGGAAGTCCGCTCGAGCGGCACCACGATCCAGCTGCCCGAGTTTCTCTTCACCACGGTCACGACGACCGTCAGCGTCCCCGACGGCGGCACCGTGCTCCTCGGCGGCATCAAGCGGCTCCGCGAGGGCCGCAACGAGTTCGGCGTGCCGATCCTCTCGAAGATTCCCTACATCAATCGGCTCTTCAAGAACGTCGGCCTGGGCCGCACGACCGACAGCCTGATGCTGATGGTCACACCGCGAATCATCATCCAGGAAGAAGAGGAGGACAAACTCCTCGGCGACTCGCGGCCCTGATGGACCTGCTCATGCCACGTCTCTGGATCGTCTGCGGATCGATGCTCGGGTTTCTCGGCGTGGCCGCCGGCTCGTTCGGCGCCCACGGGCTCAAGTCGCTGCTCGAGTCCAACGGCCAGTCGGCCAACTGGGAGACGGCGGTCCGCTACTGCCTCTTCCATGCGATCACCTTGCTCGTCGTGGGCATCCTGGCCTCGCTGCCGCAGGCCGAGGCGGCCCGCGGGCTCGTCTCGGCGGCCGGCTGGAGTTTCCTCGTCGGCACGCTGATCTTCAGCGGGGTGCTCGCGGCGCTCGCCCTGACTGGCGTGAAGATCCTGGGCGCGATCGTGCCAATCGGCGGCGTGCTCTTGCTCGTCGGCTGGGCCTGCCTCGCCGCCGCGGCTTGGATGAGCAAGGAGACGGGATAAAGCCCGTCCTACGAGGCGTTGTCTTCGGCGGGCGCTTCTTCTTCCGTCGCGGGCGCGTCGCCAAACGGGTCGGACGTGTCGGCCGGCTCTTCCGTAGCCTCATCCGCGGGCTCCGCGGCAGGTTCGGCCGCTGGTTCTTCGACGGACTCCTCGGCCGTTTCCTCTGCGGGCGCTTCGGCATCGGCCCGCGGCTCCGTCTCCTTCGCGGCGGGCGCCGGAACCGGCTCGACGGGCTCCGGACGGCGGCGACGGAGCACTTCAGGCTCGGCCTCGTAGATGTCGGAGTAGCGTTGGCGGATCGCCTCGCGGTCGCGGTGCACCGCCGCGACGCGGGCCTGCGAACGGAATTGCTCGAGCTTGAGCCGGTCGCAGCCCTGGATCCGCTCGAGCGCCCGCGACACCGCCCGGCCACCGACGCCGTCGGCCTCGAGATTCGCCCCCTGCTGGAAATCGGCGTCGGCTTCGTCCATGCGGCCGAGCTTCAGCGCCGCCAAGCCGCGGAAATAAAACACGCGAGGATCGTTGCTGCCCGCCTCGATCACCCGCGACAGCTCGTCATAGCTGCACTGGTAATCGCCCTCGTTGTAGGCATGCACGCCATTGCCGTAGCCAGTGGCGAGGGCCGGCGGCATGTCGCCGGCGAGCGAAGGCCGCGCCGAAGGTGCCGCGATGGCGAGCGCGAGGAGCAGGAGGGCGGTCATCGATCGCATGGCTGGTTTCTCCGGGAAAAATGCCGTAATCGGTATCGGCAGAACGGGCCTGCGGGCAGCCGGCCGCCCTCAGCGCGGGCGCAAATTCTCCCCATCCCCCGCCGCCCCCCGCGCCAGGGCATGGCGGCGAAACGTCGCCTCGTCGAGAAAGACCGCCGGCCGCGAGAGTTGCACGAGCATCCATTCCCCGGGCCAGCCAAACGCCTCCAGCAGTCGGTCGAACTCCCGCGGCGGACAGGAGCCCTTCAGATCGACCAGGAGCACACGGCCGTTCCGCTCGAAGGCGTTGCCGTCCACCTGCCAGGAGACCCCCTCGCGCGGGCTCGTCCAGACGAACGAGCCATCGGGTTCCGCGTACATCCGCTCGAGCCGCCCCAGGCGGTCGAAGGCCTCGTCGAACCCGATGCCGAGCGGCACCGCGAGGGCATCGTGCGGCACGTCGAGCGCGGGCCATGCTCCCCAGGCATCGGCGTGCACAGAGCCCGCATGGGGCCCCACGCGTTCCGGGTCGAGCCGGTGCAGCGTGATGTCGAAGGCATATAAGGGCTCCGTCGTCATCGGGTGTCTCCTGAATCGAGGGCGACGCTCGATCGCACCCAGGCCGCGTAGGCCGGGGATGCCGCGACGGCCGAGACGAGGATCTCGGGTGTCTCGTAAGCGTGCATCCGCACGATCACGGCGACGCAATCATTCGCGCGCTCCGGAGCGGTCTTGCAGGTGCAGCGAAATTCCACGGCCTGCTCGACGGCCCCTTGCCAACGGTAGGTGCTCTGGACGGGACCGTCGATCTGCACGCACGCGGCCACGCGATCGGCCACGAGCGCGGCGGCGCATGCCTCGGCCGCCTCGCGGGTCGGAAACGTGGTGCGGATCTCGGTCAGCGTCGGCATCGCCGTGGCCTCGCTGCCCGGTGGATTTTCGCGTTCAGGCTGCATCGACGATCCAAGGGACATGAGCAGACGCCGACCGAGCCTCACCGGCTGACTGGCCGCCGGCGAACGAAGCCGACCAATCCGCGGCCCCCGCTTCGCCCGGTTCGAAGATCGTCACGGTCTTCGGCCGCATGTCGAATGCCTCGACCTCCGGTGCGATCATGGCGACGGCGCTCACGACGTCGCCGCCGAGGTGTCCGCAGATCGGGGATCGTCGCACGGTTTCCCGCCCGAGGCAAATCGACGTGAATCCCGCAGGCCCCGCGATGGCTCCGCTGCCCGCGGGCAAGTGCCCGTAGACAACGAGCGAGGGGCCTTCAGACAGGCCGCCCGTGGCAAAGGGGATCGACGCCGCGGCGGCAGGGATCGCCACATCCATCGCCACGGGGTTCGCCCGCAACCAATTCGCGATTGAATCGACCGCGTCGAACTGAAACTCCGTCGCCGGCACATCGCGCCGCGCCCGCCGCTGCCAGCCATCGACGGCCCGCGCCCAGGCGGACTCGATCCGATCTCTTGAATCATGCGATAGCGCTCCGACAGCGCCGGCACGGTCGAGCCACGCCCGCAGCCTCCTCGGCACATCGAGCGGGCACGAGGCGACGAGCGTTCCCATCACCCGCCGGGCCAAGGCGGCGGGCTCCGTTTCGTGTACGAGAACCGCAAACCGCGCGACGAGATCGATCGAAAGGCTCTCATGGAGCGTCGGCGGTCGATCCGCGGCATCGCCCCACGCGGGGCCGCAGAGCGGATCGATCGCATGGCCGTGCACGATCGTCACGGGGTGGTCGGCCCACGAACGGCCTACGGCGATGCCGAACCTCTCCGCCAGTTTCGCACTCCTCGGTTCGTCGAGCCAGGCATCACGGTCGCCGGCCAGCATCACCACTCGCACGGGCACCCGCACCTGCGACCCGAGCACCGGCCGGCCGCGGCCGTCGGCGCCGGCGACCGTGAGCCCGTTTCTCGCCAGGCGGCCGAGTTTTCCGAGCAGTCGCACGCCCCGTTTCACCGCAGCCTGCATGACGCGGTCGCGGGTCGCGCCGCGCCGCGCCCGCCGCTGCCACGGCCGCTCGCTCCCCTGCCATGCGGCGGTCACGAGCCAGTCGAACGTGTCGCCCGCCAGGACCACGTCGACCCGATCGACGGGACGATACGCGCCGTCGCGCCGCACGCCGGCCCGCGCCGCCGACCGGCGGATGCCGGACAGGAATTCGGCGATCCACGACCGCGCGGGCGGATCGACGAGCGTGCCGTCGGTGATCGACCAATTCGCGGTGACGACCAGCATTCCCCACCAACGCCTCTACCGACGACCGACATGGCCGTCGATTCTAGGCATCGACCGACGAGGGCACCTCGCTCAACCCGGCCTGCCGCACCCGCGCGAAACTGTGCCGGTCGTGCCGGATAGGACAGGCCCGCGGGCCGGCGGCGTCGTTTGTCTACTGCGCGACGGGCGACAGGAACGACGTCGTGCAGATCGATTCGAGCGAACCGTCGAGATCGGAGCCCGTCAGGATGGCCGTCGCCTTCGCGCTGGAAGGAGACGACACGCGATACGACATCTCGAACGTCTCGGAGCCCCCCGGCGGGATGCTCTGGATCGAATCGAAGGCGATCGTCGAGCCGTCGATTCGGACCCGCGACGGCCGCGGGTCGCCGACGAGCCGGGCCTGATCGGGGATGACGACGACCAGATCGAGCCGCCCGGATGGGGCGGTGCCGTTGTTCGATACCGTGCAGACGATCGTCGTGGCGGCTCCCACCTCGACCGGATCATCGAGATCGGCGATCGAGAGCCGCAGCCCCGCCTCGCGCGGCGTCCGTGGACGCGACGCGGTCGATCGCACCAGCGTGCATGCTTCGTCGGCGACCATCACGCCGCCGGAGAGGCCGCTGAGGACGCCCCGCACGCAGGCCCGGGAACCGGGCGAATCGCGATAGCTCGACGCGGGCGCCTGCGGCCTGAGATTGATCTGTCGCCGCAGCTGACCGCCCGGCTCGATCGCCGGAAGATTCCAGGAGACGCTCGACGTGCCGAGTTTGTAGCCGTCGGAAGCCTCGAGCGGCGAGAAGGCGTTTTCCCAGGAGAGTTCGAGCGAAGTGGCTCCGGATGCAACGGCGC
>JBIIQM010000106.1:0-9173 GCA_044342075.1 Pirellulales bacterium
CGCTGCCCGCCTTCGCGACGAGCCTCTTTCTCTGCGTGGCCTTCGCCGCGTCGATCGGCGGCCTCGCGACGCCGATCGGCACCCCGCCAAACTTGATCGGCCTGGCATTCATCCGCGATCAGCTCGGAGTGAACGTGTCATTTCCCGGCTGGTGCGCGATCGGCGTGCCGGTCGCCGCGGTGCTGGCGACGATCGCCGTGCGGGTGCTCGTCTGGCTTTTTCCGGCGGGCGTCGAGCGGCTCGACGGCGTGACGAAGTATGTGGCGGCGGAGCGGGCGCGGCTCGGCGGCTGGACGACCGGGCAGCGTTCGACGGCGCTCGCCTTCGCGATCACCGTCGCGCTCTGGGTGTTGCCCGGGCTCGTGCTGATGGCGACCGGGCCGGCGCATCCCGCCGCGAAGTGGCTGGCGGCGCGGCTGCCCGAGGGTGTCGCGGCGCTCATCGGAGCGTTGCTTCTGTTTCTGCTGCCGGGCGGCGGTCGCGCGGGCCGCTGGCGACCGGCACTCGAGTGGAAGGAGGCCCGCATCGACTGGGATATCGTGCTGCTCTACGGCGGCGGGATGGCCCTCGGCGAACTCTGTTTTTCGACGGGACTGGCCGCGGCCGTGGGGCAATCGATCAATGGCTGGATCCCCGCCGGCCCGTGGGGCGGCACGGTGCTCGTGGCGGTGGCGGCGATCGTGGCCGTGGTCACGAGCGAGTTCACGAGCAACACGGCCAGCGCCAACATGGTCGTGCCGGTGGTGATCGCGCTGGCGAAGGCGACCGGTGGCGACCCGCTGCCCGCCGCGCTGGCGGCCACGTTTGCGGCGAGCCTCGGCTTCATGATGCCGGTGAGTACGCCCTGCAACGCGATCGTCTACGGCTCGGGGCGGGTGCCGCTGCGGGCCATGATGGCGGGCGGCGCGGTCATCGACGTGGCAGGCACGCTCGTCGTCACGGCGGCCATGCTGCTGGCGGGAAGGCTCTGGATCTAGATCAGAATCCCCCGTCGATGACCGCGCCACACTGGTGGCACCGCGGCAGGCTCGGCCCCTGCGGCGACGGCAGGTGGCCCTCCGTGCACCACGTGTGGAACCGCGGGAAGCAGGGCGGCAGCGTCATGCAGTGCGCCCGGGCGTAGCCGCGGAGGTGCAACTGATGGCATGGCTTGGCCTGAAACACATGGCCGCCGCATCCCGTGGCACAGGGCGCGCCGCAGGCCGAACCGCAAGCCTCTCCCTGCACGTTGCCGTGCCATGGGGGACGCTGAACGTTGTTGCATCCGCAGCCCGCGGCCGGCGCGCCGTCCGTGGCGGCTGACATGCCAGACTCCTCCATCATCGTCACCGTCTGCTGAGCGACCCGGGTGGCAGGCCTCGGGGAGGGCCTGCTCGGGAGCTGCGCGGTGGGCGAGGCGGCGGAGGCGGCGGTCGGCGAGAACGCCGCGATCGCGCCGGCGATCGCGAGGATGGCAAGGTGGGGGCGGAAGGTTCGCAACGTTCAAGACTCCATGGCGGGCAGTGGCGGGAGCGCCACGATCCACGGAGGGATTTTCGGCGGCGGCGGGGCGGTCAGTTGAACGACGGCGCAAAGAGGTGGGGCAACACCGGTCGTGACGGTGGCACTGCCGCACGGCGGCCTGTCATCCGTTACGATAGGTGGATGAAATCGCGAACAATCCAGTTCGATTACTCCGCCGCCGAGCCGCTCATGCTCGCGGTCGATGCCGCGTCGCTCGTGGCCGATTGCCGCGGTCCCGCAGGCGCCACTGAGGCCGCCGCCGGCCGGCTCGTGGCCGAGGCGGTCGCCAGCCCGCCCTCCGGCCCGCCCCTCGCGGCCCACGTGGTGCCGGGCGACCGCGTGGCCGTCGCGCTCGCCGGCGACATTCCGCAGCAGGGGGCCGTCATCGGGGCGATCGTCGAGGCCCTGTCCGGCGCGGGTGTCTCGCCCGATGAGATCACGCTCCTTCACGCGAGCCCGCTCGAGCCGCTGCGCGGCGGCCAGGCCGAGGCCAACCCCGACGAAACGCCTGCGCAGCCGGGGCTCGTGCACGAGTTTCATCCGGCCCACGATGCTGAAACAGCCTATCTCCTTGCTGACGAGGAGGCCCGGCCGCTCCATTTGGCCCGCACGCTCGTCGATGCCGACGTGGTGGTGGCGGTGGGCGGCTGGGGCTTCGATGCAGCGCTCGGCGGACGGTCGCTCGAAGGAGAGCTCTGGCCGGCATTCGCCCGCGAGACCTGCCGCCGCGACCTCGTGACTTCGCTCGCGAAAAAGGGCCGCCGGGCGCTCGCCGACTGGCGGTCGACCATGCAGGCGATCACCTGGCAGCTCGGCGTGACGGCGAGCCTGCGGCTCGTGGCGGGCCGCGGCGACACGCTCGCCGCCGCCTGCTTTGGCCTCCCTGAATCGGCCGCGCAGGATGCGCGGGATCTGGCCGCCGAGTGGAGCCCGGCCGTGGCCGCCCCGGCGGCGGTCGCCATTTGCTCGCTCGCCCGGCCAGATGCCGGCTTTGCGGCGATCACGCGGGCCGTCGCCGCGGCCGCCCGGGTCACCCGGCCGGATGCGACGATCTGCGTCGCCTGCACGGCGAGTGCGCCGCCAGGCACGATCTTCACGCGCTGGCGGCAGGGCGCGCCGCTTGCACCGCTCGTCCACGAGGCGATCGGCACGGGCGATCCCGCGCTCATCGCCGACGCCGTCGAGACGCGGTTTTTTGCGCGGGCGATCGAAGACCGCCGGCTCGTCCTGCTCTCCGGCCTCGACGAGGGGCTCGTCGAGGATCTCGAGTTTGGCTTCGCCGACTCGCCGGCCGTGGTCGAGCGGCTGGCCAAGCGGGCCGACAGCCTCGTCGTGCTCCACGAAGCCGACCGCATGTTCCCCCGGCTCCCGTAGGGTAGGCTTCAGCCTGCCGAAGTAGACCGACAGGCTGAAGCCTGTCCTACAAAAAACAAACCGGGCCGCTTACGCGGCCCGGTTCGCTGAACTCCATCCACCACCACGCGGACGGTTGTATTGCGACCGATACGAAGCCTCGGTCGAGGGCGATTTGTGCTGGGCGATCAAGCCGTCAAGGCGATCGCACCTTCTTCTGCATTCCATTCCTCATCGGAGCCCTCCGCATCCCGCTGCCGCAGCTTGCGGCGGCGGTAGCCATGGCCGACGGCAGCGGCCACACCGAGGCCGGCGAGGATGATCGTCGGCGGCTCGGGCACGGCGACCAGATCGACCGGGGCATTCACATTGAAATTCGTGACCGTGGTCCGAGCCATTCCATAGATCGAGGCTGCGGCAATGTCGGTGGTGAACTGGATTGTGGCTCCAGTGACGTGCTGTCCTGCCGAGAGGCCCGCTGACGCCTTCACCGCAGCCCAGTCAATCGCAAGATTGCCCTCCCAGTTCCCTGTCACCTGCTGATTCTGCGGTCCCGCCGACGTCACACTGGACGGTGTCACGTCGAAGGGGGAGTCATAGGAGCCAACTACGGTGTAGGGAGCCCAGTCAACATGCGTAATCTGAATCGTGTACTGCCCGTCCATTGAAACCTTCGCCTGCGAATTGGCGAACGGTGCAAACACGCTGTAGGTTCCAGCGAGATGAAGTGACGCCCCCGTGAACGCGTAGCCGCGGTAGTCTGGATTGCCCACCAGTTCCTTCGCGAGCATGGGCAGGGTCAACTGCGCCGTCTTGTACTGCAGATCGAACGGGGTCGTGCCGCTCGTCTCCACAACGAACTGGGAAAAGTTTTCGGGCACGAAGGTCAGCTGAGGATTTGGCATCTCCTCATAGACTGGTGTCTTGGGCGTGAACAGCGACGGGGGGATGGAAGGACCGGATTCGACGACGTCATAAAAACCGGCTTTAGTGCCCTCGAAGTCCCCGAGGGGCAGCGTGCCAGCGACCGCACCGGAGGCGGCAACGAGCGTCGCGAGCAGTGCGGCACCGAGCCGCATCCGCTGCATTGAGAGAGCGGTCATTTTTTGAGATCCCGTTTTCGTGATGGAGTTCATTGCAGTCGGAGGCGGATTGCCTCCTGCCGAGGTGGCCTCCGGCGGGGATGAGCCCGACGGATCCCGCGGTGGTGAGGCAGTCGAAAAGTGGTGGTGACTGCCCACCGGCCAGCGGCCTGGTGGATGGGTTGAGTGGTCTGCCGTGCCCCGTCGTGCCGTACCCGCCTGCATCTCCGGTGCGAAGTGATGCATCCACTCGCGTCGCCGTCGGGCCCGCCGCGCCACGCCGCGCCGGATATTCCGGGCGAGCGGCCCGCGGAGCCGGCGCGAGGAGGTGCGCCGCCTGAGCCGCGAGGGGCTGCTGGTTCGGGTTGGACGGAAACGAGACATGGAAACACGCTTTGCAAATGGCTGTGAGGAACCGGCGGATGTGTGGAACCGGGAAACCGCACGAACGACGGCGAACTACCAGGCGAACCGCTTGTTGCGGCGGCGGTGGATGCCGTTGGCCTGCGTCGGGCCGCGGCGCGACCGGGCGTAGCGGGGCTGCGAGGTGCGTCGGCTTTCTTGGTCGCTCTCGCGGCGATCGCGGATGCGAGCGGACGAGTAATCGAGTTCGACTGCTTCGGCGTAGTACGGGGCGGACATGGCTGGCTGCTCCTTGACTGCTTGGGGGTTTAAATGCTTGGGTTTCAAGAGACTTGGGGGGAACTCACCACGAGCCGGCGAAGGCCGGAGTGCCGTCGCGGAGGCGACGGGCCTCCACGCAGAGGCTCGTCAGGCTGTCGCCATCACACACGCCGGGCAGATAGAGCCAGGCGCCCAACTGGCGGGCCCAGAGCTCCTCGTCGACGTTGTCTTCCGAGCCGCAGATGACGAGCAGCGTGCCCGGACGGGCCGCGAGCTCCTCCGCGATCTCGATCGTGTCGTTCACGCGATCGCCGAGCGGCGAGGCGAGATCGACGATCGCCAACTGAAAGTCGCGATCGATCGCCTGGCGGAGTTCGCCAGTCGCCTCGGGCGACTCACACTCGAGCCATCCGGCGAGTTCGACAGCCGCCACGAAGCGGCTACGACGCGACGCATCGCCCGACACGACCAGGCAGTCGAGAAGCTTGGCCCGACGTCCACTGCGGGTCGAAACCGCATCGGCCGCCGCGGGCGACAACACTTCCGAAGTAATGCCAACTGCTGCAACCATCATCATTTTGCACCTCCTCTGGTTCTGTCTGGGTGCCCTGTGGCACTCGTTGCTTTGCCTTGCGGCACACAGAGGAAATGCACGTCGCGTGCCAGAACGCGGCACGGCTTCATACGCAGCGCGCAAATGGCTTCCTCGTAAAGGAGTTGCGCGCGATAAAATTTTTTTGGCGCGAGAAAACGTCGCGGACGGCCGCTCACCAGAATGGTGAGGCCACTTCACACTCCCGCGCAGCCAGCGTGCGATTGGCCCTTGTTTTCAAGGGCGAAACGCGCCTTCTCACCGGCCTGGTGAGGTCTCACCACTCCAGTGAGCATCGCGAGGGGGACGGCTAACGCACCGCGCGGAGGGCGCGGTGCAGGATGCAATCCGCGGGAATCGGCCCCCATTGCCGGGAATCGCGGCTCCCGGAGGGGAAGTCGCCGAGCACGAAGCACTCGCGCGGTCCGAGCCGCCACTCGACGATTGCATCCGCGCCGGACCGATGCAGGACGTCGCGCCAGGCGAAGATCTTCTCCACCGACGCCGCCACGTGCTGCGGCACGGTCTCATCGCGGTATTCGAGCGCAAGCGGCGCGTCGGCGGCCGCCGCATCACCCCAGGAACTCACCAACTGCCACGCGGCGGGGGCACCGCTGAAAAAACCGTTGCGTCCTTCCGCACCCGTTGGCAGGGCGGCAACCAGCGGCCAGGCCGCGGCCACGAACCGGCCGTCGAGCCGGCCCGCGACGATCATGAACCGGCCGGCGCCCTGCGGTCTGAATCGCACGGCCCGATCCCCCACGGCGAACCGCAGGCAGGCGCCGTCTGCGGCCACGCGAATGACCGCCGCCAGCCCGATGTCGCGCACAGGCAGGAGCATCCGCCGCTCCTCGGGCGCGAACGGCGCTTCGTCGAGCGGCGGTTGCGCGACGACGAGCCGAATCGAGCCGTCGTCACGCCGCTCCTGCTCGGCCGGCACCGGCGAGGCGATTTCCGCGAGGACTCGGGGCGGCGTGAGGACGATCTCGCCGTCGATTGCGAGATCGCCGTCAGTGATCGTCAGCCGCTCTCCCGGCAGACCTGCGATCCGCTTGATCCCGATCGACCCGTCCGGGGCCCGCACGACGACGCGGTCGAACCGCCGCGGCGGCCGCAGCGAATCGAGGAACGGAAAGGCCGCGGAGCGGACGATGTCGCCGGGGAGAAGACCAGGGGCCATCGAGAGGCCTTCGACCTCCCAGCGCAGCGGCCGCGCGAGCATTGCGGCGAGGGCACCGAGAGCGACGAGGAGCGGCAGTATCGCGAGGCGACGCATGTGGGGCACTGTAGCCCGCTTTGGGATGTAGCGGTCTACAGAGGCAGGCTGAAGCCTACCCTACTTGAGACAGGCACGGAGGCCTGTCCTACTGAGGGCGGCGGCGGATTTCGAGGAGGACGCTTTCGTTGTCGCTGCCGCGGATCGGCCAGGCGGCACTCCGGCGGATCGTCACCTTCTTCGCAAACCCCTTGTGGCGGGCCTCCCCCTTCTCCTCTTCCCACCGCGGCCCCTTGATGACGAGCAGCCGCCCGTACTGCTCGCAGAGCGGCTCGAACCAGCCGAGCAGCTTCACGAGCGGGGCCACCGCCCGCACGACGAGCGTGTCGAAGGGCCGCTTGGCCGCGGCCGCCTGCGAGACGATCCCCTGCGCGGCCCCCTCGTGCACCGGCAGCGACAGGCCAACCTCGGCGACGATCGCCTGCACGGCCCGGGCCTTCTTGGCCACGCTGTCGCAAAGCTCCACCTTGAGATCGGGCCGCAGGATCGCGAGCACGACGCCCGGCACGCCGCCGCCGGTGCCCACGTCGAGCACCCGCTCCTTGGCCGCGAGATGCGGGACGATCGCCGCGGCATCGGCCACGTCGCGGGAGACGAATTTCTCCGCGTCGGTGTGCCGCGTGAGATTGAGCTTCTCGTTCCAAGACCAGAGGCTCGCCGCATACGCGGCGAGCCTCTGCGTGGATTCCGGATTCACGCCGATTCCGAGACGTTCACACTCGGCGGCGATCGCTTGAGTGAGATCCTGCATCACTTGATGAACAGCATCTCGCGGTAGGTCGGCAGCGGCCAGAGGTCGTCGGGCAGGATGACCTCGATCTGGTCGGCCGTTTCCCGCAGGCCGCCCATCGCCGGGATGACCGTGTCGTGGAAGTGCTTCACCTCTGCCCGCAGGTCGCCTGCGCCGTGGTGGGCCAGCGCCTTCTCGAGCCCCTCGATCCGCCCCTCGAACTCGCCGACGAGCTTCGTGAGTTTCTCGAGCGTCCCCATGTGCACGGCCTGCCCCGTGAGGCTCTTGAGCTTTGTCGCCGTATCGACGAGTTCACCCTGGTAGCGGTAGGCCGCCGGCAGGATCATCGTCTTGGCGATCTGCATGGCCGAAGCCGCCTCGGTGTTGATGTCCTTGCAATACCGCTCCATGTAGATGTCGTAGCGGCTGCGCATCTCCCGCTCCGAGAGCACGCCATACTTCTCGAAGAGGGCGATATTCTTCGGCGACACGAGCACGTCGAGGGCCTCCGGCGTGGCCTTCAGGTTTGGCAGGCCGCGCTTCTTGGCCTCGTCGTGCCATTCCTGCGAGTAGCCGTTGCCGTTGAAGATCACCGCCTTGTGCTTCGAGATGATCTCCTGCAGGAGCTTCTCGACGGCGCCGGGAAGCTTCGACAGGTCGCCGCCGGTCGCCTTCTCGAGCTCGGTGGCGATGTAGTCGAGGCTTTCGGCCATGATCGTGTTCAAGGCCACGAGCGGCCCCGCGATCGACTGGCTCGAGCCCACCGCACGGAACTCGAACTTGTTGCCGGTGAAGGCGAACGGGCTCGTGCGGTTGCGGTCGCCGGCGTGCTTCGGCAGGGAGGGGAGCGTGTCGACGCCGACGGTCAGCGTGCCGGTGGACTTGGAGCTCGTGGCCCGACCCTTCTCGATCTGCTCGAAGACGTCGGCGAGCTGCTCGCCGAGGAAGATCGAGATGATCGCGGGCGGGGCCTCGTTGGCGCCGAGGCGGTGGTCGTTGCCGCTGGCGGCGACCACGGCCCGGAGCATGTCGGAATGCAGGTGCACCGCCCGAATGACAGCGGCGCAGAAGACGAGGAACTGCATGTTGGCATGCGGCGTCTCGCCCGGCTCGAGAAGGTTGCCCAGCTTGCAGCCAAGCGACCAGTTGACGTGCTTGCCCGAGCCGTTGATGCCGGCGAACGGCTTCTCGTGCAGCAGGCAGGTCATGCCATACTTCTGCGCCACGCGGGTCAGCGTCTGCATGATCGACTGCTGATGGTCCGTGGCGATGTTGGCGTTTTCATAGAGCGGCGCGATCTCATACTGGCTCGGAGCCACCTCGTTGTGCCGCGTCTTCACGGGCACGCCGAGCTTGAAGAGCTCGCGCTCGACCTCGAGCATGTAGGCCAAGACCCGCTCGGGGATCGCCCCGAAATACTGGTCTTCAAACTCCTGACCCTTCGGGGGCCTCGCACCGAAGAGCGTGCGGCCCGCCATGCCCAGGTCGGGCCGGGCGAAGAAGAAGTTGCGGTCGATCAGGAAGTATTCCTGCTCCGGCCCGCAGGAGGCCGTCACCTGGCCGACGTCCTTGTGGCCGAAGAGGGCGAGCACGCGGCGGGCCTGCTTGTCCACCGCCTGCATCGAACGGAGCAGCGGGGTCTTCTTGTCGAGCGCCTCGCCCGTCCACGAGCAGAACGCCGTGGGGATGCAGAGCGTGGTGCCGTTGGGGTTGTCGAGAATGTAGGCGGGGCTCGTCGGATCCCAGGCGGTGTAACCGCGGGCCTCGAACGTGGCGCGGAGGCCGCCGGAGGGGAAGCTCGAGGCATCGGGCTCGCCCTGGATCAACTCCTTGCCGGAGAACTCGGCGATCGCGTCGCCGTCGCCCGTCGGCGTGAGGAAGCTGTCATGCTTCTCGGCCGTCAGGCCGGTGAGCGGATAGAAGACGTGGGCGTAGTGGGTGGCGCCCTTCTCGATCGCCCAGTCCTTCATCGCGAGCGCGACCGCGTCGGCGATGCCCGGATCGATCGGCTTG
>JBIIQM010000169.1:0-2561 GCA_044342075.1 Pirellulales bacterium
GGGTGGACGTGATCCCCCACGGGATTCCCGACGTCGCGTTCGCGGATTCCAGCGTGCACAAGAGCCGCTTCGGTCTCGAGGGAGCCCACGTGCTCCTCACGTTCGGCCTGCTCTCGCCGAGCAAGGGAATCGAGCAGGTGATCCGTGCGCTGCCGGAGGTGGTCGCGCGTCATCCGGCCACGCGCTACATCGTCCTCGGCGCCACCCATCCCAACCTCGTCCGCGAGCAGGGTGAGGCCTACCGCGACGGGCTCGTGCGGCTCGCCGCCGAACTCAACGTGGAGCGGCATGTCGTCTTCCACGGCCGCTTCGTCGACATGCCCGAGTTGACCGCGTTTCTCGGTGCCGCCGACATCTACGTCACGCCCTACCTCAACGAAGACCAAATCACCTCCGGCACCCTTGCCTACGCTTTTGGCTGCGGCAAGGCCGTGCTCTCCACACCCTACTGGCACGCCCGTGAGCTCCTCGCCGACGGCCGCGGCATCCTCGTGCCCTTCCGCGATGCCGGCGCGATTGCCCAGGAGATCTGCGGGCTTCTCGACGATCCCGCGCGGCATCAGGCGCTTCGGAAGCGGGCCTACGGCCTCGGCCGCGAGATGATCTGGAGCCGCGTGGCGGAGCGGTATGCGGAAGCATTCGCGAAGACCCGCCAGGCGACGCTCGTGAAATCGCGGCGGCCGCCCACCGGCGAAACCCGGCCGGCAAGCCAGCCGCCCCGCCCCTTGCCGCCGCTGCGGCTCGACCACCTCTGGCGGCTCACCGACTCCACCGGCGTTCTCCAGCACGCCACGCACGACGTGCCGAACCGCGCGGAAGGATACTGCACCGATGACAATGCCCGGGCGCTCGCGCTGATGGTGCTTCTCGAGGATCTCGCCCTCGATGCACCGGAGACCAGCCGGGCGGCCGCCAGCTATGCCGCGTTTCTCGCTCACGCGTTCGTGCCCGCGACCGGACGGTTTCGCAACTTCCTCTCCTTCGACGGCCGCTGGCTCGACGATGGGGGCACCGACGATTGCCTCGGCCGCGCCGTCTGGGCGCTGGGCACCTGCATCGGCCGCTCGCGTCGGCCGGCGCTCGCGCGATGGGCCGTGGACTTTTTTTCGCCTGCCCTTCGCGCGGCGTGCAACACGACGAGCCCGCGGGCCTGGGCTCTGGCCATTCTCGGCATCCAGGAGTATCTCCGACGGCTGCACGGCGACCGGTTCGTCGCCGCGCGGCGCGACGAACTGACCGACCGCCTGCTCGACCTCCACCGCGCGACTGCCGCTCCCGACTGGCCGTGGTTCGAAGACATCGTCGCCTACGACAACGCCCGCCCCTGCCAGGCGCTCATTTCGAGCGGCCGCTGGACGGGCCGCGCCGAGGCGCGCGAGGCGGGGCTTGCGATGCTCGAGTGGCTCTGGCGGGTGCAGTGCTCGCCGTCGGGTCGGTTTTCCCCTGTGGGCTGCCGCGGTTTTCTGCGCCGCGGCGGTGAGCCGGCCGCTTTTGATCAGCAGCCGCTCGAGGCGCACGGCATGGTCGCGGCCTGCATCGAGGCCTTTCATGCCGACGGCAATCCGCGCTGGATGGAGCGGGCGTGGATCGCCTTCGACTGGTATCGCGGTCACAACGTCCTGGGCGTGGCGCTCTGCGACCCGCGCACCGGCGGCTGCCGCGACGGCCTGCTCGAGGACCGCGCCAACGAAAACCAGGGCGCGGAATCCACCCTCGCTTATCTCGGCGCACTGGCCGACATGCGACTCTTCGATCCGCAGCAGGCTCCCGCTCAGACTGCCCTACCAAACAGCCGCAGGCCGGCCCAGACGGCCGCGAGCCCGGTGAGATTCGTGCCGAGGATGTAGGCCGCGGCTGGGAAGCGCCGCGGGGCCACACTGGCCACCGGGCCGATCGCCGCGAATGATACCCTGTGGCGTTCAGGAACCCCCAGACTGGAGATCCCGACCATGAGCAAAAACCGCCGGAACAACAGGCACGACCCCGCGAGTGTTTCGTCCGACGTGGAAGCGACCTACGTCTGCGAATCGTGCGGCGAAGAGATCGTGGTGCCGCTCGACGTGTCGGCCGGGTCGCACCAAGACTACGTCGAGGACTGCCCCGTCTGCTGCAACCCGATGGTGCTCCACGTCGACATCGACCCCGACGGCGAAGCACACGTCGAGGGGCGGCACGAATAGCAGAATCCCGGCCTGCCCCGCACCATGAAATCCTGCTATTGCATGGCGGATTTTCATGGTACATACCGCTGGTATGCTCCAGCGTCTCTCGATGAAACTGCCGGCCTGATATCGCGGGTGCATGGATGATGCAACGAAGAGCTGTCACCTTTGCCGCCCTGCTGGCATTGTGGTTCGCGGTCGCGGCATTCGCCGCCGATGTCCATCTTTCGCCAACAGGCGATGACGCGGCCGACGGTTCGGCCGAAAAGCCGGTCGCCACGCTCCGGCGGGCGCTCGATCGCGTTCGTGAGATTCGTGCGGCCGATCGATTGCTTGAAACGCCGGTCGAGATAGCGGTGGCCGAGGGACGGTATGAACTGGACGGGCCCATCGTGATCG
>JBIIQM010000107.1:0-9090 GCA_044342075.1 Pirellulales bacterium
GCTCGAATACATCGAGGAAGACGAGCTCGTGGAAGTGACGCCCGACGTCATCCGCCTGCGCAAGACCCTGCTCTCCGAGCACGACCGCAAGCGCCAAAGCCGCCAAAAGTAGGGTAGGCTTCAGTCTGTCAAAGTAGGGTAGGCTTCAGCCTGCCAAAGGAGACCGCTTCGTCCCGAAGCGGATCAAAAAACAGCGGCAAAAACCAGCCTCGCGAGGGCTGCCGCCAACCCCGGCAAGCCTCCTGAGCTCACGGCATGGACGATCCGGCCCAGGGCCGTTATCCTGTTGGGCTGTCTCGGACTCATTCAGACTTCGGAATCCGCATGGTCAAACTTACTGTACGCGAACGGGAAAGCATCCAGGAGGCGGTCCGCCGCTTCCGCAAGTTGGTCGAGCGCAGCGGCATCAAGAAGGAGATGCGCCGCCGCGAGTTCTTCGAGAAGCCCAGCGAAACGAAGCGCCGCGCCCGCCTTCGCGCCGAGCGCCGGACCAAGCGCAACCGCCTCCTCGGCGTGTAGACCGCTTCGTCCCGAAGCGGATCTGGAACCGCTTGCGGAGCAAGCGGTCTACGCGGCTTGCGGCTAAAAGTTGTGCGTCAGCCTGAAGAAGAACCCGTCGTAGGCGAGGCTCGAGTTCGTGAGCGGCACCAATTCGACCAAAGGTACCAAGCGCGGGTCCTGGCCGGTGGGGATCTGTTCCGAGTAACCGAGATCGTCGAAATACATCAGCAGCCATCCCGCGGAAAATGACGTCCGCTGAGCGACCTGCCAGGTAGCCCCCAGCGATAGGTCGAGGTTCGGCACAATGATTGCGCCACCAGCTCGCTGCTGCTGGAAGTTCTGGTCGCTACCGACTGTGGTGCGGACGTCGAGATTGTCGTAGCTGCCGACGAGCAAGGCGGCCGCCCCCGACGCAAAGATGCTCCACCGCGCCTTGGCCCCGAGATACCGACGGCCCTGGATCGCCAGCCTCGGACCAACGCCCTGAAATCCGCGTGTGGTGTCAACGAACACGAATCTCTCGCCCAACCCCGTCGACTGGTCGTTGAACACATGGCTACTGACGCTCGCGTCGGCAAATCGCAGCCCCACGGCGCCGGCCGCCTCCCAGCGGCTGCCGCCGGCCCCTGGACCGCACCGGTCCGGATTCAGCCGACCGGCCAGTTCGAGGTCGTAAAGGGCAAGGTCTGCACCCAGGCTCGAGCGAATCGATTGGCCCGCCGCCAGAGCTGACGTGTTATAGGGCCCGACGAAACCGGTGCCATCACCGCCACTCCAGTTGCCCGCGGTGCCCCCGACGGTCGAAGTCGAGGCAAAGATGCTCGTGTAGCCGAATCGAATCATCCAGTCATCATTGAGACGATAACCGGCGAAGGCCCGTAGGCCGCTGGCATAACCGAAGTCGTGATTGATCGCCTTCTGCGAAACCCGTTGCAGGCCGGTCGTGGTGGTTTCGTACAGTGCCGTCGCGTTACTGAACGAAGGCCGCAGCAGCAGATACTCGGCGCCGGCGGTCACGCGGTCGCGGAACGACAGCCAACTCCGGCCACCATGCTCGCACGCTGCTCCCTCAGAGCACTGATCGCAGTGGCCGGCGCTCGGGCCTTCGAAGTCGCCTCCGTCAACGAGGACGGGCATCTCACCTTCAAACGAATCGAAGGCCGGCGCCGGGAGTGGCACCTCCGCCGCCACGGTCGGCGGCCCGATCAAGGCAGCCGTCCAGCCGAGAGCTACAGCGACTGCGGCGCCTCGAAACCTTGTCAGCAGTGTGCGAGCTGGTCTGCACATGGTGGTGCAGATCGACCGAAGGAATCCCGCACAGCCAGAAAAACCGCTAGGCTTTCCGCAGCCCCCCCAAACCCCGCCGCCGAGCACCCCGCCAAATGGCCAGCGTTGCTAGAGCGGCCCCGGCGGTCACATAGGCAGAGGGCTCCGGGACGGCCTGGATTTCGAGGTTCGTCTGCAGGGCGTACTCGCCGAACTCGTTCAATTCGCCAAACGCATTGTAAGTCGTGCGGGGCACGGTGCTCAGGTCGTATACGAGCGGTGTATCCAAGAGATTGACGCCGATCGGATGGCCCTTCGCATCGAATTGGACCTGCTGCTCCGAAACCGACTCCTCCACGAGCAGCGACATCACGCCGTATTCCTCCGTCTCGCCGAATGGCGTTTCCCCGGTCTGAAACAGGTTTTGCCACATCGTGTATCCGTCGTCGCGTGCGGCCGTTGAAATCCGCATGCTCACGCTCTTTCCTGGCAGAACCGGGTCGATGAACTGGAAGTGGGCGTGCTCCGGAAGGGTCGATGTATCCCAAAACCAGGCCGCTTCACCCGGCTTCTCCAGCCATTCGCAGTCGACGACCTTCGCGCTCGATTTCGACAGATTGAGTTGGGCCCCCACGAGACGGGTGTGATCGGAAAGATTCGTGATCCGCAGGTAGGGATTGGCATTCGCGACCATGCGGTCGAAGAAGTTTTGCTGGCCCGCCAGCACCCTCACAATCGGATCCTCTTGGTTGTCGAGCCAGGCGAGGTTGGTCGCGATTTCCAGCCTGTACGACTGCTGCGAAACGACGTCGGCCACCGCCGAAGATCGGCAGCAAGCCGCGAAGGCAAGCAGCGTCGCAAGAGCGACCGAAATGCTTCGTAGCAACGTCTTCGCCATGGCTGGAATGGGGCATGTCTCGCAAATCCCTCATTCAGCGGTCGCGCCGAGCAGCCGTTGGCCTAGGCCAAACGACAAAGGGCACGAAAGGGCGAAGAGAGCTGACGAAAGAAAAAGGCTGTCCGGAGAACTCGGCTCAACTTCGACCACGTGCCCGGAAACCGGGACGACCGCGGTCAGAGGAACTCACGAGCGGACTGCCTATTACGAGATTGCCTTGGGAACCTCTCCCAACGACTCTTGAATAGTAGTCGGCACCCCACCGAGCCGTCAACATTTTGGTTCGAAATTTTTTACGCCGGTTGTCCGGCCCCAAAACACCCCGAAAAAGCCGTTACTTTCCGCACGACCAGTCCAGGGCTACGTCGAGCCAGGGGGCATCGTGGGTGGGCCAGCCGGTGCTCACCCGGTCTACCCCGGTCTCGGCGACCCGGCGGACGATTTCCGGCCGAATCCCGCCGGATGCCTCCAAAATGACCGCCGGGGCAACCCGGGAACGCAGGGCGACCGCCCGGGCCAGATCGGCGGGCGACATGTTATCGAGCAGGACAACGTCGGGGCCGGCTGGTAGCACCGCCTCGAGTTGCTCGAGCGAATCGACCTCGATCTCGACCACGGTCGCCTCGGCCCGCTCCGCCGGAAATGTTTCCGTCACGAACCGCCGCGCCCGCCGCACGGCCTCGCCCGGGCCGAGGCCAGCCTCCGCTGCCGCCGCGAGGTGGTTGTCCTTGATGAGGATTGCATCGAAGAGCCCCATCCGGTGGTTCCAGCCGCCGCCGAGCCGCACGGCCAGCTTGTCGAGTAGCCGCCAGCCGGGCACCGTTTTCCGCGTGTCGTAGACGCGGCAGCCGGTGCCGCTCACGGCATCGACGAGCCGCCGCGTGGCCGTGGCCACGCCCGACATCCGCCCGAGCAGGTTGAGCACGACCCGCTCTGCGGTGAGCACGCTGCGGGTCGCGCCGCGGAGCCTTGCCACCACTGCGCCCGCCTCGACGACCGACCCGTCGGCCACGATTGGCCGCCATTCGAGACTTTCGTCGGCCACGCGGGCCACGATGGCGGCCGCCTCGAGGCCGGCGATCACGCCCGCCTTTCTAGCCACCACGTCGAGCTCGGCCGTGGCATCGGGGGCCACGAGCGCCACGCTCGTCCAATCGCATTCGTGACCCAAGTCCTCGGCAAACCAGCCGCGGGCGAGATCGGCCACGTGGCGGGCCAGATGATCGTCCCAGCCGGACTGCCGGAATTCGCGAACGGGGTGAGCGGGCGGGGAAGGGGGCATGGGGCCAAACGCCAAGGGGACGACTGGGCTATCCTACAACAGGCCGCTGCCCGCTCCAGCCCGGCACCTGCCCGTTTTGGATCATCTGGATCAGCCCCGGGATCTTCAGCCCGATGCCTGCACCAACATCACGAGACTCTGCCTCCGAGCCGTTCATCGCCGCCACAGCGCAGACGCTCATCGCCGGCGCGGTCGCCGCCTGCCTGGCGGCCGCAGCGGCATGGCTCACGCTCGCCGGCGGCTTCTCCGGCCGGCTCGTCGATCACGAGGCCCCGCCCCCCGCCACCGCCCGCTTCACCGTCAACGTGAATGCAGCCTCCGCCGTCGAACTCGCGCAACTGCCCGGTCTCGGCCCCGCGATGGCCCAACGCATCGTCGATCACCGCGCGGCGCACGGCGACTTCCCTTCGCTCGACGCGTTGCTCGACGTGCCGGGCGTGGGGGAGGCGACGCTCGCCGCCATCCGTCCGCACCTGCGGCCGATCAAACCACCGTCTCCGCCCCCCGCCGGCTCCGACTGACGCCCCCGATGCCTCTCAACCCCGACATCTTCGAACTCGTCGCCCCGTACGCCCCGGCCGGCGACCAGCCGGCGGCGATCGACGCGCTCGTGCGCGGCGTCGAGGAGGAGAGGGCGTCGCAGGTGCTGATGGGCGTGACCGGCTCCGGCAAGACGTTCACGATGGCCAACGTGATCGCGCGGGTGGGCCGCCCCACGCTCGTGCTCTCCCACAACAAGACGCTCGCCGCCCAGCTCTACGCGGAGTTTCGCGACTTCTTCCCGCACAACGCGGTGCACTATTTCGTCAGTTATTACGACTACTACCAGCCCGAGGCTTACATCCCGCAGCGCGACATCTACATCGAGAAGGATGCCGCGATCAACAAGGAGATCGACCGGCTGCGGCTCGCCGCCACCAGCGCGCTCGTGAGCCGCCGCGACGTGATCGTGGTGGCGAGCGTGTCGTGCATCTACGGCCTCGGTTCGCCCGACGACTACCGCGCGATGGTGGTCCGGCTGGCCAGCGGCATCCCGCTCGGCCGCGACGCCCTCCTCGAAAAACTCGTCGCCGTTCACTACGAGCGGAGCGACATCGCGCTCGAACGCGGCAAGTTTCGCGTGCGCGGCGATTCGATCGACATCTGGCCCCCCTACGACGAGCTGGCCGTTCGCGTGGAATTCTGGGGCGACACGGTCGAATCGATCGCCGTGATCCATCCGACGAGCGGCGAGGTGGCCGCCCGGAAGGACGAGATGTATTTCTACCCCGCCCGGCACTTCGTGATGCCGGAGGACCGCATCAAGGCGGCGGTCTCCACGATCCGCGCCGAGCTCGACGCGCGGCTCGAGGAGCTCAAGAGCCAGGGCAAGCTGCTCGAGGCCCAGCGGCTCAACGCCCGTACGCGATTCGACATCGAAATGCTCATGGAGGCCGGCTTCTGCCCCGGCATCGAGAACTATTCGCGGCCGCTCTCCGGTCGGGCCCCGGGCAGCACACCGACGACGCTCTTCAACTACTTCCCCGACGACTTTCTCTTCTTCGTTGACGAATCGCACGTCACTGTGCCACAGGTTCGCGGCATGTATGCCGGTGACAAGAGCCGCAAGACGACGCTCGTCGAGCACGGTTTCCGGCTGCCGAGCGCGCTCGACAACCGGCCGCTCAAGTTCGACGAGTGGGAGAAGCGGCTGCACCAGACGGTCTACGTGTCGGCCACGCCCGGGCTCTGGGAACTCGAGCGCACCGGCGGCGAGGTGGTGGAGCAGGTGATCCGCCCGACGGGCCTGCTCGATCCCGTCATCGACATCGTGCCGGCGAAGCAGCAGGTGCCGCACCTTTCCGGCGAGATCGAGAAGACCGTCGCCGCCGGCCAGCGGGTGCTCGTCACGACGCTCACGAAGAAACTCGCCGAGGACCTCACCACCTACTTCCAGGAGCGCGACGTGCGCTGCCGCTGGCTGCACAGCGAACTTGACGCCTTCGAACGCGTCGAATTGCTCCACGACCTCCGCGCGGGAAAGTTCGACGTGCTCGTCGGCGTCAACCTGCTGCGCGAAGGGCTCGATCTGCCCGAGGTGGCGCTCGTGGCGATCCTCGACGCCGACAAGGAGGGCTTTCTGCGGAGCGAAACCTCGCTGATGCAGACGATCGGCCGCTCCGCCCGCAACGTCGATGCCCGCGTCATCCTCTATGCCGACACCGTCACCGAGTCGATGCAGCAGGCCGTCGATGAGACCCGCCGCCGCCGCGCGCTGCAGGAGGCCTACAACGCCACCCACGGCATCACGCCGGAGACCATCCGCAAGGAGATCCGCGCCGGGATCGAGTCGGAGGCGGCCTCGCGGGCCGTGGCCTTCCAGGCCGTGGGGCAGGGGGAAGACGACCAGCGTCGCACCGCCGAACTGATGGAGGAACTCGAGGCCGACATGATGCAGGCCGCGGCCGAACTCGATTTCGAGAGGGCCGCGTCGATCCGCGACCAGATCGCCGCGCTCAAGACCGGCGGGCGTGGCCCGGCGGGCCGCGGGGGCCGAGGCCGCCGCGGCCGTGGCGGCGCCTCCAGCGGGAGAATTCCGCGGCCGAACCGGTAACGGGCGGCGCACGCCGGTAGAATCCGGGAATGTCTTTCACCATTCCGGCCGAGTCGCTCTGGCAGGCGGTCTGCACCGTCGCCAGCAGCTACATCCTCGTCATCGACCGCGATGGCACGCTGCTCTTCGCCAACCGGCCCGAGCAAGGCCGCACCATCGAGGAGCTCCTCGGCCGCAACATCATCGATTTCGTCCCCCCCGAGTCGGAGCAGCACGCCCGCGAGTCGCTGCGGGCGATCTTTTCCGAGGGGGGCGTGCACGCGCTCGAGACGGTGGCCCGCCAACTCTCCGGCGCGCTCGCCTGCTATGCCGTGCGGGCCTGCCCGATCGAGGTGGATGGCGAGCGCGTGGCGGCGCTGCTCTGTGTCGATGACGTCCTGCCGCTCAAGACCTCGGAGGAAACGCTCCGCCACGAGCGGCACGTGCTCGGGCAGCTGCTCGAGATCCAGGAGCGGGAACGGCAGCTCGTGTCCTATGAAATCCACGACGGCCTGTCGCAATACCTCGCCGGCGCCATGATGCACCTGCAGGCGCTCGAGCACGCGTCGTCCACGGGCACGCTCGACGAGGGGCTTCACAAACACGATCTCGACGAGAGCCTGCGGCTCCTGCGGGCCGCGGTGGACGAGTCGCGGCGGCTGATCGGCGGCCTGCGGCCCCCCGCCCTCGACGAGCTCGGCATCGTGGAGGTGATCGAGTCGCTGGCCGCCGAGGCACGCAGCTTCATTCCTCGCGTCGATTTTCACCACCGGTTGGGCCAGGGCCGCCTTCCTCCGGCGATCGAGACCACGATCTTCCGGATCGTGCAGGAATCACTCTCCAACGCCCGCAAACATGCAAGCGCCGGCGCCGTGACAATCTCGCTCGACCAGCCCGACGCGGGCCACGTGAGCGTCGTCGTCCGCGACGACGGCGTCGGCTTCGAGCCGCGGCTCGTTCCCCAGGATCGCTTCGGACTCGAGGGGATCCGCCAGCGGGCGCGGCTCTTCGGCAGCGAAGCCGAGATCACGAGCAAGCCGGGAACGGGCACGACGATCCGCGTGATCCTGCCGCTCACCGCCACCGTCGGCCGCTGACTTGCGTTGGCCCGATCGCCGCCCTTGTCACTGCTGCTGGATGTCGTCGTCGGCCGGCGCGGGCGCCACCCGCACGACCGCGTGCACCGGCGCGTCGAGCGGCGCGAGCTGGTCGTGCCAGGCGAGCGAGGGGAGCCGGTCGAGCGTGCGGGTGGCCACCCGCACCTGGATTGTCTCGTCGCCGGCACCGCGGTAGGTGCCCTTGTTCGGCGGCACGTCGGTAAAGTCCCGTCCCACGGCCGTCTTCACGAAGTGGCCGTTCACCGGGCAGCCGTTCGTCGGGTCGAAGCCCGTCCAGCCCACGTCGGGCAGCCAGACCTCGCACCAGGCGTGGCTCTGCGACTCCTTGTTGGGCCGGTGGATGTAGCCGCTGACATACCGGGCCGGCACCCCGAACGACCGCAGGATGGCGATCATGAGGTGCGTGAAGTCCTGGCAGACGCCCTTGCCGTGCGCCAGCAGGTGGTCGATCGGCGACGTGGCATCGGTGACATCGCGGGCATATTCGAAACGGCCGCGGATGGTTTCGGCGACCTGGCAGACCCACATTCCGACCCGCATCCGCGGCAACGGCCGCAACTGGGCCAGAAGCGGCTCGAGCAGCGCGCTGGACCGCACCGGGCCGCGAAGCGGCAGGTAGTCGAGCGCCTCGAGCGGCAGCTGCCATTCGTCGGCCGGTGGACGGTCGGAGAAGACTGCCTGGCTCGCGATCGGGCCGACGCCCGTGTCGTCGGTCTCGACGACGCTCGCGGCGAGAATGCGAACGGTCGTCGGGGGCTTCAGGAGATTGAAGTGGTGCACCCGGTTGCCGAAGCCATCGAGATAATTGCTGATGGCGACCGGCTGGCCGACGCTGATCCGGAAGGAATGGCAACGCTGCGCGGCGTCGCTCACCGGCTCCATCCGCAGTTCGCAGAGCCATTCGCTCACCGGCTGCGAGTATTCCATCGCGGTTTCGTGCTGGATTTCGAGGATCATGGGCGTCTCCCGGCCAGCCCCGCCTGGGGGCAGCCGATCACTGGAGGGAATATTGCTGCTGGAGCAGGTGGCCGATGCGGGCACACCGTGCGACCGCGTCGGCGAGGAAGGGATGCACGGCGGCGGCATCGAGCGCCGTGCCGTCGAGGTAGACGAGATCGTTGAGCAGCCTGCCGACCGTGCGCACCACTTCGTCGTCGGAGCGATCGGGCAGCCGCCCACTGATCTCGGTGAGCGACTGCATGATCCGCGACAGGCAAAACCGCACCGAGTGGGGGAAGTCGGGATTCACGAGCAGAAATTCCACCACCCGCTCGGGCTCGACCCGGCTGATGTAGAGCCGCTGGTAGGCCTCGAAGGCGGCGCAGTTTTTGAGCACGGCGGCCCACTGCAGCGTGCTGATCGGCAGGTCGGCCGACTCCGACCGCTCGAGCAGCCCGAACCGGCTGTCGAGGATGCGGAGCACCTTGTCGGCCCGCTCGAGATGGCGGCCGAG
>JBIIQM010000170.1:0-2519 GCA_044342075.1 Pirellulales bacterium
GCTGCAGGTTCGGCTGGAGCGGAGCCAGTGTGCCGATCCTCGTGCGGCCTGCATGCCGACGGCGAATGTCGCTCCGCTGGTGATCGACGTCGGCCTCTTTCAGCCGAGCGCGAATCTGAAACACCTCGTGGATCTCGTGCGGCTGCGGATGGAACGGATGCGGATGCCGAGCGAGATCGAAGGCATCGCCGTGGACGTGGTGGCCATCGGCGAGATCGCCTGCCGGCAGCGGACGCTATTTGAATCCCCCTCCGGCTTGAATGGAGCGGACTCCGGTTTGTATGGAGCGGGCTCCGGTTTGTATGGAGCGGGCTCCGGCGCTGCGTCGGCTTCGGCGCACGAGGTGGGAATGCTCTTCGACCGGCTGTCGGGTAGGCTTGGCCGCGGGGCGGTGTTTGTGCCGCAGCTGGTGGCCGACGCACAGCCGGAGCATGCCTGGGCGCCGACCCCGCCCGCCGCGAAAAAAGCCGCGACGAGCATGGCAGTTCCCAAGGCGCCGGCGGCTCCACGGTCGGCGAAGGGCTCCGGAGGAGTGTTGCGCGGGGATTTGGAGAGGCATGCCGCTCCCGAAAGGAGGCCGCTCTGGATGCTGCCGCGACCGGTGCCATTGGAGGCCGTATCGGTCGCGCCGGATGGCCCGCCGGTGCGGTTTCGGCATGGCTCGGAGACCCATGAGATCGCGAAAGCCCACGGCCCGGAGCGGATCGAAACGGCCTGGTGGCGTGGGCCGACCGTGCGACGCGATTACTACGTCGTCGAGACAAAGACGGGGGCGCGGTATTGGCTCTTTCGCCGGCTGCGGGGGGGCGAATGGTTTCTGCACGGCATGTTTGGCTGAGGTGAAGGGAGGCGCATGATGAACGGGCCGCGTTATGCAGAGTTGCACTGCACGAGCAACTTCTCGTTTCTGCAGAGCGGGTCGCATCCCGAAGAGCTGGTGCAGGCCGCCCAGTCGCTCGGCTACGAGGCGATCGCGATCACCGACAGATCGACACTGGCCGGCATCGTGCGGGCGCACGGTGCGGCGAAGCAGGCCGGCATCAGGCTTATTGTCGGCTGCCATCTGGAGCCCTGTGATGCCGCCCCGCTCGTCGTCTGGGTGCGAGATCGCACGGGCTACGCGAATCTCTGTCGGCTGCTGACGAAGGGCTATGCGCAGGCAGCGCCGCAATCGCAAGGCTGCCTGCTTACGTGTGCCGACATCGCAGGGCACGCGGAGGGCCTTTTGGCGGGCGTGCCGCTGGCGGCGCTCCTGCAGGGGGGCGGGCAAGCGGGCGACGATGCGGTCGATGCGGTCATGCAGTGGCGCGAGGTCTTCGGCGATCGGCTCGTGGGCATCGTCGAGGTCGCCCGCGAGGGAGACGACGAGGAGCGGCTTGCCTGGTGTGAATCGGTGGGGCGGCGGGCGCGGGTGCCGCTCGTGGCGGCCGGCGATGTCCGCTACCACGAGCGGGCGCGCATGCCGCTCTTCGACACGCTCGCGGCCGTGCGGCATGGCGCCACGGTGGAGGCGGTCCGCGGCAGGCTGCTTTCCAACGGCGAGCGGCATCTGCATGAGCGCTGGCGGATCGGCGAGCGGTTTGCACGTCTTCCCGGCGTGGTCGAGCGGTCGGTCGAGATCGCCGCGGAGTGCAGGTTTTCGCTCGATGAATTGCGGTATGACTATCCCGATGCAATCGTGCCGGCAGGCACGACGGCACGGGAGCACCTGGCCCATCTGGCCTGGAAGGGGGCTTGCAAACGGTATCCCGACGGCATCCCGGAAAAGGTGCGGTCGCTCGTCGAGCACGAGCTCGCCCTCGTGGCGGAACTGGGCTACGAGGCCTACTTCCTCACCGTGTTCGACATCGTGCGGTTCGCCCGCCGCCGTGGGATCCTCTGCCAGGGGCGCGGGTCGGCTGCCAATTCGGCGATCTGCTACTGCCTGGGCATCACGTCGGTGGATCCCGCGCGGATGGACGTGCTCTTCGAGCGGTTCGTGAGCCGCGAGCGGTGCGAGGCCCCCGACATCGACGTTGACTTCGAGCACAGCCGCCGCGAGGAGGTGATCCAATACATCTACGAGACCTACGGGAGAAACCGCGCGGCGATGACGGCGGAGGTGATCTCGTATCGGCTCAGGTCGGCCGTCCGCGACGTGGCCAAGGCGCTCGGCCTCTCGCTCGATCGCGTCGGGAAAATCGCCGACGCGCTCGACGTGGCCGATGGCGTGGAGCAGCTGCCGCAGCGGCTCGCCGAGGCGGGGCTCGATCCGGCCGACGACTGCTGCACGCGGATCACGGAGCTCGTCGGCCAACTCGTCGGCTTTCCCCGCCACCTTGGCCAGCACGTGGGCGGCATGGTGATGACCCGCGACGATCTCTGTGAGCTCGTGCCGATCCAGCCGGCGGCCATGGACGGCCGCACGATCATCCAGTGGGATAAAAACGATCTCGACGAGCTCGGCATTTTGAAGGTCGATTGCCTCGCGCTCGGGATGCTCTCCTGCATCCGCCGGGCGTTCGAACTGGTGGAGTCGG
>JBIIQM010000108.1:0-8889 GCA_044342075.1 Pirellulales bacterium
AACGCTATGTCCGCGTTCTCGAGCCGGCGCCCGGCAAGCGGGTCTATCTCGTGCATTTGATCAATCCGCCGGCCAAGCCGGGCGTGGACGTCAAGAACGAGTTGCCGCCGCCGACCGCAACGGATCTGGCGCTGAACTGGTCTCTGCCGAAAGGCTGGAAAGCCGACCGCGGCTGGCATCTGACCGCCGACAACGGCGATGGGCTGGACACCACCATCAACCCCGACCCGAAGTGCGAACTCACCGTGGTGTCCCACGGCAGCGCGCCCCGCCGGGACAGCCTCCCATTGCGGAGTTCCGGGAAGGGTGCCGAGATGACGGTGCCCGGCGTCGTGCAGTGGTCGATCGTGGCGATCGAATGCAGCGGACCGGCATCGGATCGCTTGCCGGAGTGGCGATTCCCGCTGCCGCCGAAGCCGACGGTGCCTGCGGAATTCACGACCGCTCCAGCAACCCGGATCGTGTCGCCGAACGCGTTGAGCCCGCAAGTCTTCGCGGTCAGTCACCCGATCTGGAAGAAGCAGCCGGGGCGCGTTGCGGACGCCGCGTGCCGTGAAGGCAAAGCCGTCGAGGTGAAAGCTCCGCTGCAGACGGAAACCTACTTCGGCGGCGTGCGGGGGGGTCTCTACCAATTCGTCCTGCGGCTCAAGACTCCGGCAGCGCCGCCCGCCGGCGCGAAGCTCCACCTCCGTTGCTGGGCCGCCCATCAGGTCTGGGTGGTGGAAAAGGACTTCCCCTTGGAGGGCCTGACTCCCGGCGCATGGACAGACCTGACTCTTGAAGCCGAAGTCGGTCACGACCGCGGCAACTGCGGCGTGGCAATCTCTGGTGGCTGGGACGGGCTGCTTATTGACTGGCTCGAGGTGCGCGAATTGAAGGCCCTGCCCGAAGCCGAAAGCTTCGTTCAGCAAAAGCTCCGCCCCTGGCCGGCGGATCTGGCACCGGCCGTGGATGGCGGCGCCTTCTGCCTTGGTGGCCTCTGGCATGAACTGCTCGGCCTGCCGGCGGCCTTGAAGAAACTCGACATCCCCATGACCGAAGGCGGCTGGTATGCCTTCCAAGGGCAGCACACATGGTCGAACGAACCGAAGCTGAAGAACCCCGAGGAACTCGCCAAATACCGCCTGCTCGTGCTGGCCGATGTGGATCTGCGAACGCTCTCGCTGGAGCAGCGCGCCTGGCTCAAGGGCTGGGTCGAGGCCGGGGGATCCCTGTTGATGACCGGTGGACCGTACGGTTTCGGGTGCGGCTGGTGGCAGGAGAGCGACCTGCTGGCGTCGATCCTGCCGGCGACACTGAAGCCTTACGATCTGCAGCCCGCCGCGGCTCCGCTGCCACTGAAGGCCGCCGGCCCGCTGGCCACACTCAAGCTTCCCGCCAAGGCGGCGACCGTCTGGCTGCACGACCTGGCACCGAAGTCCGGCGCCGAGGTGGCCCTGACCGCGGGTGGCAAACCGGCGCTCGTTCTCGGTCAAGCCGGCAAGGGCCGTGTCGCCCTTCTGGCGCTGGCGCCGCTGGGCGAAGACGTTGCGGGCGCCTGGTGGCGTTCCGACGCCGGCGAAAAGATCGTGGAAGCAACCTGCCGCTGGCTGCTCCAATAAAACGGTGCCAGCCACCAAATCTGGGTAACTTAACAACAATGGAAAACTCAATGAGAACGCGCGCTTTGCAAATTGCCCAGATTTGGTGGCTGGCACCATTTCTCCTCGGCACCGCCACGGCGGCCGCTGAGACGCTCGAGATCACGGCGGCGGAATGTGCCGGTATGAGCGGCTTCCGCGCCCACTGGGATCGCACGATCCCGGTCGCTGAGGAAGGCGAACGGATCCAGCGGGATGCGGTCGTGAAGGACCGCGGCCAGACGGCCGTCTGGGGGGGCGAGAAGCCGGGGCCGCTCGCATTCGATGCCGTGCACCGCAGTCTGCTCGTTCGATTTCCTAGCGCGGCGAAGGAGATCGCGGCCGCGCTGAAGGCTGGCAAGCAAGTCGAGAAGGTGGAACTCGTGCTCCCACACCTTGACGAGGAACTCTGGCCCACCGGCTCAGGCGGCGCCGACTATCCCTGCGCCGACGGCTACCGCTACCGCATGAACTGGGACTGCGACAAAATGTATCGTGCGCAGCGCCCCAACTGGCATGCCGTCGCCCACGCCCTCCGCAAGCCCTGGACGGCCGAAGCCGCGATCGGGCCGACCTACAACGCGGCCGTCAACGGCGCCGTCTATTGGAAGCGGTTTGGTGCCACGGATACCGCCGAAGACCGGTATCCGGCGCAGCTCGGGCCCACCGAGGTCTCCTCCTACAAGCCCGATGGGCGGATGGACGTGACGGCCGTGCTCACCGACTCAGCCTACGGCAAGACCCTCGCCGACCGGCTGGGCGTGATCGCCAACAACGGATTCGTGATCAATAAGGAAGAGGTCTACGACGCCCGCTATTTCACCGGTGCCTACGAATGGGCCATCTCCACCGGACCGCAGGCGATTCTCGTGAAGCAGCCAAAGCTCATCGTGACGCTCAAGGCCGGCAAAGCCGAGCAGGCAACGCCGCCGGCCGTCGATGTGGCGGCGCTCGCTGCCAAGCACAAAGGCAAACCGCTCGGCACGCCGACGGCCGTCGTCCCCTCGGCTGCCGAGTTGCAGAAGCTCGACCAGCAGTTCATCGCCAAACCCAAGTGGATGCCCGACTGGCAGTATGCGCACGTCAAGCAACTCATGGGCCTCGAGAGCGGCGGCAAGGCGGAGCCCTTCTACTACCGCGTCGTGCCGCCGCACGTGCGGAACCGGGCGAAGCAGGAGGCGGAGCAACTGGCCAAGAAGACAGGACAGCCCGTCGATGCCGACTACGCGGTCTACCTCGCCTGGCTCGACTGGGTGAACGGCCGCCCGCCGCGGTATTGGGAGGGCCATCTCACCGCGGCCGACAACGTCACACAGTGGTACAACTTCCGCGCGGCGTTGCCAGGGCCGGTGCAGGACTCAATGCTCCGCTCCTGGAACGCCTGGCTCATGCCGGATCGCGACACGCAGCTCGACGGCAACCTGCGGCGTCAATACGACGAGACATCCGGCAAGCTCATCCACCCGATGGCCGATGACCCGCGGGTGGGGAAGAGCAAGGACGGAAAGCAGGCGGAGTGGGGCCAGGGCGACGTCTATTACAAGAAGACGGGCGACTGGCGGGGCAACAAGAGCTATTACCGCTCTGGCTTCACGCGGGACATGAGCACCGCCAACTTCAATTCGAGTGCCGCGTCCGGCGCCCTACTCAACGGCCAGATCATCGGCTCGGAGAAGGCCATGGCCGATGGCCGGGCGGGACTGATGCAGTTTCCGTTCTGGATGTGGACCTTCGGCTCAGGCGTCGGCCAGGAATACATCGACCACTACTACTGGGCGATCGCCACGGCCGGTAACAAGCTCTTCGCCGATTTCTGCGAGCAGCCGGAAGACCGGCTCGCCGGCTGGAGCATCATGAACAAGACGGTGAACGACCTGGCCTGTGGCTATCACCCCAACCTCAAGAAGCTCGTCGGGCCCGCCAGCCGGACGTTTTCCGAGCACATGCTCGGCCAGCAGGACGGCCTCTACCACATCCTGCACGTGATCTCGCCGCGGGGCAGCCTCTGCGACACGGACACGGGCACGCTGCCCGCGATCACGATGCCGAAGGACGCGAACGGGAAAGCGCCGCAGCCGGTCAGCGCCTGGGGGTACGACTATCCCCCGGCGATGGTCGCCCTGCAGAGCCTTTCGGGCCCCTGGGCCGAGCCGTGGTTTGCGGAGATGGTCGACGAGAAGCCGCTGCCGTGGTCGGCCGTGCTCGAGAAGGAAGGCGATTCGATCGTCACCCACTTCGGCGTGAACTACGGCCTGGCCAGCATCCGCACGAAGCCCCAGCGGCTTCACGTGCTTGGTCACTGGCGGCGGAAGGCCGAACTCCCCAAGAGCATGCGCGACATCGGCACGCTCGACATGCGGGTCGGATTCAACCAGACGCAGATCGCCAACGACGGCTCGGGCGTGATCAGCGAAGAGGGCGTCTACCGCACCTTTCAAGAAGGCAACCGGCTCATCATGCTGGCCAAGCCGAAGCCGCAGGTTATCCAGCAGATGGCGGCCGAGCACCAGTATGGCAATCGCAAGCAGCCGGCCCAGGAGATCAAGAGCGTGCAGTGCACGGCGGCGCTCTTCAGCTACGAGCAGCCGCAGCCGACCTGGCAGATCTTCGTGGGCGACAAGAAGATCGACAGCCTGCCTGCGACGGCGAAGTTCGGCCAGGCGATCGTGATCCGCGACGGCGTCAGCTACATCGCGATCCGGCCGCTGCCGACCACCGACGTCGGCCGCGACGCCGAGGTCACGCTGGAAGCGGGCCAGCCGCAGATGGAGGCCTATCACGAGGGCGTGAACGTCCAGCCCGCGCTGCTCGTCAATGCCTACTTCTATAAGAAAGACGCTCCCATCACCGCCGACGCGCTCAAGCAGTTGGAGAACGCCTACGGCGGCTTCGTCGTCGAAATGGGTGACGAGGCCGAATACGGCAGCTTCGAGAAGTTTCGACAGCACATCCAGAAGGCGAAACTCGATGCCGCGGACAAAGATCTGACCTACGTCAGCGGCAGCGACACCCTGAAGGCGAGTTGGGATGCCTTCGCCGTCAACGGCAAGGATCCCGTGGCCGGCTTCCGCGAGCGCCTCCTCTGGCAGGATACGTCGCTCTCGCAGATGGGCCGAAAGTCGCTCGAGAAGAACGGCGCGGTTCTCGACCGCGGCCCGCTGCATCCGGAGCTCAACATGCTCCTGCAGACCTTCCCGAAGCAGAAGATCTACGTGGCGACGAACATGCTGCCCAACTACCTCTTCTACAGCTTTCGCGAGCCGGGCGGTGTGGCGATCGTCGCCGACGGGGCCTGCTCGATGGGCCGCTGGGCCGTGAAGGATTCCCGCGAGATCGACATCCGTTACACGCCCTTCAGCGGCGTCTATCGGGAAGGGGCGGAGAAGGAAGGGGCCGTGGCATCGACGCTGTTCGTGAGCGGCACCAAGGAGAAGCCGAAGGTGACGCTCAACGGCAAGGACGTCACAGGCGGCCTCAAGTCCTGGAAGCAGGATGGAAAAAATGGATGGCTCGTGCCGCTCGGGCAGGGTCTTCCCAGCGACGACGAGATCGCTGCGCGTCTCACGGCGGCTGCGGTTATCGTAAGGGGGAAGTGACCCTCGGCGTCCATCGGTTGGATGTCTGTCGCGCAGTCGTTCGAATGGAGCAAGGAGCAGCGTTGAACCGCAGCATCGTCATCTGGTCGATCGTTTCGTCGCTGGCCGGCTTTCTGTTCGGCTTCGACACCGTCGTGATATCGGGTGCCGAGAAGACAATCCAGCAGCTCTGGGGTTTGAGCGCCGGTATGCACGGGGTGGCGATCGCGTCGGCTCTCTACGGGACGGTGCTGGGGGCCATGTGCGGCGGCTGGCCGACCGACCGGCTCGGTCGCAAGCCGACGCTCTTTTGGATCGGAATCCTCTACTTCATCTCGGCGGTCTGGAGCGGCCTGGCGAGCGACGTGTGGTCGTTCATCGTGGCCCGGTTCATCGGCGGACTGGGAGTGGGAATCTCCACCGTCGCATCGCCGCTCTACATCTCCGAGATCTCGCCGCCGGCGGCCCGCGGCCGCCTGGCCGGGCTGTTTCAGTTCAACATCGTGCTGGGAATCCTGGCCGCGTTTCTGTCGAACTACCTGCTCGAGGGCGTCCAGAACGACTGGCGCTGGATGCTCGGCGCCGAGGCCTTGCCGGCCTTCGCCTACACGCTCGCCTGTCTTGCGATTCCGGAGAGCCCGCGGTGGCTGCTGCTCAAGAACACCGAGGCGTCGCGGCAGCAGGCCCGCTCCGTGTTGCTGCGCATGTCGCCCCACGCCACGCCGGAGGAACTCGACACCACGGCCGCCCGCATCGTGGCGGCTTCCCAGCCCACGCAGGGCTCTTCTGCCGCGGCGGCGGCGAGCCTCCGGCGGCCGCTGATCCTGGCATTCCTGATCGCGTTCTTCAATCAATTCTCGGGGATCAACGCGATCCTCTACTTCGCGCCGCGGATCTTCGAACTGGCCGGCATGGGCGAGAAATCGGCGCTGCTGCAATCGATCGGCATCGGCATCACGAACCTCGTGTTCACGTTCGTGGGCCTGTGGCTCATCGATCGGCTCGGCCGGCGGACGCTGCTGGTGATCGGATCGCTGGGCTACATCGTTTCGCTGGGGCTGTGCGCGTGGGCGTTTGCGACCGGCAGTTTCGCGATCGTGCCGGCCTGCATTTTCGCCTTCATCGCGGCCCATGCCATCGGCCAGGGGGCCGTGATTTGGGTATTCATCGCGGAGATCTTTCCGGACGCCTACCGGGCCACCGGCCAGGCGATCGGCTGCGCGACGCACTGGATCATCGCCGCGCTGCTTACCACGATATTCCCGGCACTCGTGACGCAGTTCGCGCCGAGCACCGTGTTTGGATTTTTCTGCGGCATGATGGTGCTCCAACTCGTCTGGGTGCTCACGATGGTTCCGGAGACGAAGGGAGTGCCGCTGGAGGAGATCGCCGCCCGGCTCGGCGGACGCGCCGGTAGCACGGGAGAAACCGCATCATGATCCGCATCGGGTTTCGGAGCCATTGGCTCTGCGTCGGGTGGCTATTCACACTGGCTGCCGGGTTCGCAAGCGCCGCCGAACCTGCGGCTGCGCCTTTGGCTGCGGAGGTCCGCGAGCATCTCGGTCGGCCGACGCTCTTCGTCAACGGCGAGCCGATGCCGATCGTGGCCTACAGCCCGGCGGGGCACTGGAACCGCGACCTCTTCACCCGGCAGATGGGGCACTTCCTGCCCGGGCCAATCGACACGTTCTTCGTGTCGATCGGTTCGGCCCAAACCCCCGCAGGGAAGCCCGAGGATTTTTGGGCGACGCCGCTCTGGGTGGGCGATGAGATCTCTGCCACGCCGTTGGCCGAATTCAAGCTTTCGCCCGACGAACAGGCGGCGGCGATCCTTGCCGGCAAACGCGATCCGCTCTTCATCGTGCGGTTTGGCCTCCACGAGCCCGAATCGTGGCGGCAGCTTCACCCCGACGACCTCGTCGTCACCGAAGACGGAAAGCGGCTGCCGGTGCCGTCGTTGGCCTCCGAAGCCTACTGGGACTCGGCCGCCCGCTATGCCGCGGCTGCGATCGAATTTTCGGAGGGGCGGCCTTGGGCGAACCGGATCGTCGGCTATGCCAACTTCCTCCGGATGGAAGGCACCCATGAGCCGATGCTGAACTACTCGCTGTTCGATCACTCGGCGGCGATGACCTCGCGGTGGCGGCGGTATCTGCGCGACACCTACGGCACCGTCGAGAAACTACGGGCCGCCCACGGCGACGCCGATCTGACGTTCGACTCGGCCAAGGTTCCCACCGACCGCCTCCGCGGTGCGGTCGCCGACGTCGCTCGCATCAACACCTGGCAGGCCGCCGCCGATAATCGGCCGCTTCGCGACTATCTGCTGCTGCAGCGGGATCTCTACCACGCCGGCTTCCGTCGGGTGGCGGCCGCGAGCCAGGCCGCGCTCGAAAAGCTCGGCCGGCGTCGCTTCCTGATCTACGACAGCCACAAGTCGTCCATGCTCGGCTGGGATAACACAGGCTTCTTCAATCGCGACGCCCCGTGGCCGCACGCCTACCCGGAACTCATGGCCGGGTCGGGCAACATGGGCATCGCGAGTTTGTTCGCTGGGCAGGGCATCGGCGGCCTCATCACGCCCCATGACTACCAGGCCCGCGGGGCAGGGGGTGTCTTCGAGCCCGAGGGCGTGGCCGACTCGGCCGTGCTGCGCGGCAAGCTCATGCTCTGCGAGATGGACACCCGCACGTGGGCCGGCACCGACCCGATCGCTCCGGCCCGCGACGCAAAGGAATTCGCCGCAGTGACGTGGCGGAACATCGCCACCGCGCTCACCCGCGGCTTCACGCCCTACTGGATGGACGTGTATCAGGATTGGTTCGCTCCCGAGTCGCTCCAGCCGATCATCGCCAGACAGGCGGAGGTGCTCCGCGAGGCGGCCGCGTGGCCGCACGAGACGGTGCCGGGCATCGCGATGATCCTCGACGACGAGGCGGTGCTCGAGACCAATGGCGACGGCCGGTTCATGAACGAGGCCGTGATGTGGGAGTGGAAGACGGGGCTGGCCCGCTCGGGCGTGCCCTTGAGAATCCACCTCTTCGATGATCTGACGCTGCCGAACTTCCCGCCGCACCGCGTCTTCTACTTTCCCAACCTGTTTCGCATCGACGCCGCCCGCCGCAAGATCCTGGAGGAGAAGGTCCTGCGAAACGGCAACGTCGTCGTGTGGGGCCCCGGCACCGGCATCAGCGACGGGACGACGGTCAGCGCCGCCCAGGCGACGGCCGTGACCGGCTTCGCGTTCGACTTCCTGCCGGTCAACGACCACCGCCGCACGCTCCTCGCCGACGTGTCGCATCCGCTCACGAAAGGCCTGAGCCCGGCGACGGTGCTGGGCGGCCCGCTGGCATACGGCCCCGTGCTCCTGCCGAAAGACGGCCACGCGCTCGGCCGCGCCTGGACGAAGCTCGGCCGCGACCTCGCCGGCCTCGCAGTGAAGGAGCGGCAGGGGGCCGACGGCTCGAAGTGGACGAGCGTGTTCACCTCCACGCCTGGCCTGCCGGCCGGATTCTGGCGGAATGCGGCGCGTCTCGCGGGGGCGCACGTCTGGTGCGAGACCGACGACATCGTGTTCGCCGACTCGAGTCTGGTTGCCATCCACTCCGCCGCGGGCGGCCCGCGGAAGCTGCTCCTGCCCCGGGCCTGCGACGTCGAGGACGTGGTCACGGGCCAACCGTTCGCCCGGCAGGTCC
>JBIIQM010000038.1:0-26828 GCA_044342075.1 Pirellulales bacterium
CAAGAGCGTCGTGCTGCCCGGCATCGAAACCGACGGCAAGCTGGTCGGCACGAGCACCGAGGCGTTGGCCTTCGATTCGGTGCCTGCGCATCTGGTCGTGATCGGCGGCGGCTACATCGGCCTCGAGCTCGGCAGCGTGTGGCGGCGGCTGGGCTCGAAGGTGACGGTGCTCGAATATGCCGACCGGATCCTGACGGGCATCGATGCCGACATCGCCGCCGAGGCGCTCACGCTCTTCCGCAAGCAGGGGCTCGACATTCGTTTCGGCGCGAAGGTGAAGAGCGCGCGGGCCAGCGGCAGCGGCTGCGTCGTCGAGTGCGAAGGGCAGGAGCCGATCCACTGCGACCGCGTGCTCGCCGCCACGGGCCGGCGACCGGCCACCGACGACCTGGGCCTCGAGACGGTGGGAATCCAGACCGACAAGCGGGGCTGGATCCCGGTGGATGGCCAGTTCTGCACGTCGGCCGCCGGCGTGTATGCCATCGGCGACTGCATTCCCGGCCCGATGCTCGCGCACAAGGCCGAGGAGGATGGCGTGGCCTGCGTCGAGGCGATGAAGACGGGCTGGGCCCACGTCGACTACGACCTCGTGCCGGCCGTCGTTTTCACGCATCCCGAGATCGCCGCCATCGGCAAGACGGAGGAGCAGCTCGTCGCCGCCGGCACGAAATATAAGAAGGGCGTCTTCCCGTTCCGGGCCAATGGCCGCGCTCGCACGATCAACGACACGACCGGCAAGGTGAAGGTGCTGGCCGACGCGGAGACCGATCGCGTGCTCGGCATCCACATCATCGGCCCGGCCGCGGGCGACCTCATCGGCGAGGCGGCCGCCGCGATGAACTTCGGCGCCACCGCCGAAGACATCGCCCGGGTCTGCCACGCCCACCCGACGCTGCCGGAGGCGCTCAAGGAAGCCGCCATGGCCGTGAGCGGCCACGCGATCCACAGCTAGCCGCGGGCCGGGTTGGGCGCGTTGACTCGCGGTGGCTCAGCCGGCCGGGTCGTCGAGTTCGGCGAGGGTCGCCTCCTCGAGTTCGCCGACTTCCTCGTCTTCGGAGTCGTCACCGCCGCGGACGTAGGCCAGGAGCGAGTTTTTCTCGCTCTCGGAGATCTCCGCGTGCAGATAGCTGTCGACGATCTGAAGCGTCGGCGGCATGGGAACCTCGACCACTTCCGCCACACCGAGCCCGCGCCGGCGGACGTAGAGGTTGCAGAGGGCCAGCAGTTCATCCCGGTTCATATGTGTCCTCCCTGTGAATGCCTTGGGCACCGTCGCAGTGTCTACGATCCCCATGAGGATTTTGTTCGTTCCGGCCGTGTGAGCGATCCGTGAGGCCGGCACGCCGCTGAAGTGGGCTTCTTGGCGGCGAAATCGGCATCCCCACCCCGGAGGGCAGCCGTGTAGCATCCTGCGCGTCGCCCGTGGCCCTTTCTCATCCCGGCATGCCCTCTGGAGCCGCCTCATGCAGGAAGCCCGCCCCAAGCTCTTCGTCCTCGACACCAACGTCATCCTGCACGATTCGGGCTGCATCCGAAATTTCGAGGAAAACGACGTCGCGATCCCGATCACGGTGCTCGAGGAGCTCGATCAATTCAAGCGGGGCAACGAAGACATCCACTTCCAGGCCCGCGAGTTCCTGCGGCGGCTCGATGCCCTCACCGGCGACGTGCTCTCGCCGGAGGGCAGCCCGCTCGGCAAGGGGCTCGGGTCGATCCGCGTGGTCCTCGGCGGCGACCGCGACAGCCGTCTGCACGAAGCCTTTCTGCAGGACACGCCCGACCATCGCATCCTGGGCACCACGCTCGCCCTGCACCAGCAGGCCGCCCCACGGCCGGTGATCCTCGTGTCGAAGGACACGAACCTCCGCATGAAGGCGAAGTCGCTCGGCCTGAAGGCCCAAGACTACAACTCCGACAAGGTGCAGGGGTTCGACAAGCTCTATACGGGCAAGCGGGTGATCGAGGGGATCGATTCCGAACTGATCAACCGCCTCTACGCCAATGGCGGCAGCCTGCCAGCCGGCGAGCTGCCGATGGTGGAATCGCCGCGGGCCAACGAGAATTTCATCCTGCGCAACGGCAGCAAGTCGGCGCTGACCACGTTTCGTCGTGGGGATGACGCCTTCCACCGCGTCGAGAAGCAGACCTGCTACGGCATCACGCCCCGCAACGCCGAGCAGTCATTCGCGCTCAAGGCGCTCATGGACGACCAGATCAAGCTCGTGACGCTCGCCGGCACCGCCGGCACGGGCAAGACCCTGCTCGCGCTGGCAGCGGCGCTCGAGTGCCGGCAGAAATACCGCCAGATCCTGCTGGCCCGCCCGGTGGTGCCACTCTCCAATCGCGACCTCGGGTTCCTGCCGGGCGACATCGCCGACAAGCTCGATCCCTACATGCAGCCGCTCTACGACAACCTCACCGTCATCCGCCACCAGTGCGGCGACGACACGCAGGCCGCCCAGCGGATCACCGAGATGCGGGAGTCGGAAAAACTGATGATCACGCCGCTGGCCTACATTCGCGGCCGGAGCCTGCAGCGGATGTTCTTCATCGTCGACGAGGCGCAGAATCTCACGCCGCACGAGGTGAAGACCATCATCACGCGTGCGGGGGAGGGGACGAAGATCGTCTTCACTGGCGACGTGGCCCAGATCGACCAGCCCTATCTCGACGCCCTCTCCAACGGGCTGAGCTACCTCATCCATCGGATGATGGGGCAGCCGATCTACGCGCACGTGACGCTCGAGAAGGGGGAGCGGTCGGAACTGGCCGACCTGGCGAGCGAACTGCTCTGACGGCCCGTAGACCGCTTCCTCCGGAAGTAGGACAGGCTTCAGCCTGTCGCTATTCCTGCTTCAGCCTGTCGCCACTCCTAACAGGCTGAAGCCTGTCCTACTGGGCATGCTCACGGCTGGCTCGGGCGGCGCTCCGCCGCGAGGTCGTAGCAGATGAGGTGGTATTCGTAGCCAGAAAGCCCCGCCTGCCGGGCTCCGGTGACGAAGAGCCGCCGCTGCGACAGCACCGGCGCCGTCCAGCAGGGATGGCCAAACTCCTCGGGTTGGAAGCGGCTGATCTCATGAAATCGCTCCGGATCCGCCGCCACGAGGGCGAGCGTGCCCCGTTCCCCCATCACGATGAGCCTGTCCTCGGCGAGGATGGCGGAGCCGCGGCCGAATGGGATCCGGTCGTCGTCGTCCGCGACAGGCTGGCCGGGATCGGCGTCTGGAAACCTCCAGGCGACGCTGCCGTCCCCGGCGTTGATGCACCGCATGTCCGAATCCGGCTCGTTGCGACCGCTGAAGCCGTAGAGATGTCCGCGGTGCTCGATGGCGGTAGACCAGTGCGTCTGCATGGCTTCGGCGTCCCGCCAGGCCACGGTGGTCGAGAGACCGTCGCGGGCCACGTCGAGCAGCATCGCGCCGGTGTCGTACGACGCGGAAAGAAAGATTCTGTCCCCGAACACCACGGGCCGGGCGGCGTTGACGGAATCGTGCAGGCGGGAGCGAAACCAAACGGAGAACCGCAACTGGCCCGTTTCCGGATCGAGCGATACGAGCCCCGGCCGCATGAGGCAGAGCAGGTGCTCTTTGCCATGGATGGAGGCGATGAGCGGCGATGAATAGCTGGCGAGTTTGACCGGGGGGCGGTCCTGTTGGATGCGGATCGGCGGCTCGGGAAAATCCTGGGGGCCGATGTTCTCCCAGAGGGTTTTTCCCGTCGCTGCTTCCAACGCGATGACGCCGGACCGCGGATGCCCGCCGATCATCACGAATAGCCTGTCACCGTGGAGCACCGGCGTGGAGCCGACGCCGAAGAACGCCTGCGGCACGTCGAACTCGCGGCCCGTGTCGCGCTGCCAGACCATCGCGCCCGTCGCGAGATCGACGCAGGTGAGTGTGCCCTCGGCCCCAAACGTGAAGCAGCGTCGTTCGTCGAGCACAGGCGAGCATCGCGGCCCACCGTTGTAGCCATAGGGATCGGCGAACTGCGTGGGGGAGGCGAATCGCCAGAGCGTCTTGCCCGTCGCCGGTGCGAGGCATTCCACGACCTCCTCGGCGCCGACGCGGTGAAAGAAGACGAGTCGGTCGCCGATGACGCTGGGCGCGGAGTAGCCCTCCCCCACCTTCTTCTTCCAGAGCACGGGCGGTCCACCCTCAGGCCAACGATCCAAGAGGCGGGTCTCCGCGGAAGTGCCGTTGCCACGAGGTCCGAGAAACCCGGGCCAGTCCTCGGCCCGACAGAAGACCGCTTGCGGGTCGGCCCAGGCGACGACGAGCGCAGCCAGGATGCTGCAGCGCATGACCCGCCAAGTGTCAGGCATCGCGAACACGGCAATCGCCTCTTGCGCTCTGGTGCAACAATACGCCCGAATACGCCCGGCTGGACTCGAACCAGCGGGCTGGCTTTCTGGCGTCGCGATCCCTTCGGGCCTCGCTCCGCCACTGGAAGGCCAACTGAAGTACGCCCGGCTGGACTCGAACCAGCGACCCTGGGATTAGAAATCCCATGCTCTATCCACCTGAGCTACGGGCGCGAATCACCCTGTTTTTACCACGGGGAAGAGGGCGGCGCCGCGGCCTGTTTTCTGCGGGGCGCCTCGTTGGCGGGAATGCCCGACACGCGCACGTTTTGCGACCTAGTCTTGTGGCAGGAATCGAGACCAGCCCCGGGCAAGAACGAGCCACATGTTTGAATCAGCAGCGGCGTGGATGGTGGTGTTTTTATTCGCGGTGGGCGTCTGGCTGATCGCTGGGTCGTTCGCGAGCCCCGGTTCATCGGGAAAGGCGGGGAAACGCCCGTGGTCGCGGCCACCCATAGCCTCGTGAAGCACGCCCGGAAAGTCGGGCCGATGAAGATTGGCCTAGGCGCGGGCCGGCTCCGGCATGGAAAGTAGAGCGGCGTGGAAGTGGTGGTTCCACGGAACTTTACGAGGAGCGGTTGCAATGGGTGTGATTCAAGGCCTGCTTGCCCTGCTCGGGCGGATCATGATCGCGACGATCTTTCTGCTGAGCGCGGTCGGCAACAAAATCCCGAAATTCAACGACGTCGCCGGATCCATGGCCGCCGAGGGCGTGCCCCAGCCCAAGATCCTGCTCGCCGGGGCGATCGCCTTTTTGATCCTCGGCGCCCTCTCGCTCGTGCTCGGCTACAAGGCCCGGCTCGGGGCATTCCTGCTGCTCGTCTTCCTCGGAGCGGCCACCTACTACTTCCACGATTTCTGGAAGGCGCCGGCGGAGCAGAAGCAGGGCGAGATGATCCAGTTCATGAAAAATCTCGCGCTGATGGGCACGATGGTGTTCATCATGGCCAACGGCGCGGGGCCGTGGAGCTTCGACGCCGCGGCCGCGGCGAAACGTGCGGCCGGAGTGGAAGACAACGACTAGGCCGTCGCGGTCCTCTGGCGAGTACGGTTGCCGCCGTGCATTTCGTGGATTGACCGGCTGCGAAGCTGGGTGTTAGGGTCGCTCCCATGGACTCAAGCCCAGGCGGCTCCTCCCGTGCCGACGCTCCCGCTGAAGCCCCCGCGTCGCAGTCGTCGGCGGTCGGCTCCGACGCCACTGTCATCTCGAACCGCGCGCCGGGCGGCCCCACGTCGATGGCCGAAATCGGCCGGCTCCTCGAGGGCACGCGGCTGGGCCCCTACGAGCTCGAGCAGTTCGTGGGCGGCGGCGGCATGGGGGCCGTGTTTCGGGCGCTCGACACGACGCTCAATCGCATCGTGGCCGTCAAGGTGCTTTCACGTCAGCAGTCGGCCGACGAGGAGATGCTGCGGAGGTTCCGCAACGAGGCCCAGTCGGCGGCGCGGCTCGACCACGAGAACATCGGCCGCGTGCACGCCGTCGGTTCCGAGGACGGCTGGCATTTCATCGTCTTCGAGTTCATCGAGGGACAAAACCTCCGCGAGGTGGTCGCCGAGAACGGACCGTTCGACCTGGCCCGCACGATCGACGTGGCGATCCAAGTGGCCGACGCGCTCGAGCACGCCGCCGACCGCGACGTGGTGCATCGCGACATCAAGCCCTCGAACATCATCATCACCCCCACCGGCCGCGCGCGGCTGGTCGACATGGGGCTGGCCCGCCTGCACCAGGTAGCCGGCGACCAGGACCTCACGGCCAGCGGCATGACGCTCGGCACGTTCGACTACATCTCGCCGGAACAGGCTCGCGATCCGCGATCGGCCGACGTTCGCAGCGATCTTTATTCGCTCGGGTGCACCATCTTCTACATGCTCGCCGGTCGGCCGCCGTTCGCCGAGGGAACGATGGTGCAGAAGCTCCTGCAGCATCAGCAGGATCCGCCGCCGTCGATCGAATCGTTCAGGCCCGACGTCCCGAAACATTTCGCCGCGGTGCTCGCCAGGCTCATGGCCAAGGATCCCGCCGACCGGCAGCAGCGTCCGGCGGAGTTGATCGCCGAGCTCGTGGCCGTTGCCGAGGAGGAGGGGATCGACATCGCCGCGTCGCGGCCCGCGGTGCTGGCGGCGACAGAAGCCTTTCCGCTGCCGCTGGAGCACGAGCCGCGCTCGGTGCTGCCCTGGCTGGTGCCGCTCATGGGACTGGCCGCGGTGGTGGGCGGGCTCTGGTGGATGTCGGCTCGGCCTCGCAGCCTGCCGCCCGCGGCGGAGCCCGGCCAGGCTGCCATCGGCAGCGCTGCCAATGGACAACCCGTGGCGCAAGCCGAGAGCGACGGCCCGTGGCGCGTGGTCCCGACGCCCACCGGCGATCGGGAGTCCATGTCGTTGGGCGATGCGGTCCGGCGGGCCGCCGACGGCGACACGATCGAGCTGGCCTACGATGGCTTTCTCGATCAGCCGCCGATGACCGTCGAAGGGCGACGGATCACGCTGCGGGCGGCCGACGGCCATGCCCCGGGCATCCGCTTCGTGCCGCCCTCCGGCGAGCAGAACCTCACGCTCGGTGCCAATGGCACAGGCGGGTGGAACGGCTGCACGATCCGCGACGGAGGCGTCTCGCTCGTCAACGTGCGGCTTCGGCTGGTCGATCCGTCTGCAGGCGATGTGGCGGTGTTCATGCTTGGCGCGGGAGCAGCGGTGGACTGCGAAGACGTCGTCGCCGAACTCCCCGCCACGGGCTTTGATGAAGACGAGGCGGGGCCATTGCCGGCGCCGTGTGCGTTCGTGCGATTCGTCGGCGGCGGGGCGACCCCACGGCGGGCAAGCGTGCGGATGACACGTTCGTTGTTGGCTGGCGACGGCGTCTTCTTCGCGGGGGGCGGCGCCGGCCAGGCGGAGATCATCTGGACGGGCGGCCGCTGCATCACGACGCGGCATTTCCTGCTCGCGAATGGGGCGCCCGAAGACGCCGCCGAAGGGCTGTCGATCGCACTCTCGCTCGGCGATGCTCTCTTTGCCTGCCGCGAGGGATTTGCCCGGCTCGTCGACTCGTCGGCCGAGCCTCTGGTGCCGCGACTGCAGGTCTTCGCCGAGGCCTGCCGTTTCGTGGTGCCGGAGGGGCGCGTGCTGCTCGAGCAGTCGGGCATCGAGGAGCCGGCCCGCTACCGCACGGCGATCGAATGGCTCGACGCCAACAGCCGCTACGAGGGGAGCAACCTGTTTCGTCGGATCGACGGCTCCGCGGAGCGGGTGGAGATGGATTATGCGGCTTCGTCGCAGCCGCTCGCCCATTCCGCGCGGATCTCGATGCCGGTCGAGGGGTGGGACGTCGAAGGCGGCCGGGATGGCGGCGAATTCTGAGGGGCGCGAAAAACAGCCCATTTCTTGACACGCCGGCGGTGTGGTGGGTCTAGTAATAGGGTTCGTCGGAAACATTTTTCGACAACCTCCGATCCACGATGGCTCGGGGCAGCCTGACACCAGGGAGTGCATCGATGTTTGGACGCAGCAGTTTTGCGGTGATGGTCGGCGTGGGCGTGGCTTTCGTCGCCGGTGCATCCTCTCGGCCGGCCTTCGCGATCAAGCAGTTTGCCGATGAGTTCAAGGCCGTCTATGTGAAACCCGGATCGCCTTTGGCCGCTGCCGTCGAAACCGCGAAGTGCAACGTCTGCCACGTCGGATCGAACAAGAAGGAGCGCAACGCCTACGGCAACGCGCTCGCCGAACTGCTCGACAAGAAGGAAGACGCCAAGAACGTCGAGAAGATCCGCAAGGCGCTCGAGACGGTGGCCGCCATGCCGAGCGACCCCGCCAAGGCCGATGCCCCCACGTTTGGCGCTCTGATCGAGCAGGGCAAACTGCCGGGCGGCGACGCCAAGTAGGGCAGGCTTCAGCCTGTCGGTCGGTAGGGTAGGCTTCAGCCTGCCGCCTCGAGAATGAGTTCGTCGAGGCCATCGCATTCCGCGATGGCGGCGGCTGACTCTGCCGGGGCGAAGAGCCGCACGCGCTTCACCAGGTTGTCGAACTGCTCGTGGGCCAGGCTGCGGACCACGGGAGAGAGTTCGGCCAGTGAACGCCAGCGATACCGCGAGGTGGCTGACCGAGCCTCCGTGCGCTCCCGCACCTCGAGCCGAAACTCCACCTCGCGCTCGGCCGGGGGCGCGTCGATGAGCAGCGTGTCAGCGGCAATCGCCGTCCCGATTCGCCGCGAGAGCCGTTCGGCGAGCCTGTGGGAGATGGCGACGGAGTCGGCGTACGAGCGGCCCGCGAGCGCCCGGTGGATCTGCGGATGATGCAGGGCGTCGAACGAGCCGGCCCGTTTTACGAGCCGGCGGGCGGGGCCAAAAAGGCCGTCCACGAGGCGGGCAGCACCGGAAGCCCGTGCAGCGCTCACGAGCCAGTCGCCGAACTCGCGGTCGTCAAACCGCGTCAGCCGCGCCGGTTCGATCGACTCTCGAACGAGCCAGATCGACCGCTGCAGCATCGCCGTCGCCGCCCGTACGGCATGGTGCCAGTAGACCTCGCTGAACATGACGTAGCGGGCGAAGACCATCAGTTCGGCCGCCGTGCGGCCTTTTTCCGTGATGGCGAGCGTCTCCCCTGATTCGTCGAGGCAGAGGCTCGAGAGCAGCCGCTCCTGATCGAAGTGGCGGCCATAGGGCACGCCCGCGTGGAGGCTGTCGCGGGAGAGATAGTCCATCTTGTCGACATCGATCGGCCCCGAGAGCAGCGAGCAGAGCAGGCGGCCGGCGGGGTCGGCGGCGGTGCCGGCGACGAGGCTTGCGACGCGGGCTGGTGCGATCCCCCATTCCGTCTCGATGATCGTGGCGAGCTCGCCCGCCGTGAGCAGGGGGTGCACGAGCGATTCGTGCCTGGGCAGCTCCGGGAGGCCCATATCCTCGAGCGGATGGCAGAAGGCCCAGTGGCCGATGTCGTGCACGAGCGCGGCGACGACGAATGCCGCGGCATCCTGCTCGTCGATCGTGGTTGCGAACCGCGGATCGTGGCGGAGCCGGGAAAGAAACTCGAGCGCGAGCCGGTAGACGCCGAGCGAATGCTCGAACCGCGAATGGTTCGCGCCCGGGTAGACGGCGGCGACGAGCCCGAGCTGGCTGACCCGGGTGAGCCGCCGCATGGAGGCCGTGTCGATCAGCGACCTGACTCGCGCCGTGACGGGCACGGTCACGCCCGGCGGGATGCGGATCCCATCGGCACCCCCGTCGAGGGCCACGAGTTCGGGCAGTTGGGCGAAGGGCATGGGGCGGGGCCTCGGGAAGACCGCGGCAGGAACGCCGACACGGTTCAGATCGGCGTGAAACCGGCGGCCCAGCGCAACAGGGCGGTGAAGAGCACGTAGAGCGAATAGTGGGCCACGGCCGCGGCCCATTCGAGGTCGAGCGTGGCCAGCGATGCCAGCGCTCCCGCGCCGAAGAAGAGCGGCGCGATGTAGAGCCACTGCCACATCTCGGTCGTCATCTCGGCGGGGATGAAGCCGCGCACACCCCAGAGCAGGGCATAGACCGCTGCGCAGATGACCGCCCGCAGGAGGAGCGATTGGCCACGGTAGGGCTCGAGCTCCCGCTCCCGCGCGATGCCGTAGCCGACGAGCACGCAGGGCAGGGCGAGAGCAACCGCGCCGAGGCCGAGGAACCAGGGAGGGGCGAGGCCGGGGCCCCACACCGCGCGGGCGATGACGGCCGCCAGGATCGCCGCCACCGCGCCTCCGGCGATTGCCGCCATCTTCCACCGCGTCGGAGGCTTTTCGTTGTTGACGATCGGAGCCGTCGGCATCCGGCCGCCGCCCTGCGAAGCCACGACCGGGGCCTCGGGCTCGTGGATCACGACCGCCTGCGCCGGGGCGGCCGGGATCGTGATCGACTTCTTGCACTTCGGGCAGGGGCCGGTGCGGCCGGCGAACTGGTCGCTCACGGAGAACCGCGACTTGCAGCCCGAGCAGACCACCTGGATTGGCATGGCACCACCGGCAGAATCGGAAAAACAGGGCCAATCGCCCCGGCGCACCCGGGCGACGCGGCGAATGGGGCAGTGTCAGAGCCGGGCCGTCGGCCGTCAAGGCGCCCGTTTCCACGCTAGACTCTGATTGGCGTTTGAGCCGACGAAGGGGCCAGCGATGTCGGAGGAAAAAACCAGGATCGTGCCGCGCACGCCGCCGAAGGTGGCGAGCGATCAGATCACGTTTTCTTGCGAGAACGGGCATCGGATCGTCGTCGCCGCCAAGCTCGCGGGCAAGCGTGGCACCTGTTCGAAGTGCGGCATCGCCGTCGTCATTCCCGCCCGCGAAGGCGGGCCGGTCGCCGTCGACACCGGGCAAAAGGCCGAGAGCCCAGAGCCGGTCGCCGTTGCTGCTCCCGACGAGATCGTGATCTCCACAGCGGCGGCGGTCGAACCGCCGGCGGACGATCCGGCGGCGGTCGCCGAAGAACCCGCAGCCGCGGAGGAATCGCCGCCGCGAAAGGATGAATTTGCAGGGCTCTTCGATGCGGTTTCCGCCGATCAGTCGCCCGGATCCGGCGCTGGGACCGGCGCCGAATATGCCATCGAGGTGTCGGCCGACGGAGCGGCGCCGCCGGAACTCGGCTCGAGCGGCATCGGCAACGTCGTGGCCAACGAGCCCACCGAAGGCTATGCGAACGATTACGATTCCGCCGGGATCGCCGACAACCCGACGGCGCAGCTCGTCGCGCGGCTCTGGGCCGAGCGCGAGCACGGCGGCAAGTTCGAGATCCACGTCACCGGTGGCGGCGTGATCCTGCCGCAGTGGTATGAGCCCCGCTGGTCGCGCGGCACCCACGGCCTGTTCGCCAACCAGGCCGCCGACGGCACCGTCACGCTCACCGCCGTGGCATGGGAATCGGTGCAGAAGATCATCGTCCGTCAGGTCGAGGGGCTCCCCGACGGGATGTTCGAGTGAGGCCGGGGCTCAGCCCTCCTCGTCCAGATCCCCTTCGGTGATCATCGTGAAGCCCTTGGAGCTCAGGGTCTCGAGGCCCATCTCCGAGTTATCGACCATCAGCGCGACGGCGGGGCGGCCGCGGGGACGGGCGAGGATCGGGTAGGCCTGGATGATGTTCACCTCCGCCTGCAACAGCGCCGTGCAGATCCGCAAGAGCGGCTGATGACCCTCGGGCAATTCGACGCCGATGAGATCGCTCTCGATGAGCGCGAGGCCTGCCCGCTCGAGGATCTCCCGGCCCTGCTCCGGATGGCTGAGCAGGAATCGAACGAAGGCGCACTCGCCGGAGTCGGTGATCGAAAGGGCGACGATCCGCACCTTGGAGCCGTCGAAGCGGCGGACCACCTCGAGCAGCTGCCCGACGCGGTTCTCCAGGAACACGGTGAATTGCCGCAGTGTCGGCCAATTGCGGCCACGGGCCGTGGCAAAGCCGACCGCTCCGCCTGCGCCCTCGTCTCCAATGCTCACTCGAAAACCTCCGCGTGACCGAGGCGGCTTTGCCTGCCCCGGGCCAGAAAGAATAGAGTCTCGGCCTACTCCCGGTCAACGAAGCTAGCCCAACTAAGCTAACCCAACGAAGCCTCGCCGGGGCAGCCGCGGCAAGCAGGAGATGAAGACCGATATGGCGCTGGCCACTCACGAGACCGAGATCCGTGTTCGCTATCAGGAAACCGACGCCCAGCGCCGGGTGCATCACGCCAACTACCTCACCTACTTCGAGATCGGCCGCACGGAAATGCTGCGGGCCCGCGGGGCGACGTACCGGGAGTTCGAGGAAGCGGGGCTGTTTCTGGTGGTCGGCGAGGCCTCCTGCCGCTATCGGGCCGCGGCGGAATATGACGACGTGCTCCTCGTCCGCACCTACGTCGAGAAGGTCGGCGGCGCGAGCATCGAGCATGCCTACGAGGTGATTCGCGGCAAGGAGATCATCGCCACGGGCAAGACGGTCGTCGTCTGCGTCGATCGCGAAGGGCGGGTGCGGCGGCTGCCACAGTGGCTCCTCGAGTGAGCCCGACGCCGGCTTATCCGAGTGGCACGAAGACAAACCGCTGCTCGCCGCAGAGAAATTGCGACGGCACCGAGAGCCGCACCGGCGCATCGAGCCGCACCCAGAGGCCGTTCAGGCCCCGGTTCGTGATTCTCCAGCCCCGGGGCTTGCGCCGCAGTTCCGCGTGCACCGGGCTCACGAACGGGTCGTCGATCGAGATCGGGCAGCCGCCCCCGGTGCGGCCGATCAGGGTCGAGGGCGCGAGGCATTCGTGACGGCGGCCGGTGCCCGTGGCCGAAAGCTCCACGAGCCACGCTTCCGTGAGATCGAGCGATTCGAATCGGAAGCGGGTCGTGCCGAGCTGCAGCACCTTCCCATTCTTGAGCTTGGCGTTGAGCGCCCGCGCGAACGTGCCGCGGTCGGGGCCGCTGTCGAGGTCGGAGAGTTGCCAGCCGCCGCCGGGCAGCCGCTCGATCTGCGCATGCCGCGAGGCCATCGAGATATCGTGAGGAATCACGAGATCGCCCTCGGTTCTCCCGATCACGAATCGGTCGCCACGGAGGCGGATCACCTCTCCCGCTTCGCCGGCGTCGTCCACGACGAGCAACAGCGCCATCGGCTTGCGGATGATCGGCCGGTAGGGCAGCGCTTCAGGGGCGGCGTTGGCCGCTGGAGACGGGATCGCGGTCGGTGGCGGCTCGACTGGAGGCTGGCCGGTTTCGGCCTGTCTCAGGATATTCGCCCAGTTGTCGAACGATTCGAGAAAGGTGGCCGGAGGCGACGGGGCGCGTTTGGGCTCGTGCATGCTCATGGCGATGGCTGGCCGCGGGCTTGCCCTCCGCTGGCGATGAAGGCCCTATCGTACGTCCATGACCGGAGCAGGCGAAAGTGTCCTCCGCCGCGGTGGCCGAAAACCGCGTTCCGCTGCCGGCCGTTTGCATCGGAAGGGCCTCGCCCCGATCTCATTGCAGCGACGCGCCGGGACGTTCCGGCACCGACCAAGGCCCCCGAGAGGAGACGAGACCATGTTTCTTGCCGCTGAAAGAGAGCTGAGCCACCTGGGTGAGACGAGCGGATGCGCCGACCACGACCACGATCTCGTGCACGAACTGAGCCGCCGGCTCGACTCGCTGTGGCGGTATGACCAATACATGGCCAACGCCGAGTGGCGGGACGAACTGCGGCAGTTTTGGCAGGACGCGAAGGCCCAGGAGAAGCAGGCGATCCAGCGGCTGAAGGAGCTGATCATCCAGGAAGTCCGCAACAACTGCTTTTAACTCAAGCCTCTCGTGATCGCATTCGACGGTGAGCCGGTCGGCGGAAGCTCGACGAGCGTCTGCAATTTCGACCTTCTGGGGGCAGCAGCGCCACAGGTCGTGAGCGGAGAAATTGCAGCGCGAAGGAGACTTCTGCCGCCGGCGAGCCGGCGAAATGGGCGACGAGGGACTCGAACCCCCAACCCCCTCGGTGTAAACGAGGTGCTCTGACCAATTGAGCTAGTCGCCCGAAAAATAGGGACGGGAGCGAATTTCCTGTCGCGGAAGACGTTGGGCAATGTGAAAAACGGGAAATTCGCTCCCGTCCCTATTTTTGCGGCACCACGACGCGGATACCGAGTTCCACCAATTGTTTTGTCTCGACCGACGAAGGGGCTCCCGTCATCAGGTCGCTGGCCTTCTGCGTCTTCGGGAAGGCGATCACGTCGCGGATGCTGTCGAGCTTGCCGAAGAGCATCACCCAGCGGTCGATCCCCAGCGCGATGCCGCCGTGCGGCGGGGCGCCGCTCCGCAGCGCGTCGAGCAGGAAGCCGAAGCGTTCGCGGGCCATCTCCGGCGAGATGCCGAGCAGCTTGAAGACCTTCTCCTGCGTGGCGCCGTCGTGGATCCGGATCGTGCCGCCGCCGGCCTCGGAGCCGTTGATCACGAGGTCGTACGCGACCGCCCGGCAGGCCGCCGGATCGCTCTCCAGCAGATCGAGGTCGCTCGGCCGCGGCGCCGTGAACGGATGGTGCATCGAGGCCCAGCCGCCCGACTCGGCGTCGTGGGCGAACATCGGAAAGTCGACGACCCACGAGAAGTGCATCGCATCGGGATCGTAGAGCCCGAGCACCGCGCCGAGCCGCTTGCGGAGCGTGTGGAGCGCCTTGCAGGAGACCTCGAACGAATCGGCCACGATCAGCGCGAGATCGCCGGGGGCCGCGGCGAGCTTCTCGCGAAGCGCCGCGGCGATGCCGCCGAGGTTCTTGGCCACAGGGCCGGACCACTCGCCGTTTTCCTCGACCTTGAGCCAGACCAGGCCCTTGGCCCCGGCCTCGACGGCCAGCGCCGTAAACTCGTCGAGCTCCTTGCGCGAAAATCGAGCGGCCGCCCCGGGCACGCGGATGCCGCGGACGCGACCACCGCTCTCCACGGCCCCCCGGAAGACGCGGAAGTCGCTCTCCCCCGCGACCGCCGTGAGATCGGTGATCTCGAGGCCATAGCGGAGGTCGGGGGCATCGTGGCCGAACCGCTCCATGCATTCGTCCCAGGTGAGCCGCGGCAGCGGCAGCGAAACGTCGAGCCCCAGGAGCTCGCGGGCCGTCCGCTTCACGAGCCCCTCGATCACGCCCATCACGTCGTCGGCCTCGACGAACGACATCTCCACGTCGAGCTGGGTGAATTCCGGCTGGCGGTCGGCCCGCAGGTCTTCGTCGCGGAAGCACTTCGCCACCTGCACGTAGCGGTCGAATCCCGCCATCATCAGGAGCTGCTTGTAGAGCTGCGGCGATTGCGGCAAGGCGAAGAAGGCGCCGTGGTCGAGCCGGCTCGGCACGAGGTAGTCGCGGGCCCCCTCGGGGGTGCTGCGGCCGAGCATCGGCGTCTCGACGTCGATGAAGCCGAGCTCATCGAAGTGATCGCGCATGATCTTCACGATCCGGCTGCGCAGAAACATGTTTTCCTGCATCGCCGGCCGCCGCAGGTCGAGCCAGCGATGGGCGAGCCGCACCTCCTCGCCGGGCAGTTCGGTCGCGCCGGGCTGGAAGACGGGGGTCTCGGCCTCGTTGAGAACCTCGAGCGTGTCGCAGGCCACTTCGATCGCACCGGTGGCGAGTTTCGGATTCGTCGTGCCCTCGGGCCGGGCGCCGACGGTGCCCCGCACCCGCAGCACCCACTCGGAGCGGACGAGCCTGGCGGCGGCGAGCGCCTCGGCCGCGCTGCCGGGGCCGATCACCACCTGCGTGCGGCCCCAGCGGTCGCGCAGGTCGATGAAGATCACCCCCTTGTGGTCGCGGACGCGATCCGCCCAGCCACAGAGAGTGACCTTCTCGCCGAGATGCGATGGCCGCAGTTCCCCACAGGTGTGACTTCGAAGCACGCGAAAACGCCTTTCTTTCTGGATTAACGGAATATACCCATGACGAGCACCGCCACGGCCACGAGCATCGCCACGCAGAGCAGCGGAATGCTGCCCCAGAGAATCAGCGTGGGGCCGAGTGCGCCGAGCGCCTCGCCGCCGAAAAGTCCGGCAACAGCGAGCAGCGAGGCGAGCAGGGCCGCCGCGAAGGCGATCCAGGCGAGCAGCTTCGGGAGCATCGGGGGTTATCTCGCTGCGCCGCTGGATGCACGCCGGCCGGGCCGGTCCGCGCCGAATTCGAGGTGCAGTTGCGGGTTCTGTTCGGCGTCTGCGCCAAGTTCGCGAAAGAGCATGCTCGGCTGGATGTCGCGGTTGTGCTGGTATTTGTCGCTTGCGTATTCGGTGATGTCGCCGGCGATCTGGTGGAAGAAGAGCTGGCAGATCGAGACGCCGGGATAGATCTTCACCGGCTGCACCGCGAACATCTCGAGCGTCCAATAGCCGCAGAAGCCGACGTCGCCGAAGCCCGCGGTGACGTGGACGAACAGGCCGAGGCGGCCGATCGAACTGCGGCCCTCGATCATCGGCACGAGGTTGTGGGTCTCGGTCCGCTCGACGGTGCGGCCCAGGTAGAGCTGGTTGGGCGTCAGCACCAGCCCCTCCTCGGGAATCCGCACCCGCTCCACGCGGTTGCTCTTCCGCATGTCGAGCACCACCTCTTCGTAGACGAGCAGTTCGTCGTGGAGCGAGAGGTTGTAGCTGTTTGGGTTGAGGTTCCGCTCGTCGAAGGGTTCGATGACGATGTTGCCGCCGAGCTGCTGCTTGATCTCGTTGCCGGAGAGAATCATGGCACGGTCCCTTGGGGCCTGGCGGTCGGACGAGCGGCTGGCGATTGTACGGTTTCGGCGCCGGGCTGTCAGGGACGGCGGCGTTTTCCCCGGGCCGCTTTCGGGCGGGGGCGTTTTGCCGGCGGCGCGACGCCCACGCGGGGACAGAGATCAAAGAGCACGCAGCCGTCGCACTTGGGCGAGCGGGCCGTGCAGACCGCCCGGCCGTGCTCGATGAGGCGGTGGCTGTAGCCGATCCAATGCTCCCGCGGCACCACGGCGACGAGATCGCGTTCGGCCCGGACGGCATCGGCGTGCCGCGTCAGCCCGAGCCGCCGGGAGATCCGGCCGACGTGCGTATCGACGACCACCCCTTCCGCTCGGCCGAATGCCGTCCCGAGCACGACGTTCGCCGTCTTACGGCCGACGCCGGGCAGCTTCACGAGGTCGGCGAGTGATTCGGGCACCGCGCCGCCGTGCCGCTCCACGAGCGCCCGGCAGCAGCCGAGGATGTTTTTCGCCTTGGCTCGAAAGAAGCCCGTGCTGTGGATCGCCTGCTCGAGTTCGCGGGGGCGGGCGGTGGCCAGGGCCGCGGGCGTGGGCCAGCGGTCGAAAAGCGGGCCCGTCACCATGTTCACCCGCTTGTCGGTGCATTGCGCCGAAAGGATCGTCGCCACGAGCAGCTGAAACGGGTTTTTGAAATCGAGCGAGCATTCGGCCCCGGGATAGGCCCGTTCGAGTCGTGCGGCGATCGCAGCGGCCCGTTTCAGCCGATCGGCCTTCGATTCCCGCCGCGGGATCCCGGGGGGGCCGCCCTCCGCCGATTTGCTCGAGGTGATACCATTCATGGATGGAAACGCCGACCGACTACGATCCGCTGTATCTCTCGGGCATCGAGAAATTCAACGAGTGCGATTATTACGAGAGCCACGAGATCTGGGAGGAGCTCTGGACCGAGTATCGCGGTGATTCGCGAAAGTTCTACCAGGGCCTCATCCAGGCGGCCGTCGCGCTCTATCACTTCGGCAATGGCAACATCCGCGGCGCCCGCAAACTGCACAAGAGCGTTCACGGCTATCTCGAGCCCTATGCGCCCAAGCATCTCGGCCTCGACATCGACGCCTTCCTGAAGGCGTTCGACACCTGTCTCGCCGAGGTGGCGGCCAGCACCGAGGACTTTCCTTCGATCGAGCTCGATCCCGAATTGCTGCCTGAAATCCATCTCGACCCGCCACCGGCCTGAATCGGGCCAGCGCGAAGGACCGAACCGCGGACACGACCATGGCCGACGAACCGCTCTCGTTCTCCCCAGACCATTTTTCCGGACTGGCGCGGGTCTTTCCGCTGCCGAATCTCGTGATGTTTCCGCACGTCATGCAGGCGTTGCACATCTTCGAGCCGCGATACAAGGCGATGCTCGAGGAGGCGATCGAGGACGACCGTCTGATCGCCCTCGGCGTGCTCGCCCCGGGCTGGGAGCACCACTACGAGGGTCGGCCCACGCTGCGATCGACCGCCTGCCTCTGCCGCGTGGCGACGCACCAGCGCACCCCCGAGGGCACCTACAACGTGCTGCTTCTGGGCGTGCGCCGGCTGCGGCTCGTCCGCGAACTGCCGCCGAAGAAGGTCTTTCGCGTCGTCGAGGCGGAGCTCATGGACGACCACGTCCCCGGCGACGTGCCGGTGGAGGCCGCCGCGGCGCTCCAGCAGCGGCTGCTCGCCGCCTTCAAGCGGGCGATGCCGAAGATCCCCGACGCCTACGAGCAGCTCGACCAGCTCCTCGGCGCCCAGATCACGCTCGGGATGCTCGCCGACATCGTCGCCTACACCCTCGACCTCGACCTCGAGTGGAAGATGCGGCTGCTCGCCGAATGCGACGTGCTCAAGCGGACGGAACTCCTGCTGGAGGCGATCGCCACGCGCCCCGCGGCCGCGCCAGCGCGGCGGTTTCCGCCGGAGTTTTCCGTCAATTAGAGTCAGGGGCATGAAGCACGACCCCCCCCACTCCGTAGACCACGCCCGCATCGAGCGGGCGGTGCGCGAGATTCTCTTCGCCGTCGGCGAGGATCCTGACCGCGAGGGCCTGCTCGAGACGCCCGCCCGCGTGGCCCGCATGTACGCCGAAATGTTCAGCGGCCTGCGGCAGGACCCGAAGGTGCACCTCCGCAAGGCGTTCACGGAGAAGTACGACGAGATCGTGCTCGTCCGCGACATCTCGTTCAACAGCGTCTGCGAGCACCACCTGCTGCCCTTCATGGGGCATGCCCACATCGCCTACCTGCCCGACGGCCGCGTGCTCGGCCTGAGCAAGCTGGCGCGGATCGTCGAGGTGGTCTCGCACCGGCCGCAGGTGCAGGAGCGGATGACGGAGCAGATCGCCGACCTGCTGGTCGACGATCTCGGCGCCAAGGGAGTCGCGGTGGTCGTCGAGGCTTCGCACACCTGCATGACGATTCGCGGTGTCCGCAAGCCCGGCAGCCTCTGCGTGACCTCGGCGATGAAGGGCATCTTCCGCTCGAACGTTTCGAGCCGGGCCGAGGTGATGTCGCTCATTTACGGAAGCAAGTCGCCGTGAGGGCCGCGGCTCCCATGGTGCGCCGCAGCGCCGCGACCGCATGACGCTCTTGGTCGATTTTCTCTGCCGATTCGGGTGGGGGCTCTCGCTGGCCCTCGTGCTCACTCCCGCTGCGCTCGTGCCGGGGGGATTCTTTCGGGTGAATCTGCTCGTGATCCTCGGCCTCTCCACCTTTGCCGCGCTCCTGGCCCGCACGGCGGTGCCCGGCTCGCTCTGGCTCTTGCCGGCCGTGACGGCGATCGCCGCCTGGATGGGGAGCATCGTGTGGCTCGCCGAACGCCGCCGAGCAGGACTCTTCTTCTGCGGGCTCTGCGCGGCGCTGCTCGCCGCTGCCACGGTCTGGTTATCGACGGGGTGGCAGTCGCCGGGGTGGCCCGCAATGGAGCGGCTGCTGTCTGGGCTCGTCGTCGGGCTCACCGTTCATGCGATGCTCTTGGGCCACTGGTATCTCAACGCCCCGGGCATGCGGGTCGATGCGCTGCGGCGGCTGATCGACTGGGCGCTCGTCGCCTGGGGGGCCCAGCTGGCCGTGACGGCCGCCGCCGCCTTCGCCGCTGGCACGCTCGTGCCCGGCCGCGCCGCCGGCGCCGCGATCGACCCCGCCACCGTGGCCCTCGTCTCGCTGAGGTGGCTCGCCGGGCTCGTCGGCCTGCCTGGATTGCTCTGGCTGAGCCGAAAAACCCTCGACATTCCCAACACGCAGAGCGCCACGGGTATCCTGTATGTGGCCTGCATCGCCGCCATCATCGGCGAACTTTCCTCGCAACTGCTCTCGACGCGATAACCGGCCGGCGGCCAAGGATCGAATGCCATGCGAATCACGTATGCCTGTCCGGCCTGCGACGCCACCGTCACCCTCGACGCCATCGAATCGCGGCCACGGCTCGAATGCCCCGCCTGCCAGGCCTCGATCGACGTGCCGGCCGACGGGATCGCTTCCGGCACGCCGCCGAAACTGAGGCGGTGCCTGATCTGCCCGAGCACGGAGCTTTTTGCCCGCAAGGATTTTCCGCAGCGGCTCGGTCTCTGGATCGTGGTGGCGGGGCTCGGCGCCAGCTGCGTTGCCTGGGCGTGGCGCGAGCTCGTGCTGACGTTCGCGATCCTCTTCGGCACGGCGCTCATCGACGTGGTGCTCTATCTCTTCATGCCCGAATGCCTCAGCTGCTACCGCTGCGGCGCGCGGTATCGCGGTGAGGGCATCACGGGCAGTTTTGGCGGCTTCGACCTGGAGACGCACGAGAAGCACCGGCAGCAGCTCGCGCGGATGCGGGGTGTCGGCCGGCCGGCCCCCACAGAAGCGGCTCATGGCTCCTGAGCGAAAGCGGATCGAGGAGGACCTGCGGGGCCTCGTCGCCGGCGAGGTGCTCTGCGACGACGCGAGCCGGGCGCTCTACGCGACCGACGCGAGCCTGTTCGAGGCCTGGCCGCTGGCGATCGTTCGCCCGCGCGACACCGATGACGTCGCCGCGACAGTGGCCTGGGCGGCCGAAGCCCGCATCCCGGTGCATGCCCGCGGCGCGGGCTCGAGCCTCTCGGGCGATTCGCTCGGCACCGGGATCGTGATCGACTGCTCGCGATTCATGCGGCGGATCGTCGCCACTACGGCCGAGAGCGTGCGGGTGCAGCCGGGCGTGGTCGGGGCGCAGCTCGAGGAGCACCTCGCCCGGCTCGGCCGTGCGTTCGGCCCCGATCCCGCCAATGCCGGCGTGACGACGCTCGGCGGCATGATCGGCCGCAACACATCGGGCAGCCGCTTCCCGCGGCACGGCGCCGTTCGCGGACGGATCGCCGCCGTGCAGGCCGTGCTGGCCGACGGCTCGGTCGTGGAGATCGTGCCGACCATGCCCTCGCCGCCGCAGGAGCCGGGCAACGATCCGGCGGCCGCGCGGCTCGCGCATCTCGCCGGAGGCATGGCGGCGATTCTCGGCTCGTCGCGCGACGTGATCGCGCGGTCGCAGCCGGCCGAACGCCTCGCCCACGGCGGCTACCGGCTCGACGACCTCGAGGACGGGGGTCGAATCCACCTGCCGCGGCTGCTCTGCGGCGCGGCGGGCACGCTCGCGATCATCACGGAGGCCACGCTCCATACGGTGCCGGCCGACGGCGCGGCGGCGGTCGGGCTCTTTCTCTTCGAGTCGCTCGAGAAGGCCGCGGAGGCGGCGCTGCGGCTGAAGGCCCTCGAGCCGAGCGCCTGCGATCTCTTCGACAAGCGTCACCTCGCGCTCGCTCGCAGCGCGAAGGTGCACTTCGATCTGCTCATTCCGCCGGTGGCTGACGCGGGGCTGCTCGTGGAATTCGCCGGCGACGACGCGGCCGCCTGCGGCGCGCGGCTCGACGAGGCGATGCGGCGGATCCAGGCGGTGAAGCGGCTCTGTATCGACATGCGGCGGGCGGAAGACGCGGTCGACGCGGCGCTCTTTTGGGATCTGTCGCGGCAGCTTGTGTCGACGTTGCACGGCGTTCGCGGGACGTCGCGGCCGGTGCCCTTCGTCGAAGACATCGTCGTGCCGCCCGAACGGCTGCCCGAATTCCTCAGGCGATTGCAGGGGGTGCTCAAGCAGCAGGGAACGACGGCGCTGCTCTTCGGCCACGCCGGCCACGGCCAGCTTCACGTGCGGCCCCATGCCGAGCCGCGCGACCCGGCCGAGCGGGAGCGTCTCGAAAGGCTCGCCGAGGCGCTCTATGCCGAAGTGGTGGCCGTCGGCGGCACGATCGGCGGCGAGCAGGGGCTCGGGCTCTCCCGCACCGCGTTCTTCGAGCGGTTCTTCCCGGAACTCGCCGCCGTGTTCGCCGACGTGAAGCGGCTTTTCGATCCCTTTGGCATCCTCAACCCCGGTAAGATCACCCGGGCCGGTGCCGAGCCGGTGGCGTTTCGCCCGGCGCTGGTTGCCGTGAAGGCCGCCGCCGCCGAGCCCGCGGCGCGGGCCGCGCCCGAAACGGTCCTGCCCGTCCTCAACTGGTCGCCCGGAAAACTGGCCGACGAGGTCGATGCCTGCAACGGCTGCGGCGCCTGCCGCACGCAGTCGGCGGCCGTGCGGATGTGCCCCAGGTATCGGGAGGATGCCGCGGAGGAATCGTCTCCGCGGGCGAAGGCGAACCTCATGGCGTCGCTCCTCTCCGGCCGGCTCGATCCGAAGCTGCTCTCCGACGACGCGGTCCGCGCGATCGCCGACACCTGCTTCAACTGCCACCAGTGCCGGATCGACTGCGCCGCGGGCGTCGACATCCCCGCGCTCGTGACCGAGATCAAGGCCGCGCACCTGGCGACCAACAGCCTCGGCGGCTCTGCCTGGGTGCGGTCGCGGATCGATGGCTTGAGCGGTCTGGCCGGCCGGTTTGCGCCGCTCGCCAACCGGGCGCTCGAGAGCCGGCGGGCGCGGTGGCTCATGGAGAAGACGCTCGGCATCGCGCAGGGCCGCAAGCTGCCGCCCTTCACCGGCAACCGCACGTTGCGCTGGGCCGCGCGGCGCGGGCTCACACGTCCTTCGCGGCGCGGCGGGCCGCGAGTGCTCTACTTCCTCGACACGTTCGCCCGGCGGCATGATCCGCTGCTCGCGCAGGCCTTCGTCTCGATCCTCGAGCGCAACGGGATCGGCGTCTTCATCGACCCGCGGCAGGTCTCCTCCGGGATGCCAATGGTATCGGAGGGAGACGTGGCCGCGGCGCGGAAGCTCGCGCGCGTGAACATGCGGATCCTCGCGGAGGCCGTCCGGCTCGGCTACCGGATCGTGAGCACGGAACCGGCGGCCGTCACCTGCATCACTCATGATTACCCGCTGCTGCTCGACGACGACGACATGGCGCGGGTGGTCGAGGCCACGACCGATGCGACGAGCTACCTCTGGGAGTTGCATCGCGAGGGTCGTCTGCGGCTCGACTTCGCGCCGGTGCCGTCGCGGGTGCTCTATCACGCCCCCTGCCATGTGCGGGCGCGGGGGGGCACGAGCCCGGCCGAGCATCTGCTCCGGCTCGTGCCCGGGCTTTCAGTGCAGGCGGCCGACCGCGGCTGCTCGGGGATGGCTGGCACGTTTGGCCTGGCGCGGGAGCACTATCGCGCGAGCCTGCGGGCGGGCCTCGGGCTCGTCACGGCGATGCGAAGCGCGGGGGTCGAGGCGGGCGCTACCGAGTGCAGCGCCTGCCGGCTACAAATGGAGCAGGGCACCACGAAGCCGACGGTGCATCCCGTAAAGCTCTTGGCGAAGGCGTATGGATCGCTCGAGGGCTCCGCCGCCGCCGAACTCGACGGTCTGCTCTCGGCCACGAGCGGCCGGCGAACCACCACTTGAACACGAACCTCCAGCTGAACACGAACCTCCTGGCACAACCCATGCTCTCGATCAGCCTGTTCGCGGGAATGGCCGAGGCCGCGGGCTGCCGCCGGCTCGAGATCCCCTGGAGCGGTGGCACCGTGGCCGACCTGCGGGCGGCCGTGGCCTTGGCCGCGCCGGCCATCGTGCCCTTGCTCGCCAAGAGCGCGGTCGCCATCGGCGGCCGCTATGCCCGCGACGAGGATACCGTGGCCGAAGGCGGCGACGTGGCGATCATTCCGCCGGTCAGCGGAGGCTAGCGGCGATGCAGCGGATCGATACGGTGAGCCTCGTGCATGGAGCCATCGACGCCGCCGCCGTGCTCGCCGCGGTGGCGAGCGACGCGGCCGGCGCGAACGTGCTCTTCGTGGGCACCACGCGCGGCATCACCGACGGCCTCGTCACCCGCAGCCTCGAATACGAGGCGCACGAGCCGATGGCCCGCGGGGAGCTCGAGCGGCTGCGAAGCGAGGCGATCGCGAGGTTCGGCCTCGAAGCCTGCGCGATCGTGCATCGGCTCGGCACGGTGCCCGTGGGAGAGGCGAGCGTGGCGATCGCCGCCTGCGCGCCGCACCGGCGCGAGGCCTTCGACGCGGCCGAGTGGCTCATGGAGCAGGTGAAGCGGGTGGTGCCGGTCTGGAAGCGCGAGGAGGCCGCCGACGGCGCTCGGGCATGGGTCCATCCGGGCCAGGCTCCGGAGGCCACGCCATGACGCTCATCGACGGCTTCGGCCGCGTGCACACCGATCTGCGGATCAGCGTCACCGACCGCTGCAACCTGCGGTGCACCTACTGCATGCCGCTCGACGCCGTCTTTCGGCCGCGCGAAGAGCTGCTCAGCTACGAGGAGATCGCCCGCGTGGCGCGGGTGGCCGCGGGGCTCGGCATTCGCACGATCCGGCTGACGGGGGGCGAGCCGCTCGTGCGGTCGAGCCTCGAGATCCTCGTGCGGCAGCTTGTCGACATCCCCGGCATCGAGGATCTGGCACTCACGACCAACGGCCTGCTTTTGGCCGAGCAGGCCGAGCCGCTCCGCCGCGCCGGTCTCCACCGGCTCAACGTCAGCCTCGACAGCCTGCGCGAGGATGTCTTCGAGAAGATCGCGCGGCGGTCGGGGCTCGATCGCGTGCTCGCCGGCCTGGCCGCCGCGAAGCGGGCCGGCTTCAGCAAGATCAGGCTCAACGCCGTCTCGATCCGCGGGCTGACGGAAGACGAGATCGTGCCCCTCGCGGAGTTCTGCCGCCGCGAGGGCTTTCAGCTGCGATTCATCGAGTTCATGCCGCTCGACGCCGAGGCGGGCTGGTCGGGAGGGCAGGTGCTCTCCGGCGCCGAGGTGCGGACAATCCTCGAGCGCGCGATCGGGCCGCTCGTGCCGGCCCTGCGAACCGATCCGGGGCAGCCCGCGGTCGATTACCGCTGGGCCGATGGCGGCGGGAGCGTGGGCTTCATTGATCCTGTGTCATCTCCCTTCTGCGGCCAATGCGACCGGCTGCGCCTCACGGCCGACGGCCAGTTTCGCAACTGCCTCTTCTCGACGACCGAGTGGGACGTGCGGGCGGTGCTCCGCGGCGGGCAGCCAGAAGGAGAGATCGACGCGAGAGTCGCGGATCTCCTCGAGGAGTGCGTGAAGAACAAGCGGTGGGCCCACGGCATCGGGTCGCCTTCGTTCGAGCGGCCGGCCCGCGCGATGTATCAGATCGGGGGCTAGCGTGGCGGAACCAAGACTCCTGCGTCGCTACCTCGACAACGCGGCCACGTCGTGGCCGAAGCCCGAGCCGGTGCTCGCCGCCTGGGAGCGGGCGGCCCGCGAGATCGGCGCCGCGGCCGGCCGGGCCGCCTACCGCGCGGCTGCCGAGGCCGATTCGGTCCGTTCGGCAGCGCGATCGCGCGTCGCAAAGCTCCTTGGCGGTGTCGATCCCGCGCGGGTGGCGTTTCCCGGCGGCGCGACGCTCGCCCTCAACCTCGCGATCCACGGCCTCGTGCGGCCAGGGGATCACGTGATCGCGACCGCCGCCGACCACAATGCCACGCTGCGTCCGCTCCATTGGCTTGCCACCCGCGGCGTAATCGAGACGACGATCGTTCCCTGCGATGCCATCGGCCGCGTCGATCCGGCGGCCGTCGCGGCGGCATGGCGGCCGGCCACGCGGCTTGTCGTCGCTTCGCACGTCTCGAACGTGACGGGCGCGATGCAGGATGCCGCCGCCCTTGCCGCGATCGCGCATGATCGCGGCGGCATCCTCCTGCTCGACGCCTCGCAGTCGCTCGGCCTCGTGCCCGACATCGCTTCATCGACTGCTGCCGACATCATCGCGGCGCCGGCCCACAAGTGGCTCTTGGGAACGTCGGGCGTGGGCATCCTCTGGGCGCGGGCTGGCGTCGAGCCAGAGCCGATCATCCAGGGTGGCACCGGCACCGCGAGCGACACGCTCGACATGCCGTCGGCCTTCGCCGACCGGTTCGAGGCAGGCACCCCCGACGTGCCTGCGCTCGCCGCGCTTGCCGCCGCGATCGACTGGCTTGCGGCGTTGCCCGCCGACCGTGGTGGAAAGCTTGGCCGCGGCCTTGCTGCCGACTGCGCTGCGCGGCTTCGCGATCTGCCGGGAGTGCGGGTGATCGCGGCGCCGGATGCCGCGGGAATTGTGAGTTTCACCGTCGAGGGCTATGATCCCGCGGAGATCGCAATGCTGCTCGAACAGATGGCGGGCGTGCAGGCGCGATCGGGCTTCCACTGTGCCGCGCGGGTTCACGAGCACCTCGGCACGGCCTCGGGCGGCACCGTGCGGCTGAGCTTCGGTCCGTTCAACACGGGCGATGACGTGGAGGCCACGGTGGCGGCGATCGCGACGCTCGTTTCGACGTAGCTGGTTTCGAAGTAGCACCGTTCACGCGAGGAGTGTTGCATGGCCGGGATTCCAAAGGATGTCTGGTACGCCGGCGGGCTCCGCTTCCAGTGCACGCAGTGTGGCGACTGCTGCTCGGGCTCCGAGGGCTACGTCTGGGTGAACCAACAGGAGATCGACGACATGGCCCGGAAGGTCGGCATGGAGCCGGCTGCGTTCGAGGCGGCCTACGTGAAGCGAGTGGGCGTGCGTCGATCGCTCAAGGAGCGGGCCAACGGCGATTGCGTGCTCCTCGACGAGAAGACGCGAAAGTGCACCGCCTACGAGGAGCGTCCGCGGCAGTGCAAGACCTGGCCCTTCTGGGATTCGAACATCCGCTCACCGGAAGCCTGGGCCGAAGCCGCGGAGGCCTGCCCCGGCTGCAACAAGGGCAACCTCGTGCCGCTCGAAAGCATCGTAGAGCAGGCGTCGCGCATCCGGATCTAGCCGTATGGTGCGAAGCCGGCCTCGGGCGACCCGTGCCCCGTCGCCGGACACTCGCTACGGACATCCTGTCCTTCGCTCGCTCGGATGCTGACTTCGCTCCGCCATCCTGGCTGCGCTTGTCAGCATACGCCGGCTCCCGG
>JBIIQM010000003.1:0-70375 GCA_044342075.1 Pirellulales bacterium
CCGGCTGCGGCGGCACGCGGACCGTGACCGTGTAGTCGCCGACGGCCCCCGGCGTCCAGTAGATCCAGTCGGTGGTCTTGCCCATCGAGGCCAGCCGCAGCTGTTTGCTGAAGGTCTGGCCGTCGGAGGTTTCCACGACCGCGGTCACCGTCTGCTCCCGCGGCAGCGTGCTGCGAATCGTGAAGGGCACACGAAACGGCTTGCCCACCACGCCTGTCACGGGGCAGTCGAGGCTCGCGATCGTGAGATCGGGCAGCGGCGTCGGGCTGCCGGTGGGCACGGCGAGCACCGGGATGCCGGCCAGCCGCAGGGACGTGGCGGCCTGCACGGGCGGCCGGCCTTCGTTCCAATCGCCGTCGGAGGCCAGCACGATCGCCCGCAGATTCGGATTGCGTCGCGCCGCCGTGTCGAGCGGCCCAAAGAGATCCGTTCCGACGGCGGGCGGACTGGTGTCCTCGCTCGCCGCTCCCTCCCGCGTCGTGGAGAACGGCTCGATCCGGATCGCGAACCGCTCCTCGAGCGGCTTCCAAAATGACGTGTCGGAGAGCGCCGCCACCGACTGCTTCCGCGAAACGGCGCCGGCGCCGTCCTGCAGCACATCGAGCGTGTCCATGCTCCGCGAGTCGTCGATTAGCACGGCGATCGAGGGCTTCTCGCTGGGCCGCTGTTCGGTCACCCACTCCGGCTGATTGAGGAGGAACACTACGATCGCTGCGATCAAGAACCGCAGCAGCTCGAGCAGGCCGTAGCCTGCCCGGAAACCGCTTCGCCACCAGCCGGCCAGGCAGACGGCGGCCACCACCGTCAACAACACGAGCGACACGCCGAGCGACCAGGGCGTCCAGTAGAAACGCAGCCCGTTGGCGATCATCACTCCATCAGGTTGCATCGTCATGCGACCGCCTCCCTGCTCCGCTGCGCGGCGGGAAGACCACGGGAAAGCCTGTCGGAAGATCGTCGGGGAAGCCTGTCGGAAAGCTTGCGGGGAAGACAGAGCAGCCCCTCCACCACGAGCGCCACCAAGAGCGCGACCAAAAACAGCCGCCACACCTCTTCGACGATGGCGCCGAGCCCGCCGGCCTTCTGCTCGAAGCGGCTGAACGACAGGCCCTGAAAGAGCGTCTCAATCTGCCGGTCGTCCACCACTTCGGCGGCATCCTCCGCGGCGGGCCGATTCACCGCCAGCAGCCTCCCTCGCGACGCATACACGCCGGCATGAAAGCCCGCCTCGGTCGACGCCGACGGTGGCCCGGCGATCTGCCGCCAGTCTTCCTGACTGCGTTGCTGGGAGCTGCGCTGCTGCGAAATGCGCTGGCCGCCAGCGTCGGCGCCACCCAGCACCATCGCAACCGCATCGACCTGGCGGGCGTTGCCAACGGTTTCAAGGCCGGCGTCGATGGCCCGCTGCACGACCGCATAGAGCACGACACCATTGGCCGCGAGGTCGGAGTCGCGGACGGCGGGAGTGGTCGCCAGAAAAGAGACGCCGCCCCGATCATCGGCCGCCCGCACGAGCAGCGGCCTACCGTCGGGAAGCACGGCCAGCGGCGTGCCATCCCCGGCGATCCCGCATGTGCGGCGGAGCTCCAACTCACCGACCGGCAACGCGGCCCCCGTGAGCGTGGCGGCGAGAAGTCCCTCGTCGGCCCGCCACGACGACGGCCGCAGCGGCGGGCTGTGCTCGGTCCACGTCTGCCAGGCCATGCCGTTGAAGGCCGTTGTCGTGGGTGACTCGGGCGGCAGGAAGATCACCTGGCCGCCACGGGCGACGAACCGGCTCACTGCATCGGCGGCGCCCGCCTCCGGCAGCGCCGCCTGCCAGAGGATGAGCGCGACGTCATCCAACGGCATGTCCACCACCGCCTCCGCGGCCACGGCCTCGGTCGCCGCCTGCAGGAGTTTGTCGGGCGGAATACCGGCGATGAGTTCGAGCGTCCGCTTGGTCTGCGCACCCGCCTGTGAATCCTCCGTCACCACGAGCGTGCGGCGGATGGGGGGCGTGCCGAAGGCAACATAAAAATCGTTGTCGGCGGGATTGCTGTCCGTGGGGATCGAAACGCGGCCCCAGCCGTTGGCCTGTGCGGACTCGCGGTCGCCCTCGGCGCCGCCCGCCATCGTTGCCGTCTGAGCGAGGGCCGCGGCGTCGATCGGGATCGCATGCCGCATGAGCACGGACTCGGTGCCGGTCAGTTCGACCTCGACCGTCGATCGTGCCGGCCCCAGTTCGATCTGCACCGGCACACGGGCGGGGCCGCCGTCGGCCTGCCGACGGATCGCGATGTCGAGCAGGAGTTCCCAGGCCTTGCCGCGCGGCTCGAGCGCCGCCCTGGTGACGCGGACTGACAGATTATCGGCCGCGGGTTCCGTGTAGCCCAAGAGCGTGAGCCGCACCGACTGCGGCACCTTCGCCACCGCCTCGCGGATCGCCGACCAGGCGCCATCCGACACCTTCCAGTCGTTGGCCCGCTGGTCGGAGCAGATCCAGATCGTGCTGGCGGCAGACTTCGACGCCCCGATCTGATCGCAGGCCGCCTGCAGCAAGAGCGGCAGATCGGCCGCGGCGGCAGCGGGGGCCGCTTCGGGCACCTCACGAATCGCCCGTGGTGAGGCGAGCTCCTGCGGCGTGCACGAAACGCTGTCGATGAGCACCACCCGGCTTGCGCCGAGCGTCTCGAGCGCCGCGGCCACCTGCCGCGTCGCCGTGGTCAGCTTCGACTCGCCGCCGGCTCGGGATGCCTGCGACATGCTTGGCGAGCGGTCGAGCAGCACGATCGCGGCAGATGCGCGATCGCCGCCCACCACCGCCAGCCAGCCTTGCGACAGCGGTCGGCTGATCGCCAGGATCGCCGCCGCCACGGCCGCCATCCGCAGGAGCATGATCAGCCATTGCCGCAGCCGGGTATAGCCGCGGGAGATCGCCTTTGCCGAGAGCAGAAACATCATCGCCGCCCACTGCACCGACTGGAACCGCTGCTGGTTGATCAGGTGGATGATCACTGGCAGCGCGACCAGCGGCAGGCTGAGGAGCAGCCAAGGTTGCAGGAAGGTCATGGCATCCCCTTCCCTGAGGCCCGGCTCACGAGGAAGCGAGCGAGCACCTTCTCGTAGTCTTCGTCGAGCAGCGTGCGGTGATAGTCGATGCCCTGCTCCAGCACGATCTTCTTGAGCGACCCGAGGTAGGTCTCGAGCGCCTGCATGTAGCGGTCGGCGATGTCGAGGGGGTCGGCGAACAGCGGGCTGCCCCCCTCCATGTCGAGAAACCGCGTCGGCCGGCGGAAGTCGAACGCCAGTTCCTGCGGATCGAGCAGATGGAACACCGCCACGTCGTGCTTGCGGAACCTGAGATGGCCGAAGCAACTGGCCAACTCCTCGGGATCCACGAACATGTCGGAGACGATGACGATCAGGGCCCGCTGGCGAACGGTCTCGGCCAGTTCATGGAGCACCTGCGGCAGACGGCTCGCCCCCTGCGGCCGCACCTGCTCCAGAGCGTCGAGCACCAGCCGCAAATGGGCGGGATTCCGCCGCGGCGGCAGGTGCCGGACGACACTATCGGCCACGCAGGAGATGCCGACCGCGTCTCCCTGGCGGCAGGCGAGGAAGCCGAGCGTGCCCGCGAGCCGGCGGGCGTAGTCGATCCGCGTGATGCCGGTGGAGCCGTAGCCCATGGAGCCGCTGGAATCGACGACGAGGCAGCACCGCAGGTTGGTGTCGGCTTCATACTCCTTGACGTAGTTGCGATCCGTGCGGCCGTAGACCCGCCAGTCGAGCCGGCGGAGGTCGTCGCCCGGCACGTACTTGCGATACTCGGCAAACTCGACGCTCGACCCGCGGTGCGGGCTGACGTGACGGCCCGACACACCGCCGACCATCGGCCGGCGGGAGAGCAGCGGCACCGCGGAGAGCCGGGAGAGCACGCCACTGTCGAGAAACGTCCGTGTTGGACGGTCGGTGAACTCGCTGGACATGGCTCACCCGTTCTGTTCGGCGAGTGCCTCGGCAACCAACCGCTCGACGATTCTTTTCGCGTCGATCCCCTCGGCCTGTGCGGCGAACGTGGTGAGCACGCGATGGGTGAGCACAGGCGCCGCCACCGCGGCGATGTCTTCGAGCCTCACCATGTAGCCGCCGGTGAGCGCCGCGCGGGACTTGGCCCCGAGGATGAGATACTGCACCGCGCGGGGCCCCGCGCCCCAGGAGACGAGCGGCTTGAGCCAGTCGGGGGCGGACGATCCCTGCGGGCGGGTCCGCCGCACGAGCTTCGCGGCGAACTGATAGATATGGTCGGGCACCGGCACCCGGCGAACGAGATTCTGGAAGTCGATGATCTCCGCGGCGGAGAGCACATGCTCGAGCTGCGGCAGCGTGTCGCCAGTGGTGGTGCGGGCGATCATCACCTCTTCTTCCTCGGAGGGATAATCGACCTCGATCAGGAACATGAAGCGGTCGAGCTGCGCCTCGGGCAGTGGGTAGGTGCCCTCCTGCTCGACCGGGTTCTGCGTGGCCAACACGAAGAACGGCGGCTCGAGCCGCGACGTCTTCCCGACGACCGTCACCTTCTGCTCCTGCATCGCCTCGAGCATCGCCGCCTGCGTCTTGGGCGGGGCGCGGTTGATCTCGTCGGCGAGCACGATGTTGGCGAACACCGGGCCGGGCACGAAGTGGAACTCGCGGCGGCCTTCAGCCGACTCCTGGAGGATGTCGGTGCCGGTGATGTCCATCGGCATGAGGTCGGGCGTGAACTGGATGCGGCTGAACTTCAGCGAGACCGCCTCGGCGAGCCGGCTGACGAGCAGCGTCTTGGCGAGACCGGGCACGCCCATCAATAGCGAGTGGCCCCGGGCGAAGAGGCAGATCGCGAGCCGCTCGATCGTCTCCCGCTGGCCGATGATCACCTTGCCGAGTTCTTCCTGCAGTCGGCGATAGGAGTCGCGGAGACGGTCCAGTTTCTGGACGTCATCGTCGTTGAGGTTCACAGCAGGGGTGGGGCGGTCAGAAATGGAGGCCATCAAAACTCCTGTTCTCTTGTTCCTTGGGTGGTCCTGCACTGGCTGCTTTCAATGGTTTCGCATCGGACGGCGGGACGGATGCAACGCGATATGGACCCTGCGATTCCAGACCCGGCTGCGGCCTCATGATCTCTGGCCAGCGGGCGCGGAACATGACGCGGCTCCGTTCCTCGCTGTAATCCTCGGCGCCCAGGTTTTCGCCCATCACGGCAACGTCGTCGCCCCGCCCGAGTGCTGCCGAAAAAACTCGCAAGACGCGTTTCGGGCACGATGTTGAAAGATACCACGAAGGAACGATTCCACGAAATGCTTGCGGAGGAAGGGGGCTCGTTCGGAAAATCCGTATACTGCTCCTCCCCCGCCGGAGGAAGGAGCCTTGGCCACCGCATCGTCACCCGCCGCCCGCTGCACGCTGCACCGGCTCGACGCCGCGCAGGGCGTGCTGCCCGCGGCCGCCGAATGGCTGCTCGCGCATGCCTGCGATCCCGCGGGCGGTGAGGTCGTTGCCGATCTCTCGAACGTGATGGTCGTCGTGCCGGGCCGACGGGCCGGGCATCGCCTGCTCGAGATCCTGCTCGATCTCGCGGCCTCGCGGTCGCTCGATCTCGCGCCGCCGGAGACCGTCACGCTCGGCAAACTCCCGGAGCTTCTCTATAAGCCCGCCCGGCCGCTTGCCGATGATGCCGTCGAGACGCTCGCCTGGGGCGCCGCGATCGCCGGCGCGAGCGATGCCGACCGGGAACGGATCGCGCCAGGGATCGCCGGTCCGCCGGGCATCAACGCCGCGCAAGGCCGGCTCGTCGAGGTGGCGCGGTCGCTCGTGGCCGCCCATCGCGAACTGGCGTCGATCGACCTGGGGTTCGCCGATCTCGCGGCGCAGGCCGACGACGTGTTGCCGGGATTCGGCGACCATGCGCGGTGGGATGCCCTGGCCCGCATCGAACGGGATTATCTCGACCACATCGACGCCGCCGGCCGCTGGGACCGCCAGACCGCCCGCCGCGTGGCGATCGACAACCACGAAGTCCGCTGCGACAAGCGGATCGTTCTGCTCGCCACGGTCGACATCGACCCGCTGCAGCGGCAGATGCTGGCCGCGACGGCCACGACGATCGACGCGCTCGTCGCCGCGCCGCCACACATGACCGCGGAGGATTTCTCCGCGTGCTTCGACGCCTTCGGCTGCATCGTGCCGGACGCCTGGGCGACGCGCGTGATCCCCCTCCCGCTCGATTCGATCCGGCTCGTCGACGACACCGACGCGCAGGCCGACGCGATCGTCGACTGGCTGAGGGGCCTCGGCGGCCGCCTCGCCGCCGACGAGATCACGATCGCCGTGCCCGACGACAAGGTCGCGCCCGCGATCGAGCAGAAGCTCGCCGCTGCCGGCGCGACGGGCCGCTACGGCACCGGCCGCACCGTCAGACGTTCGACTCCCTGGCAGATGCTCTCCGCCGTCTTCGACTGGCTGGCCCGCGGTGATTTCGCGACGCTCGCCGCACTCGTGCGATCGCCGGCCGTGGTCGAACTGATCCGACGACAGACCGGCATCGCGATGCCGGCGGCGCTTGCCGACGAGGTCGCCGCCCGCCATCTGCCGCTCGCGATCGACCGCGAGCACCTGGCCAAGGCCGCCGAGCGACCGGAGCACCGGAAATCCAATGAGCGGTTTCTCGAAATGCTCGATCGCATCGATCGCTGGTTGTCCGCGGTGCGTGAAGCCTCGAAGGCGGTCGATCGCCCACCGGCCACGAAAGCCACGAAAGCCACGTCCAAGGCCAAAACCAAGGCCAAAACCAAGGCGAAGCCCGCCCCGCAGGGATGCGGGCTCGCCGCCGCCTGGACCGAGGCGGTGCGGCAGGCCGTGGCGGTGGCACTCGAGGGCGTGTCGATCGACCGCGATGCGCCCGACGACCGCGTCGTCGCCCGATCGCTCCGGTCGCTCGGCGAACTGCTCTCCGCGCTCGCCACGATTCCCGATCCGCTCGCGGCGGCCGCCGGCTCCGAGGGGCTCGCGCGGCTTCTGCTGGCGAACTGGTCGGCGGAACTCGTGCCGCCCCTGCCGATCGCCGACGCGATCGACATCGTCGGCTGGCTCGAAGTGCCGCTCGACGATGCCGCGGCGCTCGTGATCACGTCGGCCGTGGAGGGCAGCCTGCCCCCCGGACAAGTCCGTGATCCGCTCCTCCCGGAAACGCTGCGCAAGCCGCTCGCGCTCGAGGATGCCTCTCGGATCGCCGCCCGCGACGCCTGGATCCTCTCGCTCGCGGCCTGCTGCCGCCGCGACCTGCTCGTGCTCGTGCCACGCCGCGGCGCCGATGGATCGCCGACGGTGCCGAGCCGGCTGCTTTTCCGGCGCGATCCCGCCGAGGTGGTGACGGCCGCGCGCACGTTCTTCGCGGCGGAGGGGCCGAAAGTTGCCGCGGTGCTGGTGCCGGTGGCCTCGTCGCGGCTCGTCGTGCCCAGGCCTCCGGAAGGCTCCGTCGCGGTGACGTCGATGCGGGTGACGGAGTTCAAGGACTACCTTGCCTGCCCCTACCGCTACTGGCTGCGGCACAGGCTCAGGCTTGCGCGGGTCGCCGACGACGCGCTCGAACTCGGCGCCGCCGACTTCGGCACGCTGATCCACGAATGCCTCGATCGGTTCGCCAAGCGCGAGGATCTTGCCTCGTGCACCGACGGCGACGCGCTCGCAACGGAGCTCTCCCGGATCCTCGACACGTTCGTTCACTTTCGCTACGGATCACAGGCGGCGCCGGCGGTGGCCGTGCAGGCCGAATTGGCGCGGCGGCGGCTCCATGGTTTCGCCCATGCCCAGGCGCGCCGGGCGGCCGAAGGCTGGAGGATTCACCTCACCGAGCACCACGTGAAGGATGCCACGCTCGACGTCGACGGCACGCCGATCAAGCTCTCGGCCCGCATCGACCGGATCGACCACCATCCCGAATCGGGCCGTTGGCAGGTGCTCGACTACAAGACCTCCGCGCGGGGCAGGACTCCGGAGGAGAGCCATCGCCGCGCGGGTGAGTGGGTGGATTTGCAGCTGCCGCTCTACCGACATCTCCTCGGCGAGCTGCCGGGCATCGACGCTGCCGCGGTCGTGGACGTCGGCTACTTCAACGTGCCGGCCCGCGTCGAAGAGACCGGCATCAAGACGCCGACATGGACCGAGGCGGATTATGCGGCCGCCGACGAGACGGCTCGCGAGGTCGTGCGGCGGGTGCGGGCGGGCATCTTCTGGCCGGCCAACGACGCAGCGACCAGGGCGTTCCCTGAATTCGACGCGATCTGCCAGACCGCCGCGATCGTCGAAGACGAAGGCGAGGAGGAGCCATGAGCACGTCCGCGGCCAGGAAGCGGCCAGCCTCGGTCGGACCCGAGCCCTTCGTCAGCGTGCGGGCGAGCGCCGGCACCGGCAAGACGCACGCGCTGACAACACGGATGATCCGGCTGCTCGCCGACGGCGCGGAGGTTGGGGATCTCTTTGCGGCGACGTTTGCCCGCAAGGCCGCCGGCGAGATCCTCGCCCGCGTTCTCCACCGGCTGGCCTCAGCAGCCGAGCCGGTGTTGTCGGCCTCCACGGCCGAGCCAGCGTCGTCGGCCGCGACGGCCGAGCCAGCGTCGTCGGCCGCGACGGCCGAGCCAGCGTCGTCGGCCGCGACGGCCGAGTTGGCCGCGGCGATCGAACGGCCCGGGGCCGACGCCGCGTTTTTTCGCGACCTGCTCTTGAAGGTGATGGCGGCGCTCGACCGGCTCGCGGTGGGCACGCTCGACAGTTTCTTCGTGAATTGCGCCGATGCCACACGGTTCGAGCTCGGCCTGCCGGCCAACTGGACGATCGGCACCGAGGCCGAGCTCGAGTCGCAGCGGCGGCGGGCGATCCACGGCACGATCGAACGGGCCTTCGGTGACGACGAGGGCCGCTCGCCCGCCGCCACGATGGCCGACCTTCTCATGCGGGTGTCGGGCGGTGCGACGACCACGGGCCTTGAATCGCTCCTCGAGGGAGTCGTTTCGGATTTGGCGGCTGTGCACCGCGAGGCCGAGCCCTCGGCCTGGGACTGGGTCACGGTGCCCCGGCCACCGGCCGACGCCGACATCGACGAAGCGATCGCCGCGCTCGAAGCGGCGACGTTCACCGACAAGCGGATCGCGGAGGCACGTGACAAGGACCTCGCCGCGTTCCGGGCCGGCGAATGGAAGACGTTCGCGGGGAAGGGAATCGCGAGCAAGGTGCTCGTCGGGGAAGACACCTACTACCGGAAGCCGATCGAGCCGGAGGTGCAGCGAGCCTACCAAACGCTTCTCGCCCTGGCGCGGACGGCGGTGCTCGGCATGATCGCGGCCCAGACCCGCGGCATGCGCGACGTGCTCGACCGCTACGTCGAGACGATCGACGAGCTGGCCGCGGCCGAGGGGATCGTGTCGTTCGATGACGTCACCCGCATGGTCGGCCTCGCGGCCGGCGACGGCACGCTCGACGCGGCGCGGTGGCGGGGCATCTCCTTCGCGAAGCACCTCCTGCTCGACGAATTCCAAGACACGTCACTGTCGCAGTGGCGGGTGCTCGAACGGCTTGCGGAGCACACGGCCACGAGCGGCGGCAGTTTCTTCGCCGTGGGTGACGACAAACAGGCGATCTACGGCTGGCGCGGCGGCAAGGCCGAATTGATCGATTCGCTCGCCGACTTCTTCGACCAGGCGGCGACGCCGCTGGCGATGCTGCATCTTTCAGAGAGCTACCGCTCGAGCCCCGCCGTGCTCGACGTCGTGAACAAGGTGTTCGACAACCTGGCCGGCTGCGAGCCGCTGACCGACCATGCCGCCGTGGCGGCTCGCTGGAGAGAAACCTTCGTCTCCCACGCCGCGGCGGCACGGAACCGGGATCTGCCCGGCTGGGTTCGGCTGCGGACGGCGCCGGCGGCCCAGGAAGACGAGAAGCAGGCCGACGTGGTCCTCGCCCACGCCGCCGCGCGGGCCGCGGCGCTCGCGCGGGCGAATCCCGCCGCGCGGATCGGCGTGCTCGTGCGCACCAATCACGCGGCCGAGCAGGTGATCGCCCGGCTCAAGGGCCGCGAAAACATCGTGGCCAGCGCCGAGGGGGGCAATCCGCTCGACGACTCTCCCGCGGTCGATCTTTTGCTCTCGGCGCTCACGCTCTGCGACCATCCCTCCGATTCGATCGCCCGGTTTCACGTCGGCAGGTCGCCGCTGGCGGCAGCGCTCGGGCTCGACGAGGCGACCGCCTCCGCCGCGGCCCCGCCTCCGGGGTGCATCGCGGCGATCGACCGGCTGCGGCGCGAGCTCATCGACGACGGCTACGGCCCCGTGCTCGCCCGGCTCGCCGCCATCGCGGCCTCGAGCGGGTCGCAGCGGGATGCGCGGCGGCTCGAGCAATTCGTCGAGTCGGCGCGGGCCTGGGATCTGGCGGCCGGCGGCCCACGGGTGGGCCTCGCCCGCACCGCCGCCTTCATCGCCCAGTGCCGCCGAACGAGCGTGGCCGATCCGGTGCCTTCGCCGATCCGGGTGATGACGATCCACAAGGCGAAGGGGCTCGAGTTCGATCTCGTCGTGCTCACCGACCTCGACCGCAAACTCATGCCGCATGCGCCGCGGGTGGTGATCGACCGCGCGGGCCCGCTCGCTCCGATCCGGCGGGTGCTCGCCGCCGTGCCGAGGGAGCTGCAGCCGTTTCTCCCCGACGAATGGCAGGAGCGGTGTGAAGCGGCTCCGCAGCCGATCGTTCGCGAAGCGATCGCGACGCTCTACGTGGGGCTCACCCGCGCGATCCAGGGCCTCGAGATCGTGATCGCCCCGGCGAAGGAAAACGAGAAGACCGTTCCAAAGACGCTGGCGGGCATCCTGCGGGCCACGCTGCCCGACGTGTCACAGGCGCCGCCCGATGCGGTGCTCTTCACTCACGCCCACCATGCCGACGCAAGCGATGACTCGCTCATGGCGGCGACAGCGGCGAAACCGACGGCCGAGCCGGCGCCGGCCGCGGCGCCGATCCCTCTCAAGCCGCTCGACAACGGCGGACGCCGCCGCGGCGCGCCCCTGCGGACGCCGTCGTCGGCCGAGGGTGGCCGCATCATGACCGCGGCGGCGCTCCTCGACACCGGTTCTCAGCAGGCCAAGGATGTCGGCACGCTCCTGCACGCCTGGGCGGAAGCGATCGGCTGGCCGGCGGTGATCCCCCCCGACGATCGGCTGCTTGCGATCGCGGCGCAGCATGCGGCGCTCGCAACGCAGCATGCGGCGCTCGCAACGCAGCATCCGGCGCTCGCGGCGCAGCATCCGGCGCTCGCGGCGCAGCATGCGACGCTCCTGGCCGATTTCCGCGGGATGTGCGGCCGCCCCGCCGTCGCCGCCGTGCTCGCCGAGCCGCCGGCGGCGCTGCCGGAGAAATTCGTCGCCCGCGGCATCGCGGCCGGGCCGGCCGAGCCGCGGCTCTTGCGCGAGCATGCGTTCGTGCTCCGCGACGAGCAGGGCATCATGCAGGGCGTGATCGACCGGCTCGTCATCTGGTCGCGCGATGGAAAGCCGATCGCCGCGGAGGTGATCGACTTCAAGTTCGACGGCGTGGGGAGTGGCGCCGAGCAGGCCCGGCTGATCGAAGAGAAGACGGCGTTCTACACGCCGCAGTTGGCCGACTACCGCCGCGCCGTGGCCCAGCTCTTCGGCCTCGACCCGCGCTGCATCACGGCCGATCTCGTCTTCATGCGGCCAGGCACCGTCGTGCCCGTGTGACTCCCAAGAAGACCGCGGGTTCCACGAGCGGAACTCACGAAGGCGGAGGGCATGGGATTCGAACCCACAATCCCTTTCGGGACATCTGATTTCGAGTCAGACCGCTGGCCAATTCGCTTACCCTCCGAATGGCTCTCAACAATATAAAAGTGATGCCTTCGCGGCTCAAGTTCATAACCCTTGTCGGGCCGCGAAACGAGGGGTAACTTGCCCGCCATCCCGTCCAGACTTCTCTTCGCCGCACGAAGGCAGCGTTGAAACCCTCCGCCCCCGACCACCTGCTCCTCACCGGCGGCACCGGCCTGCTCGGCTCCTACCTCGTCCGCGATCTGCTCCTCGCCGGCCGGCCGCTGGCCCTCGTCGTGCGGCGAGACCGCAAGCGATCCGCCACGAGCCGCGTCGAAGCGATCGTGCAACAGTGGGAAGACTCGCTCGGCAGGAGCCTCCCGCGGCCGGTGGTCTTCGAGGGCGACCTGAACGAGCCGCTCTGCGGCCTGGGCGAGGAAGAACGCCACTGGATCCATTGGAATTGCGGCGAACTGCTCAACAATGCCGCCTCGCTCAGTTTCCGCGGCGCCGATCGCGGCGCCGAGCCTTGGCTGACGAACGTGACGGGCACCCGCAACGTGCTCGATCTGGCTCGCGCCACGGGCATCGAGCACTTCCACCACGTCTCCACCGCCTATGTCTGCGGGCTCCGCAGCGGCGTGGTGCTCGAGGACGATCTCGACGTGGGGCAGCCATTCGGAAACGATTACGAGACGAGCAAGGTCGAGGCCGAAAAGATGGTGCGCACCGCCGACCATCTGGCCTCGGCGACGGTCTACCGCCCGTCGATCATCGTGGGCGATTCCCGCACCGGTTACACGTCCACCTACCACGGCTTCTTTGCGGGGCTGCGGCTCGGCCACACGCTCCTCACGCGGGTGGCCATTGGCTCGACGAGCGGCCCGGCGATGCTCGGTCTGCTCGGCGTCGATCCGGCGGACCACAAGAACTTCGTGCCGGTGGACTGGGTCTCGCAGGTGATCGCCCATGGCGTGCAGACGCCCGACGCGCGGGGCCGCACGCTGCATGTCACCCACCCGGAACCGGTGCCGATGCTCGCGGTGGGCCGAGTCATCCAGGAGGCGGTCGAGCGGTATTCGCAGGCTGCCTCTCCCGACGCTCCGGACCTCTGCGATGAGCGCTGGTTCGCCGACAACCTGCGGACCCAGCTCGATGTCTACCAGAGCTATTTCCGCAACGACCCCACCTTCGACCGCAGCAACACCGACGCGATCGCCGGTCACCTTTCCTGCCCCACGCTCGACGACGCCACGCTGCTGCGGATGTCGAAGCATGCGATCGAGACAGACTTCGGCCGGCGGCCCGCCAGGCCGGAGGCCCTGGCCGCCGGTTGCACGCACTGACCAGCAGACCGCTCCGTCCCGAAGCCGATCTTCTCGGGCGTCCGCCGTTCCGGTTGGACCGCTGGTGACGGCGATGACACGCCGTCGCCCCCGATTCGCGAACCCGCCCGCCGCCGGCCGATGACTCCCTGTACGAGGGAGAATCATGGCGAAGAAAAACACCTGGCGTATCGTGACCCGCGGCCCCGATGGGGAGCTCGTGATCCACGACTTCGACTCCCCCGAGGCGATCCTGCGGACGCACCTGCAGATGGGCGTCGATGACTGCAGCACCGATCTGGATCTGCGCGGGGCGCCGGTCTTCCGGTCGCTGATCGGGCCCATGCCCGAGGGCGCGGGCGTCATCCGCTACGAGACGCCGGAGGTGTTCGAGGAATTGACGAAGGAATGGGCGCTGCCGCGAACGCCCCGCCGCCGGAGCCGCAAGCCCGCCCAGCCGTCCGACGCCAATCCGGCAGAGTAGTCCGCTCTCACTGCCACCAGCGGCGGACGCGGTCGATCACGCCCGTGCGATTCGGCTGCGATGCATTCGGGGCATCCGGCGCCGCCGTGGAAGACAGCGGTCGTTCCGCGGTCACCCGCTCGGCGAGAAACCGCGGCCAGTAGCCTTCGAGTTGGATCAGGCAACCGCCGACGTCGCCGGCGGCGAGCCGCTCCTCCGCGACGGCCAGCAGCCTCGTGAGCCGCACCCGCTGCGATTCGTCGAACGCGAGATCGAACACCCGCACGTTGTCGAGCTCGATCGCGCCCGGCCCGAGCAGGTCGAGCCGCACCCGCAGCGATTCGATGCCTTGCGTCGGGAGGTCGTCGATCTGCAGCACGAATTGCGACCATTCGCCGGAGACTGGCATCGCACCCGAGCCGCGGCCCACCGGCGCGAACCGGTAAAACTCGCGATCGTCCTCGACGCCCTCGATCGCGATCCGCAGGGGGGGCTGCTGGTCCCCCGCCGCGATCCGCACCCACAGGGCGATGCTGATGCGTCCGGTCGTCGGCGGCGGAAATGGATTGGAGCGGAGCGTCGCCAGCCCGTTGACCGAGGCGAACCGCGCGGCTCTTTCGCCGCCATCTGTGGGCCTGCCGGCCACGAGCGCGAGCGAGCCGCGCTTCGGCTCGAGCAGCTCCCAGCCCGGCACGAGCCCGCCCAATTGCGGCAGTTCGAAGCCCGGGTTGTCGAGCGCCGCCATCGGCACGGCGGCCTCGAGCGCGGCGCGGCGTTGCCCGAGGTCGGCGAGCAGCCGGGCGAGTTGCTCCGCCGTCTGCGGCGCAAATGCAGGCCGGGCAGACACGACCCGGCGATCGCCTTCGAAGACGAGCGTCTTCATCTCCCAGGCGTCGAGGTCGATCGCGACCTCCCCAGTGGGTGCCACGGGCAGCGCCACCCGCGTGGCGGCATCGACGGCGGCCGGCGGCGCGTGGTCGCACGACAACGCCGCCCGACACGCCACGGCGCTCGAATTGACTACGGTCACCCACGTGCCCGACTCGCCCATCTTGGTCCGCACGACGAGCGGTGCGGGCGCGTGTTCGACCAGTTCGAGCCGTTCGGCGGGCAGCACCTCGATCGCCCGCTGGCGCCGCCGTTCGTCGTCGTCGATCCGCCGGTGCGCGAGCCCCATGTCGAAAACCACCTCGATGTCGGATGCCACGAGCGACTCGGCCAGCGGCCGTCGCGCTTCGGCGCCGGTGGCCATCGCCGGCACGACCACCGGCGCCGCGGTGGTCGTGGCGAAGGGGCCGTGCGGCACCACGGGCTTCACGTCGACCGCGGCGGGCAGTTCGACGAAGACGGCCCCGCGACGCGCGGCCTGAGCCGCGGCCCGCAGGAGCGGCAACGAGTGGTTGGCCTGGTGCACGCCCCCACGCTCGACCACGTCGTCGGTCGCGGCGTGGACGTGCGGTGAGACGTAGACAATGCGTTCGTGCGCCGCGATGCGGCCCGGGTCGAGCGCGATCGACCGCATGATGTCGGCGTCAGGCGGATTCGCCGCCAGCGTCGGCCGAAACCGTGAGGCAAGCGGCCCTTCCACGAAGAGCGTCGTCGGCGCGACATACAAGCTCCAGGAATGCTTGCGGGCCGCCACGGCGTCGGCGAGGCGGCCATAGAAGGCGGCCACCTCCCCTTCCCGCCAGGCGAGCCACTGCTCGCGCAGCGGACCTTCGACGAGCGCCGCCCGCCCCTCGAACCGACGGCCGGTCGGATCGACGCCGGGAAGCACGGGCCCGGCGAGCACCGCCGCCTCCTGCCCCGCCGCAGCGATGAATCGGCTGAACGTCGTGTCATCGAGCCCCCACGCCACACCGGGCGAGTGGAGCCAGCCGTCGTGCGGAAGAACGATCGCGATCCCATCGACGGCCGGCGACGCGCTGATGCGGTCGGCCAACTCCGACACGAGACGTTCGACGACGTCCTGCACCCGATGGTCGAGGATGTTGTAGCGGATCGCCCGCGTTCCCTCGCCGCCTAGATCGGGCCGGCCGTCGCGACCGACGCAAAGGATGCCGGCAGGCTCTCCGTCGCGCGCGGCCTGCGCCTCGAGCGCCGGCACGGCGCCATTGCAGACGACTGCCGGCACGAGCCGCAGGCGCTCCCGCGCATAGATGCGGCAGGCAAGATCGAGCACGTCTTTCGGAGCAGCATCGGCCGCGCCGTCGAACGATCCCCCGCCGCCCCACCGCGGCGCGGCGTGCGTGAACGACGTCGGCCAGATGGCGGCGCCGTCGGCATAGACGCCGAGCACCGCGCCCGCGGCGCCCTGGGCCGAAGCCCACTCGGCCGATCGCCGCACACCCGCGAGCAAGGTATCCCAATCGCGAGCCCCGTCGCTCGCCCCAAACGACGAGAAATCGGCCGTGGGCAGGTGCATGAGCACTCGCCGCGCACTGCCTTGCTGCGCCAGGCTCGCGGCGGCATCCAGGCGGGCGGGGCCGGCCAGGATGCGCACGCGGCCGAAGCTCGCCGCCGATCGCGACGACAGATTCGTGACGAGCACGAGCGGCGTGCGTGTGTGGGGCCAAAAGACGAAGCGATGCACGCCGAGCTTCGGCGACTCTCCAATGGAAATCTGCGGCCGCCGAGTCTCGAAGCCGCTGCCACCGGTAGCCCGCACGGCGGCGCCCGACTGCTCGAGCACGCGAACGCCGACGAGCGCGTCTTGGTCGAGCGGATGCTCGATCTCTACCAGATGCGGCTTGCCCGGCTCGGCCGACACGAGCGAGATCCCCTCCCACGCGGGCTCCGCACCGGCCGGCGGCAATTTCAGCATCGCCCCCAACGGGTGTGTGTCGAGCGTCGAGTGCCCCACCGAGAGAAGGCCGGAGAGCCCGGGCACCATCGAATTCACCGAAGGCAACCTGGGCACCGGCACGTTGGGCACCGGCACCTTCGGCAGCGAGAACGACGGCAACGGCATCTTCGGCATGGGAACGGATGGCATCCCCATCGACGGCATGGAGACGCCCGGCAGCCGCCGCAGCCGTTCGAGCAGCTTCGGGCTTCCCGGATCGAGTTCGTAGATCACTCGCCAGTCGTCACTGGCGGGTTCTTTCGGCGCGGCATCGGCGACGGCCACCACCTGCAGCGTTCGCGTGGCGACCGACCGCGACCAGCGAAGCCCGCCGCGCTCGACGAGCTCGATCTCGAGGTCGTAGGCCCCTTCCTGCTCCGGCAACGCCACCGCGAGGGGCACCGGCGCAAACGGCTGCGGCGCGGGCCCCGCGGCGCGGGACATCTCTTCCGGAATGGCTTCGAGGTCCTTCGATTGCGCGCGGATTTCGGAGCCACCGGCCGAACGCTTCAGCCGCAGCCGCAGTTCGGGCGCGTTCGCCGTCGCCATGCGGGCCAGCAGCGGATGGACGGTCAACCGGATCGTGTCGCCAGGCCTGTGGATCGCCGCGGCGGGTTCATCGAGAACCACCCGCAGTTCGTCCCCCGGCGCCCGCCTGATCGCAAGCCGGTTGCCGTCGGCATCGAGCGATTGTTGCACGGGCGACACGACGAGATCCGCGACGGCGACGTCGACCCGCATCGGCTTGTCACGGCCGCTCTTGGGAACGAGCTCCACGCTCAATCGGGCCCGACGCCAGTCGGCCACCTGCAGTTCCACGCCGTTGAGATCGAGCCCCCGCTCCTCGTGGATCACGATGGCGCCCGAGTCGGCATGCATCGTCGCCGTCGCCGATGGATCGTCAGACAGGAGCCGCCAGTCGAGCGGCGGGGCCGGGGCTGCAGCCGCTCCTGTCGACTCGGGGAAGCCGATCAGCCGGATGCTGCCCGACCAGGCGACAGCCTTGCCGCCGCCCCACGTCACGCGGATCGCCACCGGCGGCTCGCCGCCATCGGCCCGCGCCGACCGCCCGCCAAGCATCGCGATCCCGAAGGCGCAGGCCAGCACGATGCGGCGAAGAAAGCGGGGGCGGAGAAGTGGAGGCGAATCGGCCATGAGTCGGTCGGCGGGCGCGGCACTCTCGGGGGACAAAAGGGGCGGGGAGCATAGCGGCCCCGCCCGGCCCCGCAAAGGGAGGTTGACCGTCGGGAAGACCCGGGAAAGACCGCGATAAAGTAGACCACTTCGTCCCGAAGCGGATCCCCAGATCCGCTTGCGGAGCAAGCGGTCTACTCTGCGGCCTCCGGCTTACTGGCCGGTCGTGGCGTCGATCGAGAGCGGCCGGGCGTAGGCCTCCGGGATCGCGCCGCGCCAGACCGGCTCGAGCGCCCGCTCGAGCTCGTCGGCCACCGCCGCACAGCGGTCGGCCACGTCGGAAAGCTCGAAATAATCGTCCGGCTTCGCGAACAGTCGCGCCGACCGCTCACCGCCGCCATGCGGACGCGAGGCGACGAGGTGCCAACCGTCCGTCACGATGGCCGCCTGCTCTCCCGCGTCGATGATCACGCGATCGCGGGACGGCGCCGACCACGAGTCGAAGAGGCCGGCGAGGCTTGCCGGTTGCGTGTTCGGCGCCGGGCCACGGCCGGCCACGATGTCGAGCAGCGTCGCACCGATCTCCGCCGGCACGACGAGCCCGCCATACCGCTGCCCCGCCATCCGCCCTGCGGCATCGACGAGAATCGCGGGCAGGTGCGCCCATTCGCCGTAGGCATTACCCCCCGGTGGGTTGCCGCGTTCGCAGCCGACCTCTCCATGCAAGCCCAGCGGCATTCCGCGCAGGCCGGCCAGGAGCACCGCCCAGCCTGCGCTCGCGGCAGCCTCGAACACCTGCCCGAGGCAGCGATCGAGCAGTGTCAACTGCCCCGCGAAGACCTGCCGGATGCCGACGACGAGATCGGGGTCGGTCTCCTCGCTGACCGTCAAGTGAGGAACGCGGGCGCCCGGCGGGGGCGGCGGGTCGTCGGGATCGACGTAGCCATCGCGAAAAGCATCGGGAGCATCCCACGCCACGGCGAGGCCGCTCATGTGGCACCACACGAGTCGATGGCGGCCCGCCGTGATCGCGTCGCGGGCCTTCGCGCAGAGCCTCGCGGCATTGGTTGCATCATCGCTGGCCGCCGTGTCGGCCACGTCGGCAGCCGGCACCTCGATGCGTTCCACGCCCGGCGCGACTTCCGGCAGCGACCGTTCGTCGGTGACGACGGCCGCCGCCCAACCGGCCGCGGCGGCTTCCCGCCAGAGGCCGCCATCGGCGGCAAGCGAGAAGAGCGTCTCGCGCGGATCGAGCGACGTGGCCAGCAGGCGGTCGAACACGAGCCCCCGGCCGCCGAGCGCGTCGAGATTCGGCATCGACACCCAGGTGGCGCCAAACGTGGGCAGCATCCAGGCGGGCAGCCGGTCGATCGTGAGAACGAGCAGGCCGCGGGGGGCTGGCGGCGCGGCGGGGCTGATCGGGGAATCCATGATGACTCCATTGTGCAGATTCCGCGCCGGTTGCCATCCGGATTGCCTTTCGCGGCACGATCCTCCATGCTCCCCTGACGATGAACGTCGCCCCCGGAAGGCCCTCGCTCATGGCAACACGCCCGCCCTACCGCACGAGCCCGCAGGCGACGACCCGCATGCCTGCCGGCGTCCCCTTCATCGTCGGCAACGAGGCCGCCGAGCGGTTCAGCTATTACGGCATGAAGGCGATCCTCGTGGTCTTCATGACCACGCTCCTGGCGGGCCGCGACGGCAGCCCGCAGCCGATGGGGGAGGGCGAGGCGAAGTTTTGGTACCACGCCTTCTCGGCGGCCGTCTATTTCTTTCCGATCGTGGGGGCGATCCTCGCCGACTTCCTGCTCGGCAAGTATCCGACGATCATGCTGCTCTCGCTCGTCTACTGCGCCGGCCACGCGGCGCTCGCGCTCGACGAGACGCGGGCCGGCCTCGCCGTCGGGCTCGCGCTCATCGCGATCGGATCGGGGGGCATCAAGCCTTGCGTCTCGGCGCACGTGGGCGACCAATTCGGCCCGTCGAACGAGCACCTCCTGCCCCGCGTCTTCAGCTGGTTTTATTTCGCGATCAACCTCGGCGCGTTCGCGTCGAGCCTGCTCACGCCATGGCTGCTCGAGCGGCACGGCCCGTGGGTGGCCTTCGGCGTGCCGGGGCTCTTCATGGCCGTGGCCACGGCGATCTTCTGGCTGGGCCGCCACACGTTCGTGCACGTGCCGCCGGCAGGCGTGGCCGCGCTCAAGGAGGCGCTCGGCCGTGAGGGCCGGTCGGCGCTCGGCCGCCTGGCAATCGTCTATCTCTTCGTGGCCGTCTTCTGGGCGCTCTTCGACCAGACGGGCTCGTCGTGGGTGCTGCAAGCCGCCAAGCTCGATCGGCATTTCGCCGGCATCGAATGGCTCCCCTCGCAGATCCAGGCGGTGAATCCGCTGCTCGTGCTCGCCTTCATCCCGCTTTTTTCCTACGTGGTCTGGCCAACCATCGAGCGATTCATGCCGATGCCGCCGCTTTCGCGGATCGCGCTGGGGCTGTTCCTGGCAGCCGCCTCCTTCGGGATCATCGCCTGGGCCGAATGGCTCATCGAGGCGGGCGGGCGGCCGACGGTCGGCTGGCAGATCGCCGCCTACGCGGTCCTCACGGCGGCGGAGATCATGGTCAGCGTCACCTGTCTCGAGTTTTCCTACACGCAGGCCCCGCTCGCCCTCAAAAGCATCGTGATGGGCCTTTACCTGCTGAGCGTGTCGGCCGGCAACCTGCTCGCGGCGGCCGTCAATTGGCTCACGACGGCGGGCGACGGCACGCCGCTGGTGACCGGCACCACCTACTACCTGCTCTTCGCCGGAGCCATGGCCGCGGCGGCCGTCTGCTTCCTGCCGGTGGCTGTGCTCCTGCCCACCCAGCGGTATATTCGACCGGAAGAACAGTCTGGCGAGACACGAGCATGAGGGCCCGATCGACATGAGGAAGCGTTTGCAGACCCGCCGCGGATTTCTCACCACCCTCGCTGCAGCCGGTGCCGCCGGCCGGCTTGCGTCTCCGTCCGCGATCGCCACTCCGCCCGCGGAGGCGCCGCTCTTCAAGATCTCGCTCGCCGAGTGGTCGCTCCACAAGACGCTCTTCGCCGGCAAACTCGACAACCTCGACTTCCCGCGCACCGCGAAGCAGACGTTCGGCATCGACGCGGTGGAATACGTCAACCAGTTCTTCAAGGACAAGGCACGGGATGCCGACTACATCGCCGAACTCGCCAAGCGGGCCTCGGACGAGGGCGTGACGAACGTGCTCGTCATGTGCGACGGCCTCGGCAACCTCGGCGACCCCGATTCCGCGGCCCGCACGAAGGCGGTCGAAAATCACTTCCCCTGGGTCGAGGCCGCGAAGCGGCTTGGCTGCCATTCGATCCGCGTCAACGCGGCGAGCGAAGGCACGTTCGAGGAACAGCAGAAACTGGCCGCCGACGGCCTCGCGCGGCTTTCCGACTACGCCTCGCAGATGCAGATGAACGTGATCGTGGAAAACCACGGCGGTCTCTCGAGCAACGGCGAATGGCTGGCGGGCGTGATGAAGCAGGTGGACAAGCCGAACTGCGGCACGCTCCCCGATTTCGGCAACTTCCACGACTACGACCGCTACCGTGGCGTCGAGGAGCTCATGCCCTTTGCGAAGGGCGTCAGCGCCAAGAGCCACGAGTTCGACGACGCGGGCAACGAGGTTCGCACCGACTACGAAAAAATGCTGCGGCTGGTGGTCGGCGCGGGCTACCGCGGCTGGATCGGCATCGAGTACGAGGGCACGGCCCTCCCCGAGGCCGAGGGCATCCTCGCGACGAAGAAGCTCCTCGAGCGAATCCGCGCCGAAATGGCCGCGTAGGCCGCCTACGGCAGCCGGAAATCGACGACCACCGGAAAGTGGTCGGACACGTCGAGATCGATGGCGTGGGAGATGAAGGCGCGCGTGATCGCGGGGGCGAGGTCGCGATGCACGAGGATGTGGTCGATCATCGTGAAGACGTCGTCGCGGTCGGCGGCGCCGTTCTCGTTGAAATCCCAGTGCGAGGTGTAGCGATCGGCGACCCGCGGCATGAAGGTCGCCGCATTCACGAGTTCGTCGCCCGGCGTCGCGCTGTCGTAGTCCTTGAGATCGCGCAGGACCGTCGTCCGCGTCGTGCGGAAGGAATCGGCCATCGGCACGTCCGGATCGTAGTCGTTGATGTCGCCGAGCACGATCGGCAGGTAGCCGAGGGCGACGATCTTCCGCTTCACGATCTCGCGCACGATCTTCGTCTCCGCCATTCGCTGGGCGTTGCTCGAGATCTCGGAGGGATTGCTCTTCAGGTGCACGCCGCAGACGGCGATCTTCCGGCCGCCGGCGGTGAAATAGGCCACTGCGTGCCGCTGCAGCACCGCCGTCTTCTTCTGCTCGCGGCCGCTGTCGCCTTCGAACGAATAGTCCTGCTGCATCCAGGCCTCGTCGGGGCCGCCATCGGCCTGCCGGCCCGGCGCGAAGAAGTGGATCCGGCGGCCGTCCACGAGATCGGGCTCGATCCGGGAGAGGATCGCGACGTCGAACCCGGAGAAGTTGTCGCGGCCGTTGACGTGGTGCCCCTGATAGTTGGCGAGCCCCTTCTCGCGGAGGAGCCCGACGACGGCCTCAACGCCGGCGGCCGAGATCACCTCGGGCATGACGATGATGTCGGGCGCGAGCGTCTCGACCACCGCGGCCACCCGTTCGATGTGACGGCGGCGGGCCGGCTCGAACCGGAATCGCGTGAGCTTGGTGTCTTCGCCGGGGGCCGCGAGGTTTTCGGCGTTGAAACAGGCGATCCGCAGGACGCGGGGGGCGGGGGGCGCGGCCGACGATTCGTCCCCCCGCGCCGCCGCGGCCGACGCGCCGATCGCAAGCCACGCGACGATGACGAGGATGCGTTGACTCTTGCGGAGCATGATCGGTAGAGTTCCTCGCCTGCAAGGGCCCGAATTGGACGATGTGCCCGGCGGATACACGCTCCCGGGACGTCGTAGCATGAGCTCTCAGCATACCCCCGTTGCCGAAAACAATCGCGACCGCCTGCGGCGGCTCCTCCGGGTTGGCTCGACCCACGTCGGCCAGGGCGTGTTTGCGGCTCGGCGGCTCAAGTCCGGCATCGTGATCGGCGAGATCCTCGGGCAGGTGCTCGACGAGCACCCCGCCGACCCCAGTTACTGCATGGAATTGCCGAGCGGCCGGGTGCTCGAACCGTCCGCACCGCTGCGATTCGTGAATCACAGTTGCGATCCCAACTGCGAACTTTTCTATTGGTTCGACGAAGACGCTCCCGCCCAGGAAGACCGGTTGTGGCTGCAAACGATCCGAACCATCGAGCCCGGCGAGGAACTTTCGATCGACTATTGCTGGCCGGCCGACGCGGCGATCCCCTGCCAGTGCGGGGCGATCAATTGCCGGGGTTGGATCGTGGACCCCGAGGAACGCCACCTGCTGCCGGCCGCTGGCGAGCCCCGGCCCTCGGACTCGCCGCCGTCCTGACGGCGCTGGCCCTCTTCGGCATCTCCCGACTCCGGCTCGACGACGACCTGCGGTCGCTCCTGCGCGACAACGACGCCGAGTTCGCGCTCATCGACGAACTCGCCGAACGCTTCGGCGCCCCCGACCGCGATTGCATCATTCGCGCGACCGTGCCGACCGGCGACCTCTTCGCGGCCCGTCCACTCGGCGACCTTCGCCGGCTCTGCGACGAGCTCAGCCGGGTGAAGGGCGTCGCCCAGGTGCGATCGATCTTCGACGTGCGCCGCCAGGGGGCCGCGGGCGCCCTCCTGCCTGTGATCCCCCACTCGTCGGAGGCGCTCGATGCGGAGCAGCTCGCCGCCGCCCGCGGCCGCGCTCTCGATCATCCGCTCACCGCCGGGCACCTGCTCACGCCCGACGCGGCGTCGTCGCTCGTGCTCGTGCGGCTCACCGCGGAGGCCAACGCCTCGGCCGGTCTGGGGCCGGCGCTCGCCGGCATCGAGCAGGTGCTCGCCGACGCCCGGCAATCGGGCACGCCGCTCGCGCTCGAGTTCACCGGCCTGCCGGCCCTCCGCCACCAGGCCACGCAGGCCCTGCGGCGCGACATGCTGGTCTTCAACTCGATGGGGCTGTCGCTCGCGGTCCTGCTCTCGGCGCTCGCCGCCCGAAGCCTGCGCTCGACCATCGTGGCGAGCGTGCCGCCGTTCGTGGGCGCCGTCTGGGCGATGGGCATCCTCGGCCTCTGCGGCGCGCCGGTGAACATCCTCACGAGCGTGGTGCCGTCGCTCGCGCTCGTCGTGGGAACCTGCGACTCGATCCACTTCATCGAAGACATGCGTCGCAGCCGCCGCCGCGGCGTCGACGCCCTCTCCGCCTCGGGCAGCGCCATGCAGCGGATCGGCGCCGCCTGCGGCCTGACGAGCCTCGTGACGGCGATCGGCTTCGCGTCGCTGGCCTTCGCGCGGATCGAGACGGTGCGGCTGTTCGGGATCGCGGCGGCCGCCGGCGCCATCGCCAGTTTCCTGGCTGTGACGCTCCTCACGCCCCTCATCGCCTCGACGGCGTTCTGCCGTGGCATGCACATCGGCCGGTCGTGGCGGCCGGCCGGCCGGCTCGCCAGCCTGCTCACCGCCTTCTCGGTCCGCCATGCCCGTCCGATCGCGATCGCCGGCGTGGCCGCCACGGCGGTGCTGGGGTTCGTGAGCCTCGGGCTCGACGCCGACAACCGCGTGGCCGACGCGCTGCCGCGGGGCGCCCCCGCTTCGCGGGCGCTCATGGGAGTGGACCGCGACTTCGGCGGAGCTTCCGGCATCGATGTCGTCGTGCGGTGGCCGGAGGGAGTCGATTGGCGCGATCCGGCGGTGCTCGACGCGCTCGAGGCGGTGCACGGCGTGCTCGAACGGGATGGCGGGCTCACGCGGCCAATCTCGCTCGCCACGGTGGCCGCGCCCCTCCCCGACCGCGCCCGCAGCCGGCTCGACGCCGATCACTTCCCGGAGATGGTCGATCCCGACGCCCGCATGGCGATCGTGCGAACCCGCGTGGCCGACGCGGGCTCGCGCATGCTCGAGAAGGTCTACGATCGGATCGACGCCGGGCTTGCGGGGATCGCCACCGCCCGGCCGGGCTGGGCGTTCGAACTCTCGGGCGTCTCGGTCGTGTCGGCCCGCAACATTCGCCAGCTCGTGCGCGACTTGGGCTCGAGCCTCACGCTCGAAATCGCCGTCATTGGCACGATCCTCGCGCTGGCCTTCCGCTCGCCGCTGGCGGGCATCGTGAGCCTGATTCCGAATATCTTTCCGCTCGCCGTGATCGCCTCGATCGTGGTCTTGAGCGGCCGGTCGCTCGACCCGGCCACCGTGATCGTCTTCAACGTCTGCCTGGGGCTCGCGGTGGACGACACCGTGCATGTGCTCTCCGCCGTGTCGCGACACCGCCAAGAAGGGGTATCGATCTCGACCGCCGTGCGCCGGGCCGTCGCCGAGACCGGCAACCCCATCATGATCGGCGGCCTCGTGCTCACCGTGGGCTTCGCGGTCGTTCTCGCCAGCAGCGTGCCTTCGCTCGCCGGCTTCGGGCAGCTGGCCTGCGCGGCGGTGGCCGCCGCGACGATCGCCGAGCTCATCCTCCTGCCGGCCTTGCTCGTGGTGACCGAGGCGATCGTCACTCGGTGGCGGGCCCGCCCGAATCGGGCCTCCTGGCGCGACGGCATCTTCGGCACCGCGCCGTTCGCCGGGTCCGCGCTCGACCGCACCGGCGAGCCGGCCCGCCACGTGGCCTGACAGTGGCCTTCAGCCTGTCAAAGTAGGGTAGGCTTCAGCCTGCCTCCGATTTACCGCTTGTGAAACAAGCGGTCTACGACGGCAGGCTGAAGCCGATTTCGTGGCAGGCTGAAGCCTACCCTACTGCGCGGTGGCGGCCACCACGGCGGCGAGCGTCTCGACGGTGCGCACGATCTGTTCCTCGGTGTGCTCCGCCGTCAGGAAGAACCGCACCCGGGCCGCCGACTCGCGGACGGCCGGATAGAGGATCGGGCGCGCGTTGATGCCCCGCTCGAGCAGCATCTGCGAGACGAGAATCGCCCGCGAGGAGCTGCCGAGGATGATCGGGATCACGGGGGTGTCGGCGCTCGTGCCGGTGTCGAGATTGCAGTCGTTGGCGAGCTTGAGGAAAAGCTCCGACCGCTCGCGCAGCCGCGCCACCCGCCATGGCTCACGCTGGATCACCCGCAGCCCCTCGAGCGCCGCAGCGGCGTTCGGCGGCGAACAGGCGGTCGAAAAGACAAAGGCCGGCGTCGTGTAGCCGAGGTAGCGGATCAGCCGGTCGCGACCGGCGAGATAGCCGCCGCCGGCACCGAGCGCCTTGCTGATCGTGCCCATCCAGAGGTCGCCGTCGGAGGGATCGACGCCGAAGAAGTCGCAGATGCCGCGGCCACCCGGGCCCATCGTGCCGAGCGAGTGGGCCTCGTCCACGTAGAGCAAGGCGTCGTGCCGCTTCTTCACCTCGATGAATCGCGGCAGGTCGGGGTAGTCACCGTCCATGCTGTAGACGCCCTCGATCGCCACCACGACGCGGCGATACTGCGACCGCAGGTCGCGGAGCAAGCCGTCGAGCTGCTCGTGGTCGTTGTGGCGGAACGAGCGCCGGCCCGCCTTGGAGGCGTTGGCCCCCTGCATGATGCTGTTGTGGGCGAGCTCGTCATACAGGATGAGATCGCCCTCGCCGAAGAGGTGGTTGAAGACGGAGGCATTGGTGCCGTATCCGCAGGGGAAGACGACGGCCCGCTCCGTGCCGAGAAACCGGGCGAGCTCCGAGTCGAGTTCGTCGAGGATCGTGTTGTTGCCGCCGACCATCCGGCTGGCGGAGGCACTGCAGCCGAAGCGATCGATCGCCGCCTTGGCGGCCCGCGTGACGTCGGGATGCCCGGCGAGGCCGAGGTAATCGAAGCTCGTGAAGCTGATGACGTCGCGGCCTTCGATGCGGGCGACACGCTGCTCAACCCGCTCGTTGGCCATGAGAAACGGATTGGCGAGGCCAGCCTGTTCGAGGCCGCGCAGCCGCTCCTCGAGTGCGACGCACTCCGGAAATACCTGCTCCTCGTCGGCCGTCGGAACTGGAGCGGCTCTTCCGGCCGGCGTGCCGCGCGAGGCCGGCGCAGCGGGCAGGCGGGAGGCCACGGGCGGCACGCGGTCCACGTCGTCGAACATGTGATCGGCGATGCATTCGACGAGATCGCCGCAGGTGTGGACGCGATCGAGCCATTGCTCGGCAAACCGCATCTGGTAGCGGCCCTCGATCCGGTTGACGGCGTCGAGGAAGCGAATCGGCCCCACGCCCGCCTCGGCGAGCGTCATGCCGGGCGTCAGGGGCCTCCGGTGCGCCGGCGACTGCACCCGCGCGAGCTCCTCGAGCACGACCCGCGTGATCGCGGAACGGGAAGACGCCTTCGGCTCGTTACGAGCTGTGCCGGCGAACTGGGAAACGGACGAATAAGCAGTCGAGCTTGCCACGAAAAACGGCTCCTTCGTGGGCGACTCCCGCCGGGAGCCGCACACTCGAACGACATCGGCCCGCATTCCCGGGGCCGCTTCGGCCGCCGATACACTCGACGGAGGACCAATAACTTAAAAGATCAGGGCCACGACGAACAGCGCCCCGCCGAACTCCGCTGCGCGAAACGCTTTAGCACCGCCGCGGATTTCCCGCGAAAAACCGCACGCTGCCAAAACGTGCGGCCTCGCGAAGACGTGCCGGAGGAAGCGATGGAGACGGTTGCGGTCACCCTGCGAGCAGTTTCCGCAGCACGAACGGCAGGATGCCGCCCGAGCGGAACTGATCGAGCTCCACCGGCGTGTCGATCCGCACGAGGCACGGGATCTCCTTCACGGAGCCATCCGGCCGGTGCGCCTTCACAACGACGGTCGACCGGGGAACGAGGTTGTCGAACGGGATGTCGAAGGTCTCCTCCCCCGTGAGGCCGAGCTGCTGCCACGGCTCCGGCAGCACGAGCGGCAACACGCCCATGCCCACCAGGTTCGAGCGGTGGATCCGCTCGAAGCTCGTCGCCAGCACCGCGCGGACGCCCAGCAGCATCGTGCCCTTCGCCGCCCAATCGCGGGAACTGCCCGTGCCGTATTCCGCCCCGGCGAGCACGACCAGCGGCGTGCCGGCGGCCTTGTAGCGCACGGCGGCGTCGTAGACCGGCATCACTTCCGCACCGGGGAGGAGCCGCGTCACGCCCCCCTCCGTGCCGGGCACGAGCAGGTTTCGGATCCGGATGTTGGCGAACGTGCCCCGCGTCATCACCCGGTCGTTGCCGCGGCGGGCGCCGTAGCTGTTGAAGTCGGCCGGCGGCACGCCGTGCTCGATCAAATACTGCCCGGCCGGGCTCGCCTTCGCGATGCTGCCGGCCGGCGAGATGTGGTCCGTCGTGACGCTGTCACCGAGAGCGAGGAGCACGCGGGCGCCGCGGACGCTCTCCGGGGCCTTCGGCTCGCGGGTGAGCTCGGCGAGGAACGGCGGCTCCTGGATGTAGGTGCTCGTGGCATCCCAGTCGTAGAGCTCCCCCTTGCTCGTCGGCACCTCGTTCCAGCGCGGGTTCGACTGCCAGACGTTGCCGTAGCGGGCCTGGAATTGGGCTGGCTGCACGCTGGCCTCGACGGTGGACCGCACCTCGTCGGCCGTCGGCCAGATGTCTTTCAAGAAGACGTCGCCGCCGTCCTTCCCCTTGCCGATCGGCTCCCGCGAGAGATCGATGTCGGTCGTGCCGGCCAGCGCGTAGGCCACGACGAGCGGCGGACTCGCCAGCCAGTTGGCCTTCACGAGCGGGTTGACGCGGCCTTCGAAGTTGCGGTTACCCGAGAGCACGGCGGCAGCGACGAGGTCCCCTTCGTTGACCGCCTTGGCGACCGGATCGGGCAGCGGCCCGGAGTTGCCGATGCACGTGGTGCAGCCGTAGCCCACCGTCTCGAAGCCGAGCGCGTCGAGATCCTTGTTGAGCCCCGACCGCTCGAGGTAATCGGTCACGACGCGGGATCCGGGCGCGAGGCTCGTCTTCACCCAGGGCTTCGTCGTGAGCCCCTTCGCGACCGCCTTCCGCGCCACGAGCCCGGCGGCGACCATCACGCTCGGGTTGCTCGTGTTGGTGCAGCTCGTGATCGCGGCGATCACGACGGAGCCGTGGTGGATCGTGGAGGAATGGCCGTTGTCCTTCACGGTGCCGGTGCGAGCGAGCGCCGCCGCATCGAGGGCGAAGCCGCGCTTCGCCGTGGGGGCCGTGAGCGATTCGGCGAACGTCTTCTTTACTTCGGTGAGCGGCACACGATCCTGCGGCCGCTTCGGCCCGGCGAGGCTCGGCACGACGCTGCCGAGGTCGAGCGTGAGACGCTTCGTGAATTCGGGGATCGGCGCGGCATCGGTGCGGAAGAGCCCCTGCTCCTTCATGTAGCGTTCGACGAGGTCGACCTGCGCCTTCTCGCGACCGGTGAGCCGCAGGTAGGCGAGGGTCTCGGCGTCGATCGGAAAGAAGCCCATCGTGGCGCCATACTCGGGCGCCATGTTGGCGATCGTGGCCCGGTCGGCGAGCGACATCCCCGAAAGACCGGGGCCGAAAAACTCGACGAACTTTCCGACCACGCCTTCCTTCCGCAGAATCTCCGTGACGGTGAGCACGAGATCGGTGGCCGTGGCGCCGGCGGGGAGCCGGCCCGTGAGCTCGAAGCCGACGACCTCCGGCAGCAGGAGCGAGAGCGCCTGGCCGAGCATCACGGCCTCCGCCTCGATGCCGCCCACGCCCCAACCGACCACGCCGAGGCCGTTGATCATCGTCGTGTGGCTGTCGGTGCCGACGAGCGTGTCGGGCACGGCCACCTTGAGGCCACCCTTCCCCGCCGCGGGATCGTCGCGGAGGAACACGCAGCCGGCGAGGAATTCGAGATTGACCTGGTGGACGATGCCGATCGCCGGCGGCACGACCCGGAAGTTTTGGAAGGCCTGCTGGCCCCACCGCAAAAACGCATACCGCTCGGCGTTGCGCTCAAACTCGATCTCGACGTTCTTCTCGAGCGAGTCGGCCGCGCCGAAGAAATCGACCTGCACGGAATGGTCGATCACGAGGTCCACCGGCACGAGCGGATTGATCTTCTTGGGATCGCCGCCGAGCCGCTTCATCGCGGCCCGCATCGCCGCGAGGTCCACCACGCACGGCACGCCGGTGAAGTCCTGCAGCACCACGCGGGCCGGCTTGAACGGGATCTCCGTCTCGGCGGGCTTGGCGGCGTTCCAGGTGGCAAGGCTCCTGACATCGGCCTCGGTCACCTCGTAGCCGTCGCAGGTCCTCAGGAGCGCCTCGAGCACGGTGCGAATCGAATAGGGCAGCCGCGACGTATTGGTCACCCCCGCGTCATCGAGCGCCCGCAGCCGGTAGAGCGTGGCGGGGCCGGAGCCGGTTTCGAACGTGGCGCGGGCGGAAAACGGGTCACGGGGGGCGGCGGCCATCGTGGTGCGAAGCCTTTCTTGTTTTGGCGTGCGGGAATTCAGGCGAACGGGGGTAGCCTACCGAAATCGCCACGACCGGCCACGCCCACGTGTCCAGCGGCGGGATGATCGGGGGTAAAAGCGTGCAAAAACCGCGTATTGCCGGGGAAATCACCGGCGGGCAAAAAATCGGCAAACAAGATTCGACACGGCGCGACTTGGCGTGTATCTTTGGGGTGTCCGAGACGGCTGTGCCCAACGGACCCAACAAAACAACAACGATCTCTTCAGCGGCTGTTCCCCCCCCCCAAAGACCCACACCTCGATAGCCGCTACTCGGGCCCGTGGTTTCCCCAACCACGGGCCCTTTTCTTTTTTCACGCGAAACACGAGCATCCTGCTCGTTTTCGCTTGGCCGGCATCCGCCGGCTGGTGCGAACCCGGCCCTCCGGGCCTGGCGCGGGTCAGTAGGACAGGCTTCAGCCTGTCTAGAAGTCCATGCTTCAGCCTGTCGCGAAAAGCGCGACTGTTTGTTTTTTATGTACCCCTTGCGAGGCATCACCCCCTCGTTATGCTGGCACGCTCCTCGAGGGAATCTCTTTCGCATCGGCGAAGAGCCCTCGGACAATTCGCCCGCAGGACTCAGGACGTTCGTTGAAGGCAGGCAGACAGGGACTCGCCATGGAAAGGCCTGTCCCCGCAGGGCAAGGATGGGTTCGGTCTCTCTTCCAGTGGGCTCTCGCAGCGTCTTGCCTGGCATTCTCCGCTAGCCCTGCCCCGGCCGACCTGCTCACGCTGAGCGGCACGAGCTACGTCCAGTCATTCGATTCCCTGGGAACGGGTAGCGGCTCGGCAGCGCTGCCCCTGGGCTGGGACGTGCGCACCGCAGCGACCGGCGCCGCGATCGGCACGATCGCCCCGAGCGTCGTCAAGCAGACGTGGGGCGATAACGCTAAGGGGTTCATCAACACGGCATCGGCCACTGGACTGTCTAGCGGTGCCTCCACTGAAGCGCAGGGAGCCTCCACAAACCGCGCCCTCGGCGTGCGGACTGCCAGCGACTTTGGCGATCCCGGCGCGGCATTCAACTTCAACTTCGACTCGACCGGCCTCACACTCACGGCCGGCTCGATCGACCTGATGATGCTGAGCGTCCAGCCCCGCTCGGTCACCTGGTCGCTCCAATACGGCCTGGGCACGGCGCCCACGGCGTTCACCACGATCGCCACCTGGTCTGACCCGGGCGCCTGGGGCACGACGCCCATCACGTTCTCAACCGCGGCGCTCACGGCGATGTCGAACCAGCCGAGCGTATGGTTTCGCGCCGCAGCCCTGTCGGCGTCCACAAGCACAAACGCCCGCGACACGATCGCGATCGACAACTTCCAGATCGCCTACGTGCCGGAGCCATCCGCCTGCGTCTCCGGGCTCGCCGGCGCCGCCTGCTCCGTCTTCGTGCTTGCCCGACGGCGGCCACGCCGGGCCACACGCCGCGGATTCACGCTCACGGAATTGCTCGTCACCATCGCCATCGTCAGCCTGCTCGTGGGCCTCTTGCTGCCGGCCGTGCAGTCGGCACGGGAAACGGCGCGGCGGAGCCACTGCCAAAACAATCTGAAGCAGATCGCGATCGGCGTGCTCGGCTACGAAAATGCCAACAGCCGGTTCCCGCCGGCTGCGATCGTCAGCGAGGGATCCAACACCGCCACCTGCAACGGCTGCTGGAACCCGTGGGCCGAGGCGCAGCTCACATCGTTTTCGCCCGCCGGCAGCAAGCATGGCACGAGCTGGGTCCTCGAGACGCTCCCCTTCCTCGACGAGACGGCGCTCTTCAATTCCTGGGACAGGCAGACCAACGTGCTCGGCAACGCCTCGATCGCGCAGGCCGACATTCGCCTGCTCTACTGCCCGACCCGGCGGTCCGGCATCCGCACCGGGCAAAACGATCACCGCAATCTCGTCTCCACCTCTTGGCGGGGCGGAGGCACCGACTACGGCGGCTGCTACGGCCGGCTCGACGGCTTCCTCAACACCACGTCCGACGACCATCGCTTTGCCGACCGCGGCACCCCGATCCCCGGCTCCGTCGGCAGACGCGACAGCGTGTTCCTGCCGAACCTGGGCGTGGCCGCCGGAGCGATTCGCGACGGCCTGTCAAACACGATCATGCTCGGCGAGATGCAGCGGCTGCGGCCGATCTCCGGGGCCACGAGCGCCGCCCACACCTACAACCGCACGAGCCACGATGGCTGGGCCGCCGGCGGCGTCGCGACGCTCTTCACCACCGCCACCGATCCCTCGCACTCGAATCCCGGTGGCATGAACAATCTCTTCTTCGAATCACCGGGCAGCGACCATCCAGGCGGCGCGTCGTTTGCGATGGCCGACGGCTCCGTCCACTGGCTCGACGAATTCGTCGATGCCAAAGACAACAACGCCGTCTTCCCGCTGCTCGGTTCCATGCGCGACGGGCAGTCTGCGTCGCTCGCCATGTCGCCATGATCGCCGCCATGCCCTGCCCACCGGCCCTGCGAAGTTTTCTCGCCTCGGCCTTGCTGCTTGCCGCGCTTGCCGGCTGCACCCGATCGAATCGGCCGCCACTCGGCACGGTGACCGGCACCGTCACCCTCGACGGCCGTCCGCTCGCCGCCGCCGCCGTGCACTTCACGCCCAGCGGCCCCGGTCGCACGTCGCTCGGCTCCACCGACGCCGCCGGCGAATACCGCCTTCGTTATCTCCGCGACATCGAAGGGGCGAACCTCGGCCGGCACACCGTGCGGATCATGACGGCGACGGAGGAGAACGGCGGCCGCGAAATCCTGCCGCCCCGGTATCACTCCGCCACCGTGCTCGAGGCCACGGTCCAGCCCGGAACCAACCGGATCGACTTCTCTCTCCAGTCCCGATAGGCCACCGCGTAGACCGCTCACCCGGGCGGCAGAAGTCGGTCGCTGCGCGACTCCTTCGGATTGTCGCGGTGGCCCTCGAGGACTCGGTCCAAAGGCTCCTCGAGCTTCCGCCGACCCGGGCTCGCTCGTCTTTCGCTTGGCCTCCCTGCGCCTTGAGAATCCCTCTCCGCGTCGTTTCATTTTGCCAGCCCCCCCCTGGCTGCTGGCAGTCTCGCGAATCTCGGGGTGCGATCTCGCCGCCCCGCCCAGTCGCTTTTGTCGGCAATCGCATCGCTCCGATAGCAGAACGTGGAGCGAGCGATAAGAGACTGACGGGGAGTCGGCGGCATGAAGTTCGCGTGGATCCTGCGAGGCGCCGCAGTCGTGGCCTGCCTCTGCGCCGCGCCGGTCGCGGCAGCAGAGCCCGGTGCCGCACGAAAGGTCGGCCTCGCCGGCCTCTTCGCGCAGCAGCAGTCTCCGGAACAGACGGCGCGGGGCTTTCTCAAGCAGTCCGTCGATTACGGAACGGCGTCGGCCAAGATGGCCGAGAAGGGGGACGTGCGGGCGGTCGATGGCTTCTATGCCTCCGCCGAGGCCGCGTGGAACGCCGTCTGGACATGCCCCGGATCGCGGCCGATCCTCGAGGAGGCGTCGTGTCTCTACGCGGCCGCGCTCGAGGGGCTGCTCGTGACGGCCGACCAGCATGGCCGGCTCTCGGGCAATGGCCTCGTGATCGGCCCCGCCTGGAAGCCGATCTGCGTGCCGATCGAGACACGGGCGTTGCCGGTCGAGGCGTCGGCCATCGAGCGCGTGGTGGCACGGCCGCCGGCCGGTGACCGGCGGCTCACGCGGCAGCACGTGCGCGGCGGCTTCGGCCTGCCAGTTGCCGTGCGACTGGCGCGCGGCAGTTCCGCCGGCGGAGACGAATTCACGCCGTCGCGGCAGTCGCTGGCGGCCACGGCGGTGCTGCGATTCAAGATGCCGGGCGACGAGAACTTCCTGCAGAAGTTCTCCGGGCCGCTCGCGCGGGATCACGCGCCCGCAATCCTCGACCTCGCGAATCCCGTCGAGATCGCCGCCGTGCACGTGGGGCCGGCGCGGCCGCTCCTGGCGGCCGATCTCTCGTTGCCGCTGCTCGACATGCTCGAGGGCATGCCGAAGACGTCGAGCATCACCGGCTTCCTGCAGCCCTACGGCCGCGGCGACACGGCGCCGAAGCTCGAGTTTCTCGAGCCCCACCAGCCCGGCCGCATCCCGGTCGTGTTCATCCACGGCCTCGCGAGCGACGAAGGCACGTGGTTTGACCTGATCAACGAGCTCCGTACCTGGCCGACGTTCCATCGCCGCTACGAAGCCTGGGTCTATCACTACCCGACCGGCGCCACGTTTCTCCATTCGGCGGCCGTGCTCCGCCGCGAGCTGCGGGCGGCCGTGCAGCGGCTCGATCCGCAGGGCACCGACCGCGCGCTGCAAAACATGGTGCTCGTCGGCCACAGCATGGGCGGCCTCCACGCCAAGCTTCAGGTGGTCGACCCGGGCACGAAGCTCTGGGAGGCGATTTCCTACGTGCCGTTCGAGCAGATCGTGCTGCGGCCCGAGCTCAAGGAGCGCGTCCGGTCGAACTATTTCTTCGAGCCGCTGCCCTTCGTGAAGCGGGTCGTCTTCGTCGCCACGCCCCACGGTGGCTCGTCGCTGGCCTCGCGCGGGGTCGGCAGGATCGCCGCGCTCACGGTCAAGCAGCCTCCGCAGTCGAAAGCAATCCACGACGAGGCCGTGACCATGAACCCCGACGCCTTTCACTCCGATTACCAGCGTTCGCTGCCGACGACGATCGACATCCTCGAGCCCGACTCGAGCATCCTGCGGGCGCTCCGCGAGCTCCGCACCCCCTGCTGGGTGACGACGCACAGCATCATCGGCACCGCGCATCAATCGCTCGTGAGCGGACCAGACGATTGCGTCGTGCCGGCGTCGAGCGCGCGGCTACCCGGCGTCACGAGCGAACTCGAGGTGCCGGCCACCCACACCCGGGTGCACCACCACCCGCAGACGGTGATGGAAATCGAGCGCATCCTGCTCGAGCACCTGAACGAAACGCGGTAGGCTTCCGGCGACCCGTGCCCCGCTCGCCGGCGTATGCTGACGAGCGCAGCCAGGATGGCGGAGCGAAGTCAGCATCCGAGCGAGCGAAGGACAGGATGTCCGCAGCGAGCGTCCGGCGACGGGGTACGGGTCGCCGGAAGCCGGGTTGGGCGAGTTGACGCAAAGGCCAGACCTACACGCGGGCGGCGGCGTGCTCTTCGGCGACGAACTCGAGGTCGGAGCTGAGATACTTCACCGTCGCCGTCGGGGCGAGGTTGAAGAAGACGCGGCCCTCGGTCTTCCAGCGGCCGTTCGATTCGTAGAGAAATTCAGCCGTGGCGGCGCGGACGTTGGAGACGGCCTCCACCTCCTCCATGCCGCCCCCCTCGATCGCCTCGAAGCTGACCTCGATCGCCACGAGCGCCTTGAGGCCGCCGGTGTGGCGATCGCGGGCGTAGACCACGTCGTCGTCGAACAGCACGTCGGTCCACCGCAGGCCGCGCGGCTTGCCGCTGCTGCTGGCCCGCTCGATGAACTTCGCCTCGAGCTGCTCGCGCTGGCGGTGGAAATCACGCTGGGCCCGCGCCAACTTCTCGGCCTGCCGCGCGGCGCGGATTGGCCGCAGCGCCACCGCCAGGACCATGACAGACGCCACCACGATCGCGATCGCGGAGAGGAAGAAAATCGCGTTTCCCACGGGGTCATCTCCGGGATCGGGGGGCGGCCAACAGGGGAAGTGTACGACCACCGTCTCGATCGTCAAAAGTCGTCGTTGCGATCGGCCGCAGCGAGCCCGCGGTTTCGGGCGGCCGCGTCGTCGAGCCACCGGTCGTAGCGGGCTTTTTCAGCGGAACGGGTAGGATCTCGGCCATGAAAAAAACTGCTCGCAAGACAGCCCCGGCCCGCGCTCGGTCCAAACGGCGGCCGCTCGGCGCGCACCAGTCGATCGCCGGGGGATTCACGAAGGCGGTCGATCGCGCCATCGAGACGGGCTGCGAATGCCTGCAGGTGTTCACCCGCAACATCAACCGCTGGGATGTCTCGCCGCTCGATCCCGACGAGGCCGCTGCTTTTCGCCAGGCCGTGAAGGATGCCGGGCTCTCGCTCGTCGTGGCCCACGATTCCTATCTCATCAATCCCGCATCCGCCGATGACACCTTGCGCAAGAAGTCGATCGCCGGGCTCGTCACGGAGCTCGAGCGGGCCGAAGGGCTGGGCATCCCCTGGGTGGTCGCCCATCCCGGCGCGGCCGGCGAGCAGCCGCTCGACGAGGCCGTGGCCCGCGCGGCCGACGGCATCGCCGCGGCGCTCAAGACCACCCGCACGCTCGCGGCCGGCATCCTGATCGAGACCACCGCCGGCCAAGGCTCCTGCCTCGGCGCGGCATTCGAGGAAATCGGCGCGATGCTCGACCGGATCGACAAGCAGCCGGGATTGGCGAAGCGGGTGGGCGTCTGCCTCGACACCTGCCACGTCTTCGCCGCAGGCTATCCGCTCGCTCCGCAGGAAAGCCTCGACAACACGCTGCGCCAGTTCGACCGCGCGATCGGCCTGAAGCGGCTCGTCGTGATCCATGCCAACGACTCCAAGCGGGAACTCGGTTCACGCGTCGATCGTCACGAGGCGATCGGCCAGGGAAAGATCGGCCGCGAGGCCTTCCGCCTGATCATGAACCACCCGAAGCTCGCCCACGTCCCGCTGATTCTCGAAACGCCGAAGGAGGGCGCCGACGGCAAGGTGTCGCCGGCGAAGGACCGCGGCAACCTCGCCACCCTCCGCCGCATGCAGCGGTAGGGTAGGCTTCAGCCTGCCAGAAGGAACCCGCTTCGTCACGCTGGACGTAGGCGAGGGGGTCGGCGGAAGCGTGACGAGCGTTAGGAACTTTCGACCTTCTGGGAAATGAAGCTCCGTAGGTCGTAAAAGGAGAAAGTTTCTCCGCGAGGCACCTTCTGCCGCCCCCGAGCCGGTGCAACGCCAGTTGAGATCAGCTTCGGTCTACGGTCGTTCCGGCGGGATCGTGCGGCCGTGGGGGTCGCTGGCCGCGGCGCCCACTTCGGCTTCGAGCCGCTCGCGGACGGCTGCGCCCAGATGGTGCTCGATCCATTCGGCCGGCGGATGGAGGTGATCGAGCGGCAATTCGGCGTGGCGGCCGAGCCAGGCCTCCCACAGGCGGTGCGACCGCACGACCGTCTCCGCCTCCGACCTGCCCCGCGGCGACAGCCGCCAGCCGCCGTCGGCCTGCGTGGAAATGCGTCCGCTGGCCCGCAGCCACAAGAGTGCCGCATGCTGCGTGAGCGACGACGGAAACACGGCCGGGGGCAGCGTGGCGACTCCCCCGGCCTCCTCGCCGCGCCAGAGCGCGGCCAGACAGTCTTCGCAGGTGACCCGCCATGCCAGCCAGCCGCGGCTGGCCAACCGCGCCACGACGCCATCCGGCGCGACGAGCGCGGCGGCGAGGTATCCCAGGCCGAGCACGACCGCGATCATCCCGGCGGCGCTCGTGTTGAAGTGCCAGGCGGCCACATAGCCGAGGCAGGAGGCGGCCACGGCAATGAGGATGGCGACGAACGCCATCCAATGCAGCCGATGCACGAGCAATTCGGCGGTCGCCGCCGGCACGACGAGCATCGCCACGACGAGGATCGCACCGACGGCCTCGAAGCTGGCCACGGTGGCCAGCGACGTCGCCGCAAGCAGGCCCATCGTGGCGAGCCGCACCGGCATGCCTGCGGCCCGGGCGGCGTCGGCGTCGAACGCTGCAAAGAGCTGTTCCTTCCAGGTGAACAGGGCCGCGGCGGAAAGAGCCGCGAGCACGATCGCGCCGGTCAGAAACGCCCGCGGAATCTCGAAGCCCGCGATCCGCACCGTGTCGAACGGCACGAGCTCGAGGATGCCGTGGAGCACGCACGAGGCGTCGAGATCGACCCGCGAAGCCAGCGCCGAGACGAGCACCACCCCGACCGCGAAGAGCGTCGTAAACACGATCCCCGCCGCCGCATCCTCGGCCAGGCCGCGCCGCCCTGCGAGCGACCGCGTGAGCCAGACGGTGGCCAGCGCCGTCGCTGTGGCGCCGGCCAGGACGATCGGCCCGCCCAACCGGCCGCCGGCGAGCACGGCGACAACGATGCCCGGCAAGACGGCATGGCTGATCGCATCGCCGAGCAGGCTCAGGCGGCGCACCACCAGCAGCGTGCCGACAAGCGCGCAGCCCGCCGATACCACGGCCGCCGTGGCCATCGCCCAGCCGTGCATCACGGCCTGCTCCGAGAGCCACACGGCAGCGACCGTCATGCGATCGGCCTCCGCCGCGAAAGCCGGTCGCGGATCACCGCCGCGAGAAATGACAGGCCGAAAATCGCCGCCGCCACGAGCACGATCATCGGCCCGGTCGGCAGCCGTGGAAAGACGGCACTCGCGACGACGCCAGCCAGGGCGCTGACCAACCCGATCGCTCCGGCAAGCGGCAGCATCGTGCCCACGCGATCGGTCCACTGCCGCGCGGCCGCCGGCGGGATCACGACGAGCGCCGTCACGAGCACGGCGCCGGCCGCGGGCAGCCCCACGACCACCATCACGGCCACGAGCGCCACGAGCAGGTAATCGATGAGCGTCACCGGCCAGCCCGTGGCCGCCGCGAACGCCGGATCGAAGGCGACGAGCACCGCCTCCTTGAACCCCACCAGCAGCGTCACCACCGCCACGACGGAAACCACCGCGAGGAGCAGCGCGTCGGCCGCCGTGAGCGCGGCGGTGTGGCCGAGCAGAAACTGTTCGAGCCCGCCGCCACCGGGAATCCCGCGGGCGGTGATGCCGGAGATGAGCGTGATCCCGAGGCCGAACGACACACCGAGCACGATGGCCGTGGCTGCGTCGTCGCGGGTCCGCGTCCAGCGGCGGATCAAGACGAGCACACCCAGGCTCGCCACCGCCGCCACGAGAGCACCCAGGAGAAGCACGGGCAGATCACGGCGGCCGGTCGCGAGAAAGGCGGACGCCACACCCACGAGCGTGGCATGCGCCGCCGCGTCGCCGGCCAAGGCCCGCTTCCGCAACAGCCCGAGGCTGCCGATCACGCCGGCGGCGAACCCCACCGCCGCCACGCCGGCGGCCACGACGAGCGTGTTGTAGGGAATCGCCCCGAGCGGGCTCATGAGGTTCGCCTCCCCTGGGCGACGGCGCGGCCGAGTTCGTCGAGCACGTCGAGCGGGCCGGCATAGGTGCGGCGCAGATTCTCGGGAGTGAGCACGGTGGCCGTCGGCCCCGCAGCGACGAGCCGCATGTCGATGAGCGCCACCGCATCGAACCATTCCGCGGCGGTGCGGAGATCGTGATGCACGACGACGACCAGCCTCCCTTCCGACCGCAGGTCGGCGAGCACACGGAAGATCGTCTCTTGCGAGCGGGCATCGACGCCGGCCAGCGGCTCGTCGAGAAAGTAGAGATCCGCCTCCTGCGCCAGCGCCCGCGCGAGAAACACCCGCTGCTGCTGTCCGCCGGATAACCGGCCGATCTGCCGGCCGGCGACATTGGCGAGCCCGACGCGGTCGAGGCACGCCTTGGCGAGCGTCCGCTCGCGCGGCCCCGGCCGGCGAAACCAGCCCAGCCGCGGATAGGTGCCCATCAGCACGACATCCATCACGCTCACGGGAAAGTCCCAGTCCACCGTCTCGCGCTGCGGCACATATCCCACGCGCCGTCGCACCTCGTCGAGCGGCTTCCCGAAGAGCTTCACGCTGCCGCCGGCGAGCGGCACGAGGCCGAGCGCCGCCTTCAGGAGCGTGCTCTTCCCCGCGCCATTCGGGCCGATGACACCGAAGATGCCGGGCGCGTCGATGGCGAGATCGATGTTCCAGAGCACCGGACGGCCACCGTAGGCGACCGTCAGGTCGTGAAACTCGACCGCATGGGGCGCGGCCATCAGCGGCCTCCGGCGAGCGCGGCCACGATCGTCTCGACGTTTTCGCGGAGCGCGGCTTCGAGCGAGCCCGCCGGGCCGCCCGGTTCGCCGAGCGAATCGGAGTGGAGCCTGCCGCCGAGGCTCACGTCGTGGCCGCGCGACTGCGCTCCTTCGCGCAACGCCGCGACGCTCCTGTCCGACACGCTCGTCTCGAGAAACACGGCGGGGATTTGCCGCTCGACGACGAGATCGACGAGCCGATTGATGTCGCCGAGCCCCGCCTCGCTCTCGGTGCTCGTCCCCTGCACGCCGACCACCTCGACACCATAGGCCCGCCCGAAATAGCGGAAGGCGTCGTGCGCGGTGACGAGCACCCGCCGGTCGGCCGGGATGCTGACGATCTTTTTTCGCAGCTCGTCGTCGAGCCGCTCGAGCCGCGCCGTGTAGTCGGCCGCGCGGGCGGCGTACTCGTCGGCATGCGCCGCGTCGATCCCCGCGAGTGCCTTCGCCACGACGGCCGGGCAGAGGCTCCAGAGACGTGCGTCGAACCAGACGTGCGGATCGTGAAGTCCCGCATCGGCCTCGAGCAGCCGGTCGGCCGGGAGCGTGTCGGCCACCGCAACCACCGGCACCCGCTTCGAGAGCCGCGCGAGCAGTTCGGCGAGTTTCCCCTCGAGATGCAGCCCTGAAGCCACCACGAGATCCGCCCGCGCGAGCCTGTCGGCATCCCGCGGCGTGGCCTTGTAACTGTGCGGGTCGATGCCCGCCGCCATGAGGCAATCGATCGCCACGCGGTCGCCGGCCACCTGGCGGACGAGGTCGGCCACGACCGTCGTCGTCGCGACGACGACGGGTTTGCCGTCGTCCGGGGGCGCGGCATCGGCCGCCGATCGGGCCACGAGGGCGACGACCGCCAGCGTCATCAGGCCGATTTTTGAGAAGCCAAAAAGCATTTTTTGAAGCCCCAAAAAGCATACCCCACGCCCGCATAGTCCCGCAAACCGGCATCTTCGGGCCGATGCCGGCGCGGCATTCACCGGCGCGTTGACCTTCCCGGAGGGCATACTTACCTTCATCAGAGCCTCGTGCGGTCCCCCGGGAGCGACGCCATGTCGACCTATTTCAAGCGGTTTCGCATGGACGCGGACCTGTCGGCTCCGCGGCGGCCCCTCCCCCTTCCGGCCGGCTACCGCTTCGTGTCGTGGAACGAGGCCCTGCTCGACGTCCACGCCCGCACGAAGCATCGCTCCTTCCGCGGCGAGATCGACGCGCTGGTATTCCCCTGCCTCGGCAATATCGAGGGCTGCCGACGGCTGATGCGCGAGATCCGCAACAAGCCCGGCTTCCTGCCGGGGGCCACCTGGCTCGTGGTGCGAAACGACGCCCTCGGCGAACTCGAGTGGTGCGGCACGATCCAAGGCGTGGTCGACAAGCTCGGCGTCGGGTCGATCCAAAATATCGGCGTGGTTCCCAGCCACCGCGGCTTCGGCCTGGGCACGTGCCTGATCGAGCAGGCGCTCGCCGGATTTCGAGGCCACGGACTGCGGCGGGCCTTCCTCGAGGTGACTGCCGAAAACTCGGGGGCCGTTCGCCTCTATCAGCGGCTCGGCTTCCGGCGCACGAAAACCATCTATAAGGTGGTGGAGGCAGCCGACGAGGTCCCGGGCTGCGTGTCCGTCGCTTCCGCCGTGGGGACGCGGCTGGCCGAACCCGCCTGTCCGTGATCCCCTCGTGAAGCAATCACTCCACTCCGCGACGCTCGACAACGGGATCGTGCTGCTCGGCGAGCAGCTCCCCGGCCTCGAATCGGTCGCGGTCGCCTTTCACACGCCCGCCGGGGCCGTGCACGACGGGCCGGGCCGCTGCGGCCTCGCGACGCTTTCCGGCGAGATGATGCTCCGCGGCGCGGGCGACCGCAGCAGCAGGGAGATCGTCGAGGCGCTCGAGGGCTCGGGCGTGCAGTGGTCGCAGGCGGTGTCGACGAGCCATGCGAGCTTCTCCGGCGCGATGGTCGCCAGGCAACTGCCGACGGCGCTCCCGATCTATGCCGACATTCTGCGGCGGCCGCGGCTCGAGGATGAGCAGCTCGAAAACGCCCGTCAGATGGTGCTGCAGAATCTCGCCGGCACCGAAGACGATCCGGCGCATCGGGCGATGTCGGCCCTCCGCCAGCTCCACTATCCGGCGCCCTGGGGCACGCCGAGCGAAGGCATCTCGGCCGACGTGGAGCGGATCGACATCGACGCCGTGCGGTCGTTCGTGGCCGATCACGTGCGGCCGGCCGGCACGATCATCGCCATCGCCGGCCGCATCGACTGGGACGACTTCGTGAAGCGGGCCGAGCAGCTCTTCGGCGACTGGAACACCGGCGGCGTCACACCGGTGCCCGCGGGGGCCCGCGGCCCGCGATTCCGCCACGTGCCCCACGATTCCCAGCAGACCCACATCGCGGTGGCCTGGTCGGCCCCGCCCTACCGCAGCGACGATTCCTACGAGGCCACGGCGGCGCTGGCGATCCTCGGTGGCGGCTCGAGCTCGCGGCTCTTCTCGGAGGTCCGCGAGCGGCGCGGGCTCTGCTACAGCGTGTCGGCCGGCTACCAGACCCTGCGCGACTGTGCCGCCGCCATCTGCTATTCGGGCACGAGCGCCGCCCGCGCGCAACAAACGCTCGACGTGATGCTCGCCGAGATCCACCGCCTGCCCGGCACGATCGAGGCCGCCGAGCTCGACCGCGTGAAGGCGCGGGCCAAGAGCGGTCTGGTGATGCAGCAGGAGTCGAGCGCGGCACGGGCCGGCGCCATTGCGCGGCAGTGGTATCACCTCGGCAGCATGCGGACGCTCGGCGAGGAACTCGCCCGCTACGACCGGCTCGGCGTGGGCTCGATCGAGGCCTGGCTCGCCGCCAATCCGGTCCGCGATCTGTCCGTCGTCTCGCTCGGCCGGGAGCCGCTGGAGGTGCCGCATGAAGTTTCTGCATGAACGGCTCGACAACGGGCTCGACGTGATCGCCGAGGTCACCGACGGCGCCCTCTCCACGAGCATCGGCTTCTTCGTGAAGACGGGCGCCCGCGACGAGAACGACGCCCTCTGGGGCGTGAGCCACTTCCTCGAACACATGGTGTTCAAGGGCACGCACGACCTCTCCGGCGACGAGATCAACCGCCGCTTCGACTGGATGGGCGCGAGCGCCAACGCCTTCACGAGCGAGGAAGACACCGTCTACCACGCCGCGGTGCTGCCCGAGCAGCAGCAGGAGGTCGTGTCGCTCCTGGCGCGGATGATGCGGCCGGCTCTGCGCGAGGAAGACTTCACGACGGAGAAACTCGTCATCCTGGAGGAGATCCGGATGTACGACGACCAGCCCCCCTTCGGCGCCGACGACCGTTGCCGCGCGGCCTTCTTCGGCCGCCACCCGCTCGCGCGGAGCGTGCTCGGGACGGTCGAGTCGATCGAGGCGCTTCCGGTGGAGGCGATGCGCGATTACCACCGCCGCCGCTACGCGCCGGGCAACATCGTGCTCGCCGCGACCGGCGCCGTCGATTTTCCGGCGCTCGTCGAATCGGCCAAGCGGCTCTGCGGCGACTGGGAGCCGCAGCCTGCGGCCGAGCGGCGGCAGCCCCAGGAGCCGCGGCCGCCCCGGCGCGCCTCCACGATCGAGCACATCACGCGGCCCGCCGCCACGCTCGAATACGCGGTGCGGATGTCGGCCGGCCCCGCCGGAGACGATGACGACCGCTATGCGGCGAAGCTGCTGGCGGTGCTCTTGGGCGACGAGTCGGGAAGCCGCCTCTACTGGGCGCTCGTCGATTCCGGCGAGGCGGAGCATGCCTCCTGCCACCACCACGATTTCCTCGACGCCGGCTTCTTCGCCACGCAGCTCTCCTGCGATGCCGAAGATGTCGTGCCCCTGCTCGACCGGATCGACGAGGTCTACCGGGAGGCTGCCACGGGCGGAATCCCGCGAGGCGAGCTCGAGCAGGCCCGCAACAAGCTGGCCGGAAGGGTCGTGCTCGGCGGCGAGCGGCCGCGACGGCGGCTCTTCGGCGTGGGGCTCGAATGGGCCCACATGGGCGGCTACCGGAGCGTGGCCGACGACCTCCGGATCGTCGAGGGGCTCTCGCTCGACGACGTCCACCGGGTGCTCGATCGCTGGCCCCCCCACGGCCCGAGCGCCACCGTTTTGGCCGGGCCGCTCGACGCCGGCGCTTCCGCAACGGGCCGTTCCGCGGCACAATAGCGAGCCTATGGCCCCGCTCTTCGCCAACCGCTGGCTGATCGCCCTGCCGCCGATCTGGCTCGTCGGCATGGGCGCCCTCATTGCCATCGCGGGAATCCTGCTCGCGTGGGCCCTGCTCGCCGCGGTGCGGCCGCGGGCCGCCGCGGAGGCGAAGCTCAGCCTCGGCGACGGATTCGCCGGACCGCTCGCCTGGCTGCTCCTCGGCCTGGCGGCGCTTGCGATCGCGTTTACGCCGCTCGTGCCGCTTGGGCAGATCGGTCGCTCCCTGCAGCGGCTCGTGTCAGCCAACGACTTCGACCGATCGATCACCGTGCTGCCGCGGGCCACGCTCCAGGAGATCCAGCTCGACCTGCGGCCGCAGGAGATCGAGTCGATCACGCTCGAAAGCGACGCCCCGCTCACCGTCCGCACGCAGCAGCCGATCGAGGGCTTCGCGCTCGTGAAGGTGCCCGACGTCGATCTCACCCCTGCGACACCATGGACGTGGACCCGCGCCACCGGCGCGACGAGCCCCTTCCTCGGGCAGCGGGCGAAGCTCGAGGCCACCAATGCATCGGATCAGCCGGTGCAGCTCCGGGTGCGCAGCCGGCTTGCGGCCGAGTTTCCGCAGGCCGGCATCCTGCCGTGGACGACGGCGGTGATCCTCGCCATCGCGGCGGCCTACGCGCTCTTCCGGCTCGTGCCCCGGCGGATCGCCGCCGTCGCCTCGACCACCTGCAAGGAGGCGATCGGGCAGCCCGTCTTCGCCGTGGCGCTGATCGTCGGTGCCGTCCTGCTCCTGGCCTTCATCGTCATCCCTTACAACACGTTCGGCGAAGACGTGAAGATGCTCAAGGATAGCGGCCTCACGCTCATCAAGGTGCTCGCACTGCTCGTCGTCGTCTGGACGGCGAGCGTGGCCGTGGCCGACGAGATCGAGGGCCGCACGGCGCTCACGGTGCTCTCGAAGCCGCTCACGCGGCCGCAATTCATCCTCGGCAAGTTCGCCGGGCTCGCGCTGGTGGCCCTGCTCGTCTTCCTGATCCTCGGCAGCGTGCTCATGGCGACCACGAGCCTGAAGGTGGTCTACGACGCCCGCGAGGGGGCCAAGGTCGATCCGATCTGGCGCGACTGCGCCGACGAGATGATCACGGTCGTGCCGGGCCTCGTGCTCTCGCTCCTGGAGACGATCCTCCTGGCGGCGGTGAGCCTTGCGGTCTCCACGCGGCTGGGCATGGTGCCGAACCTGATCATCTGCTTCACCGTCTACGCCCTCGGCCACCTCGTGCCGCTCATCGTGCAGTCGAGCGTGGGCAAGTTTGCGATCGTGCGATTCGTGGGGCAGCTGTTCGCGACGATCCTGCCGGTGCTCGAGCACTTCACGATCGAGGCGGCCGTCGTCGGCGGCGTGCCGGTGCCGTGGAGCTATCTCGCCTGGGCCGCGCTCTACGCGGGCCTCTATTCGGCCGTGGCCTTGCTCGTGGCCCTCGTGCTCTTCCAAAACCGCGACTTGGCCTAGAACGCTCTACCGCACCAGGCCCGTGCGGCCGGTCAGGCCGATCATGCCGAGGCCGCTGTCGTTAGCCTGCCCGGGGAGCGACTGGCTGCCGATGGCGGGATCCGCCGGAAGCGTGCGGGCCTCCGCCTTGCCGTCGATCACGAAGAGGAGGCCGCCCGGCAGACGGCGCTCGAGCCGCGGACCAACCTCCAGGCCGATCGCGCCCCACTGGTCGTTCTGCCCCACCGTCGTGCGGAGTTCGATTGAATGGCGGCCAAGGTCGTGCTCCGCAGCCATGCCCAGGCCGCCGACCCACTGCGCCGGCCCCTCGCGGATCATGCTGCGGTCGGCCTGCATGCCGGCCGTGATGTCGATCCCCTCGATCCGGCTTTTGATCTGCGCAAGCACCGGCTGCTGTGCCTGCTCGGGGGCCGTCGGCCCCTTCACCACCAGGCCGAGCCGTTCCGCCTCGTCATTCACTTCGAAGTCGCTCTTGCGGAGCGACGCGGCGAGCGAAGCGACGCCGTCGAAATCGTGGATCCGGAAATCGAGTTCTTGCGACGCCGCGTTTGACGCGAGCGTGAGGAGGCCCACGAAAAGAATCGCCGCACGTCCCATCGGTCCGCCCCTCCCACCGGTCTATCGGCCGTGGAGAGCGGCCGCCGCCAGTCGGCCCGCTCTTGCGGGCCGCCGAGAGATGGCGTTGATGACGATCCGGCAAACCCTGCGGCCTCAGGCCGTCTTGCGCCGTGCCGGGAAGTTATTCGACCGGGGCGCGAGCGGCACGGTCGGGGTGGCGTCGCCGAACCGGGTGCAGACGAGCGTGTCGATCACGCGATTGGCGATCTCGAGCGCCGCGGCGCCGGCCGACGCCGGCACGAGCGGCGCCCGCCCGGTGCGGATGGCGTTGAGGAAGTCGTCGTGCTCGCAGGCGATCGCGTTGGCGTCGGGCACGGGCAGCGTCTCGCGCGGGAGCACCTGCGTGAAGAAGGCATCCTTGAGGGCGGCGCGGTCCCCCGGCGGCACGTCCGCGGCGACGAACCGACCGGTGCGGACGTCGGCGGAGGGCGTGATCACCTCGACCGTCTTGGCGTTGAAGTCGACCGATGCCATCCCCTCGGCCGACCAGATGGAGACGGCCCGCCGCAAGGTGGGGCTGATCCGCGAGGCCGTGAGGTCGGCGACGAGCCCCGACGAGAAGACGAGCCGCGCCCGCACCGCGTCTTCGTGGCCGCCGGTCGCCGAGAGGCCATGCGCCTCGAGATGCTCGAGCCGGCCGGGCTCGAGCGAGAGTACGAGATCGATGTCGTGGATCATCAGGTCGTGCACCACGCCCACATCCATCGAGCGAAACGTGAAGGGGGCGAGCCGGGCCGACTCGATCGCCACCGGGCGGCCCACCTTCTCGACCGCGAGTTTCCAGGCGGGGTTGAATCGCTCCACGTGCCCCACGGCGACGACGCGGCCGTGGCGTCGGGCGGTGGTCACGATCGCCCGCGCGTCTTCGACGGTCGCGGCGATTGGCTTCTCGATGAGCAGGTCGAGCCCGGCCTCGAGGAGCGGCACCGCCACCCTGGCGTGCAGGCCAGTCGGAGCGGCGACGACGGCCGCCTGCGCGAGCCCGACGAGCCCCGCGGGCTCGGCCACGGCCTGGCAGCCATGCGCCTCGGCCACGCGCGACCGCGCCTCCGGCGATGGATCGACGACGGCGACCAGCTCCACGTCGTCGCGGCCAGCCAAGAGCCGGGCGTGGATCGTCCCCAGATGCCCGCAGCCCACCACCGCAACTTTCAGCCTCGTCATGCAGCCCTCCTTCGTTCGCGGGCGCGTCCGTGCCGCCCTTCCTGTTGATTGGTCAAGAATTCGATCAGTTGCGACACCGGCGGCAGGAGCATGCCCTGCGATTGCAGGATCTCGGCCGCGCTCTTGAGGCCGACCTTGGCCCGGTAGAGCAGACGGTAGGCCTCGGTGATCGCATCGACCGCCTCCGGCCCGAAGCCGCCGCGCTTCAGCGCCACGACGTTGATGCACCGCGGCCGCGCCGGCATGCCCTCGCAGAGCATGAACGGGGGCACGTCGTGCAACACCCGCGAGAGCCCCGCGACGAACGACCAGCTGCCGATCGTGGCCCAATGGTGCACCGCCACAGCGCCGGAGAGCGACGCATGGGAATGCACCCGCACATGGCCGCCCAGAAGCACTCCGTTGGCGAGGATCACATGATCGCCGACGCGGCAATCGTGGGCCACGTGGGAGCAGGCCATGAGAAAGTTGGCGTTGCCGATCGTCGTCTCGCCCGACTCCTTCTCGGTGGCCCGATTGATCGTCACCCCCTCGCGGATGATGTTGTCGTCGCCGATCACGACCCGCGTCCGCGTGCCCTGATAGCTCAGGTCCTGCGGCTCACCACCGATCACGCAGTTGGCATGAATCTGATTGCGATCGCCGATCCGCGTGTCGCCGAGGATCGTGACGTGGTTCGAGAGCACCGTCTCGCTCCCGATCTCGGCGTGGCCGGAGACGAGGCAATACGGGCCGACGACCGCGTCGGAAGCGATCCTCGCGCCGGGCTCGATGATCGCGGTGGGATGGATGTCAGGCATCAGTCCGGCACTCCCAGCCGCTGCTCCACCGCGGCGGCGAGCAGCCGCCCCGCCAACTCGGCATTGAGCCGGTGACCGCTTTTGCTCGCGGTGACATGCGCGTGGATCGGCCGGCCGGCGAGCGAGAGATCACCGACGAGGTCGAGCACCTTGTGGCGGACGCATTCGTCAGGCCAGCGCAGGGGATTGTCCACCGGGCCGTCGGGCCCGAAGACGACGAGATCCTTGGTCGAGACCTCGAGCCCGAGGCCCGCGGCCCGCAGCCGCTCGGCGTCGGTGGTCGAGATGAACGTCCGCGCCGCGGCCAGCTCGCTGCGGTATGACTCCGGGGTGACCCGCAGCGAGAGCTCCTGGCGGCCGATCGGCCCGGCGCCGTAGTCGAGGCAATAGTCGACCGAAAGCCCGGGGAACCGCGGCGGCGAGGCCTCGATCCAGGCGTCGCCATCGCCCACACGCACGGTCTCCCGCACCACGATCGGATCGACGGGCGCACCGAGATCCTCGACCCCCGCCCCGTCGATCGCCTCGACGAAGGCCCGCGACGAGCCATCGAGGCCGGGCATCTCCTCGGCATCCACCCGCACGAGGCAGCAATCGACCTGCAAACCGGCAAGCGCGCTCATGAGGTGCTCCACCATCTCGAGCCGCGCGTTGGCCGCGACGAGATTGGTCCTATTCACCGCATCCACGCGGCTCTCGAGCGCCGCCGGAATCCGCACCGCCGGCACGAGATCGCCGCGGACGAAGACCACGCCGGTGCCCGCCGGGGCGGGATGCAACTCGACGCGGATCTCACGGCCGCTCCAATAGCCGCGGCCGGCGACAAGCGCCGGCCGACGGAGGGTCTGTTGCGACCGCGCGGGTGAATGGTGAGGCATGACGAAGCCCGCAGGACGGCTGGAACCGGGTGCGGACGACTAGCGGGTGCGGGGCTGCTGGGCGCCCGCCACGGCCGGGCCGTTGAGCATCTTGAGGACGTCCGGCGTGATGTCGATGCCGGGCTCCAGGTAGACGATCGGCTTGGTGATGCCACGCAGGATCTGGTTGCGGTCGCTGTTGTCGACCGGCTCACCATCGAACCGGTGCACCACGGCGATCCGGTGCTCGCGGGCGAACTGCTCCACCGCCTTCTCGATCTCGGTGTAGACCTGCAGATAGACCTTCGCCTCGCGGTCCATGAAATCCTTCTTCTGCAACTGGGCGTTGACGTTGAAATCGCCCTGCGCCTTGGCGATCTCGGCCTCGAGCTTCTTGTATTCCGGGGTCCCCACATTGAAGCCCTTGATCTGCTCCATGAGGCCATTGATCCGGTCACGCTCTGACTTGAGGCCGTTCTCGGCGGCCATGACCTCGTCCTTCATCTTGTCCATCGCCGCCTTGAAGCGAGCATGGTTCTTGAAGACGTAGCCGACGTCGATGACGGCGACGGCGGTCGCCGGGCCGGCGGAGTGCGCCTGGGCGGCAGGAGCCTGCGCGGCCGGAATCTGGCCGGGCACCTGGGCAAACGCGGACACTTCGACCACGGCCAACAGGCCCACACAGACGACGCTTGCCAGTTGCGACTTCACGGAAAGCACTCCTTGCTTGGAATTGAATCTTGCTTTGAATTGAATCTCGGGGCGTGCGGGGCGACCGCAGCGGGCGGGATCATGTCAGGCGCCCCTTGGAGGTTCAAGGGCAAAAACCCCGCGAAGAATGAGTGTTTCGTACGGGTTTGTGCCTCCCCGCATTCTGAATAAATCGCTGACGGAGGCTTCGGGTGCCCCGTACCCCAGGAGCCGGCGTATGCTGACCAGCGCAGCCAGGATGGCGAAGCGCAGTCAGCATCCGAGCGAGCGAAGGGCAGGATGCCCGTAGCGAGCGTCCGGCGACGGGGTACGGGTCGCCCGAAGCCGGGTTGGGCGAGTTGATGCCGATTGATGACAGGCTGAAGCCTGTCCTACCGCGGCGGGTCGAGGACCACGTCGAGTTTGACCTCCGCGCCGTCGCGCAGGACGACGACGGGCACCGTGTCGCCCCCCTTGTGCTTCCGCAGGGCGCTGTCGAAATCTTCGAGGCCGGTCACGGCGCTGTCGCCGAGCCGCACGATGATGTCGCCCCCCTTGAGGCCGCCGCGGGCGGCGGGGGAGTCTTTCGTCACGCCGGTGATCGCGTAGCCTTTGCCGGGCTTGCCGAAGTCGGGGATGCTGCCGAAGTAGGGCCGGTCGCCGCCGCGGGCGAACATCTTCGAGGCCACCTCGATGTAGGCGGGCCGCTCGGGGGCCGTGGCGAGTTCGCGGATCACGTCGGTGACGAGCGCCGTGATCCTCACCATGCCGTCGTAGTTGATCTTCTCGGCGGTGTCGGTCGGCCGGTGGTAATCAGAATGAGAGCCGGTGAAGAGGTGCAGCACCGGGATCTTTCGCGCGTAGAAGCTCGAATGGTCGCTCGGCCCAAAGCCGCCCGGCTCCTTCGCCACCTCGAAGGCGTGCGCGCCGATGAGCCGATCCACGAGCGCGTCGAGGCCGGTGCCCGTGCCGGTGCCGTGGACGATCACCTTGTTGCCGTCGAGACGGCCGACCATGTCGAGATTGACCATGGCGACCGTCTCCGCGAGCGGCACGGCGGCGTTGGCCGTGTAATGGGCGCTGCCGAGCAGGCCCCGCTCCTCGCCGGAAAACGAGGCGAAGAGGATGTTGCGCGGAAAGGGCCCCTTTGCCGCGGCCTCGGCGGCGAGCCGACGCGCTACCTCGACGAGCATCGCGGTGCCGCTGGCGTTGTCGTCGGCGCCGTGATGCACGGCGGTATCGCCCGGGGCCGCCGAATTGACGCCGCCATAGCCGAGGTGATCGTAGTGGGCGCCGAGCACGACCGTCTCCTTCGCCCCGGGCTTGCCGGGCAGGATGGCGAGGATGTTCTTCGTTTCCGTCTCGGTCCGCTCGATCGTCACCCGGCCGCGAATCCGCCAGCCGGCCAGCGGCGAGGTCTGCGGCTCGAGCTTCTCGTCGATCGTCTTCTCGATCGTCGCCAGGTCCTTGCCGAGCGATTCCTTCACGAGTGCATCGACCACCCCTCGCCGCAGCTGGAGCACCGGCATCGTGCGGCGATCGGAACCGTCGCCGGCGCGGGTGAATGCCATGAGGGCGTCGTCCGTGGCCGACGCGTCGTTGCAAAAGATCAGGCCGCCCGCCTCGTGCTCCGAGGCATTGGCCACCTTCCGCGAGAGCGCGGCGTATTGCGAGGCCTGGTTGCCGTCGAAGACGCTGTGCGGGTTGTCCTTTTGCGGCTCCTGGCGGAGCACGATCGCCGCGGCCCCCTTCGCCCCGCCGGGGCCGAGCGGGGCGTAGTCGTCGTAGGCTTCCTTCGGCGCCGTGATGCCGAAGCCGGCGAAGACGAGCGGCAGGTCGAAGGGCCCCGATCCGCCGGCGGCCAGCGGCGTGAAATCCTTGCCGAGTTCGAGCGGCCGCCGCACGGGCTCGCCATCCAACCCGGCCGGCCCCACGAGTTCGGCCGTGTTGGCGTCGGCGGCGCCGAGCTTCGCCTCGAGCGTCATCGGAAATGGCTGGTAGGGGCTTTCGCCGACGACGGTGGTGTCGAGGCCGGCCGCGGCGAGCTCTGCGGCGACCCACTCGGCGGCCTGGTCGATGCCCTTCGTGCCCGGCCCGCGCCCTTCGCGCTCGGGCGCGGCGAGCCATTCGACGGCAGCCCGCAGCCGGCCCACGAGCGCGGCGGGATCATCGGCCCCACCCTCGGCGGCCTGTCCACGAGCCACAGCGGGGGCCACCAGCATGACGAAACCGGCGGCCGCAGTGAGAAACGCTCGACCCAAACTCATGGAACCCTCGCAATTGGAGCGGAAGCTGGTCGAAACCAATTCTATCCGCTTCCCGCGGGGCGGCGCGTGTGCCAAAATCGCTCGGCATTCAGGAAATCGCAGGAGCGTGTCGTCCGTGCCATCGCTGTTCGTCATCCAGGGCTTCAATAAGGGGGCCCGCTACGACCTCGCCGCCCACGAGGGGGCAGTGACCATCGGCCGCGAGTCGGGCAACCTCGTTCGGCTCGACGACAACGAGGTTTCCCGTCGCCACGCGGAGATCCGCCGCGTGGGCCAGGGCTTCGTCGTCGGCGACCTGAAGAGCTCCAACGGCACCTACCTCAACAACCGCAAGGTGGAGCGGGCGGAACTCTCGAGCGGCGACCAGATCCAGATCGGCCGCACCATCCTCGTCTATTCGAAGGACGATGCGATTCCCTCGGCCGGCACGGTGGACATCGTGCCCCCCGACGCCCACGAAGCCTCGCGGATCGTGCGGGCCATCCGCGAGGACGAGGACGAGATCGGCCTTTTCTCCCCCGACGACACGCAAAACCGCTGGCTCGCGCGGGCCCGCAGCAACGTGCAGGTGATGTATCGCACGGCCATGGCCGTGAGCCACACGCTCGACATCGACGAGCTCCTGGGCCGCGTCTTGCAGCTCGTCTTCGAATGGGTGGGCGCCGACCGCGGCTGCGTGATGCTGCTCGACTCCGAGACGCGGCAGCTCAAGACGAAGGCCCGCCGCGACCGCAAGGTGGGCGACAACACCTCGATGGCGATCAGCCGCACGATCCTCGATTATGTGCTCGATCGCGGCGAGGGCGTGCTCACGAGCGACGCCCAGGACGACGACCGCTTCAGCTCGGGCAACAGCGTCTTGCGGTCGGGCATCCGCGAGGCGATCTGCGTGCCGATGAAGGGCCGCTACGGCACCGTGGGCGTGATCTACGTCGACACGATGGTGCCGCTGACGGAGTCGATCGAGACCGGTCAGCGGCGGTTCTCCGACGAACACCTCAAGCTCATGATCGCGATCGCCCACCAGGCGGCCCTCGCCGTCGAAGACACGACCTACTACTCCGCGATGGTGCAGTCGGAGCGGCTGGCGGGTGTGGGGCAGACGATCGCCACGCTCTCCCACCACATCAAGAACATCCTGCAGGGGATCCGGGGCGGCAGCTATCTCGTGGAGATGGGTCTCGAAAACGAAGACCTGGCGGTGCTCCGCAAGGGCTGGGACATCGTCACCCGCAATCAAAACAAGATCTCGTCGCTCGTCATGGACATGCTCTCCTTCAGCAAGGAGCGCGAGCCCGACCCCGTGCCGTCCGATCTGGCGGCGCTCGTCACCGACATCGTCGAGACCGTGCAGCAGCGGGCCGACGAGTCCGGCACGACGATCCGCTGGAGCCCGCCCGACGACCTCCCCTGGCTGATCTTCGACCCCGATGGCATCTCCCGGGCAGTGCTCAACGTCGTGAGCAATGCGCTCGACGCGGTGGAGAATCGGCCGGATCCTTTCGTGGAGATCCGCGTCTTCGCCGACCGCGAGGCGAAGCTCGTGCGGATCGTCATCTCCGATAACGGCCAGGGAATGGATGCCGAGACACTCGCGACGGTCTTCAACCTCTTCGTATCGACGAAGGGCTCCCGCGGCACCGGCCTCGGGCTCACCGTGAGCCGGAAAATCCTGCGCGAGCATGGCGGCGACATCCGAGCCACGAGCGTGCCGGGCGAGGGCAGCACATTCACGCTCGAGTTTCCGCTCGAGGAGGCTGCCGAAGGCGCGGATCGGGGACAGACCGCCTTCCCCATGGGCGATCCTGACGACGGCCCGCAGCCATGACGGCGACCGCCCGCGACAGGCTGCCGATCTCGGCCGTGGTGATCACGCGAGACGCCGCCAAGGGCATCGCCGCGACGCTCTCGAGCGTTTCCTTCTGCGCCGAACGGCTCGTGCTCGACTCCGGCTCGACCGACGCCACGGTGGAGATCGCCCAGGCCGCCGACGCCCGCGTGGAGCAGCAGCCCTTCCTCGGCTACGGGCCGCAGAAGCGCCGGGCCGTGGAACTGGCCGCCCACGACTGGATCCTCTCGCTCGACGCCGACGAGGTGCTCGATGACGCCGCGGCTCACGCCATCGCCCGCCTCGACCTCGGCGATCCGAGCGGCTGCTGGTCGCTCCGGCGCCGCACGTTCATCGGCCGCCGTGAGGTGCGACACGGGCCGTGGGGCGGCGAGCAGGTGCTGCGGCTCTTCAACCGCACGACCGCCGGCTTCACGCCGCAGGCCGTGCACGAGGAGGTCCGCGCGTCGCGACCGCCGCAACTGCTGCCGGGATCGATCCTCCACTACAGCTTCGAGAACGCCGCGGCCGTGCTGCTCCGGTCGATCCGATATTCCCGGCTGAAGGCGGGCGTCATGCGCGGGAAGGGGCAGCGCACGAGCGCGTGGACGATGCCCTGGCGCGGCGCGACGGCCTTCGCGAAGGCGTATCTCCTGCAGGGCGGCTGGCGCGACGGGCCGGATGGCTTCGTGATCGCCCTCTCGCGGGTCATCGACTCGACGCTCCCCCGCGCCATGCTCCTCCTCGGCGAGGACGACGACGTGCTTGGATAGCGCGCCGGCTTCGGGTGCCCCGTACCCCGTCGCCGGACGTTCGCTACGGACATCCTGTCCTTCGCTCACTCGGATGCTGACCGCGCTCCGCCATCCTGGCTGCGCTTGTCAGCATACGCCGGCTCCCGGGGCACGGGTCACCCGAAGCCTCCCGTTCTAGTAGGACAGGCTTCAGCCTGTCGCCTGGAGACCCGCTTCCGCCTCACTTCCGTGCGGTGCGTGTGCCGCGCGGGCGGGGCTTTTTGCCGGCCGTGGCCCGTTCGGGCTCGGGGGGCTGCTCGGTGAATTTGTCGGCCTGACCGGTGAGTTCGTAGAGAAACCGGCTCGGGCGGCAGGGGCGGCTCTTGCCCCACTTCATCCGCGTGAGGCAGAGCGAGAGCGAGAGCCGCTTCTTCGCGCGGGTCACGCCAACGTAGCAGAGCCGCCGCTCCTCCGCGATCGCCTCGAGCCCGTCGCCGAGCGAGCGATGATGGGGCAAAAGCCCCTCCTCCATGCCCACCATCCAGACCTGGTCGAACTCGAGCCCCTTGGCCGCGTGCAGCGTCATCAGCCGCAGCACGTTGCCCCGCGGCTTGTCGTCTTGAAAACGCTCCGCTTCCTTGACGTCGAGCACGAGGTCGTCGAGAAACTCCCGGACCGTGTGGGCGAAGTCCCCCTTGCCGCGGTGCGTGCGCTCATGTTCGGCCAGCGCGTTGACGAGCTCCTCGACGTAGTTCCACCGCGATTCCTGCTCGGTCGGGTCGTCGTATTCCTTGGCGAGGAATTGCTGGTAGCCGGTCGCCGCAAGGAGCGCCCGCAGGATGTCGCCGGCCGGTTGCGGCTGACTGGGCCGGCCGAGGGCGACGAGCCGCTCGAGGGCCGCGACGCCCCCCGCGGCCGCCGACGAGAGCCGGCCGGCCGCGCGAGCGGCGACGAGCTCCTGCCAGACGCTCGTGCCCGCGGCCGCCGCGGCGGTGCGGGCCTGGTCGAGCGCATGCGCGGAGACGCCGCGCGGCGGCACGTTGGCGATCCGCGCCAGCGCCATGTCGTCGTCGGGATCCACGAGCAGCCGCAGAAACGACATCACGTCCTTCACCTCGCGGCGGTCGAAGAAGGAGCGGCTGCCGATCAGTTCGTAGGGGATGCTGCGCCGCCGCAGCTCCTGCTCGAAGACGCGAGTCTGCTCGCCGGTGCGCACGAGGATCACGGCCTCGCTCGGCGCCACCTCCCCCTCCCGCAGCCGCCCCTCGACGTCGCTCACCACGCGCCGGGCCTCGTCGAGCTCGTCCTGCGCCTGCACGACCGCCGGGGGCAGCCCCGAGGCCGCCTTCGAGATGAGCGTCTTGCCGTGGCGGCGGGTGTTGCAGGAGATGAGCTGGTTGGCGGCGTGGATGATCTCCGGCGTCGAGCGGTAGTTCTCCTCGAGCCGTACCACCGTCGCCCCGCGCCAGCGCTGCGGAAACTCGAGGATGTGGGAGATCTGCGCGCCGCGCCAGGCATAGATCGATTGGTCGTCGTCTCCCACCACGCAGAGGCTCTTGTGATCGCGGGCGAGCGCCGTGAGGATCCGCTCCTGGATGCCGCTCGTATCCTGGTATTCGTCGACGAGGATGTGGTCGAATCGCCCCGCCTCGGCGCGGCGGACCTCTTCGTGGTTCGTGAAGAGCTCTTCGACCACGAGCAGGAGGTCGTCGAAATCGACGGCGCCGGCCGTCCGCAGGGCGTGCTGGTAGCGGCGGTAGCCCGCCGCGGCGAGCGTCCAGGCTTCCGGGGCGTCGGCGGCGATCGTGTCGAACGCGGAGTCGGGGCGGACGGCCGCGCTCTTCCAGCGGCTGATCCGGTCGATGAGATCGCCCGGCCGCAACACGGCCTCGGCCACCTTGAGCTCCTTGAGCACCTTGCGGGCGATCGACTCCTGCTCGCCGCGGTCGATGATCGCGAACCGCGCGGGGTAGCCGAGCACCGTCGCATGCCGCCGCAAGATGCGAACGCAGAGCGAGTGGATCGTGGAAATCTCCGGCTGCTCGTCCCCCGACTTGCCGAGGAGCTTGCCGGCGCGGGCCTGCATCTCGCGGGCCGCCTTGTTGGTGAACGTGACGGCGAGAATCCGCGAGGGGCGGGCGCCCCGGCGCACGAGATGGCCGATGCGGGCGATGACCACGCGGGTCTTCCCGGTGCCGGCGCCGGCCAGCACGAGCAGCGGCCCGACCGGGGCGTTGACGGCCTGCGACTGGGCCGGGTTCAGTTGCATCGGGCGGTTTTCCACGAAGAAGAGCGGGCGAGCGGGAATGTACCACACGGGGCCTCGCGCCGCCGCGCGGTGATCACCTTGACGCATTCGGTGAGGAAGTTTCTATTTGCCCGATTCCATCCGGAAGGAGTCATTCATGGCGACGCGCGGCAGGCATTCGGGCAACCGGCACCACCAGCATGATCGTGAGCACGATCAAGAGCACGAGCACGGCTTCGGCGTGGAGGAGTTGCACGCCGATCCGGAAATCCGCGACAACGACCTGGCCGAGAAGACGATCGAATTCATCGACCGCCTGCGGCCCCACATGAACACGCTCCTGCTCGCGGCGGCCGGGCTCCTGCTCGCGGCGATCGGCTGGGTGCTCGTCTCGTCGCAGTCGGCCGCCACGCGGTCACAGAGCTGGGATGCCTATCTCGCCGGCCTCTCCAGCGGCGAGGTGCAGTCGTTCGACGAGGTGATCCGCCGCTATCCGGGAACGCCGGCGGCCGATTGGTCGCGGCTGGTGCTCGCCGACATGGCCCTCACCGAGGGCACCGAATTGCTCTTTGCCGACAAGGACCGCGCTCCGCCGCGGCTCCAGGCCGCCGTCGATCTCTACAGCGCGATCCTCGCCGCGAGGCCATCCGGCATGCTGGCGGAGCGGGCCACGTTTGGGCTCGCGAAGGCTCGCGAGAGCCTGGGCCAGCTCGACGATGCACGCCGTGGCTATGCCGCCGTCGCGGCGGAATTCCCCAACGGGGCGCTCGCTCAAATGGCCGCCGACCACGCAGCGGAACTCGGTCGGGAATCCTCCCGGCAGTGGTATGATTGGTTTGCGGCGCAAAAGATCGTGCCGCCGCCACAGAAGCCGGCACCATCGGCAGACCAGACGCCGCCAGCCGACAAGCCACAAGACAAACCCAAAGACAAGCAGGAGTGAGCTCCTGCGGGAGTAAGCCCCTGGACACGCCGCCCCCCCGTCAGCCGCAGGCCGGCGAAGAGGTGACGTGGACGGTGGACGAGGCTGCGGCCGGCCTTCGCCTCGATGTGTTTCTGGCCCGCGAGTTTCCCGGGCAGAGCCGCTCGTTTCTCGCCCGCGCGATCGACAAGGGCGCGGTGCGGGTGGATGGCGTCGTGGCCCGGGCCTCGGTGAAACTGCGGCCGGGCTCGCTCGTCTGTTTTCGAGTGCCGGAGCCGCCACGCGCCGGCCCCGATGCCGAGGAGATTCCGCTCGACTTCCTTCATCTCGACGAGTGGATGGCGGCCATCGACAAGCCCGCGGGCATGGTCGTGCATCCGGCGAAGGGCAACTGGAAGGGCACGCTGGCCGGGGCGCTCAAGTGGCATCTCGAGCGTCGCACGGCCGACGGCGCCGCCGGCGGGCTCTCGACGACCGGCGGCCCGACGCGGCCCGGCATCGTGCATCGCCTCGACCGCGATACCAGCGGCGTGATCGTGGTGGCCCGCACGGAAGAGGCCCATCACCGGCTCGCCAAGCAGTTCGAGCGGCGTTCGGTGGAAAAGACGTATCTCGCGATCACGCAGGGGCAGCCGCAGTTCGACCGCGACGAGATCAATCTCCCGATCGGCATCCATCCCTATCAGCGTGAGAAGATGGCCGTGCGCCACGACCACTCCACGAGCCGCGAGGCCGTGACGCGGTTCGAGGTGCTCGAGCGGTTTGGCCGGGCGGCGCTCGTGCGGGTGACTCCGAAGACGGGCCGCACGCACCAGATCCGGGTCCACCTCGCGGCCATCGGCAGCCCGGTGCTCTGCGACGGCCTCTACAGCGGCCGCACGGTGATCGATCGCTCGTTCTTCGGCGGTCCGGCAGGCCCGCCGCTCATCGAGCGGCAGGCACTCCACGCCGCCAGCCTCGCGATCGACCATCCCGCCACGGGCGACCGGCTCCTCTTCGAAGCGCCGCTGCCGGCCGACATGCAGCGCGTACTCGCGGTGCTGCGCGGTGCATAGACCGTTCGTCCCGGCGCGGATCCGAATCGTATCGCACCGGCTCGGGGGCGGCAGAAGGTTCCTCGCGGAGGAACTTTCTCCGCTGACGACCTACGGAGCTTCATTCCCCAGAAGGTCGAAAGTTCCTAACGCTCGTCACGCTTCCGCCGACCCCCTCGCCTCCGTCCGTAGGACAGGCCTCCGTGCCTGTCGAAATTAGACCGCATCACTTGCCGATGCAGTGGCGAGCGAAGATTCGATCGATGAGGTCGTTGCCGAGTTCGGCGCCGGTTACCTCGCCGAGCGCCGCGATCGCGCGGCCGAGATGAGCAGCCACGATCGCCTCGTCGCAGGCCGCTCCCTTTTGCGCCGCTTCGGCGATCGTGGCGGCCGCGGCGAGGCTCTGCCGCGCAGCGTCGATGCCCACACGCATCCGCACGGTCGCGCCGGTCGAGGCGGCGGGGAGCGCTGCCACTTCCCGCAGGATCGCCCGCCGCAGGCCGTCGATGCCGGTGCCGTCGCGGCTGCTCGTGCGGAAGGCGGCGCTCTGCTCGGGAATCGCCTCGACACGCGCGTGCGGCGCGCGATCGCACCTGGTGACCACGTCGATCTTTCGCGCGGTTTGAAACCGGTTGCCATCTCCCCGCGTAGGCCCATCCGCCGCGTCGCGGCAGACGACGACGAGATCGGCCCGCTCCGCCTCCGCCACGGCCCGGGCTGCCGCCTCGCGGCCGATCGCCCCCTCCCCCGTGCCTCCATCGACGCCCGCCACGTCGACGAGCAGGCAGGCCACGCCCTCTTCCTCGAGCCGGGCCGCGATCCAGTCGCGGGTCGTGCCCGCCTCGTCGGCCACGAGCGCCGCCTCATGGCCGACGAGCGCGTTGAAGAGGCTGCTCTTGCCGATGTTGGGCGGACCCGCGATCACGACCCGCGGCAGCCGCCCCGCCTCGCCCGTATCACGCGCGGTGAGCCGGCTGGCGATCGCCTCGAGCGCGGCCGACGTGGCCGACAACCGCGTTTCAACACCGCCCCAGAATGATTGGACGGCGACGGGGATCGCGTCGGGGGCGTGCTCGTCGGAGAAGTCGATCACCGCCTCGATGTCGGCGAGCAGATCGAGGATCGCATCGCGCAGGGCCTTGAGCTCGCGGCCCGCGCCGCCGGCCATCCGGTCGAGCGCCGCGGAGAGCTCGGCGGGCGAACGGGCATCGACGACGGCGAGCACGGCCTCCGCCTGCAGCAAATCGAGCCGGCCAGCCAGGAAGCTTCGCAGCGAAAACTCGCCGCCGCGAGCCAGCCGTGCCCCGTGGCGACACGCCTCCGCGACCACCGCATCGACCAGCGGCGTCGATGCCGGTAGCTGAACCTCCGCGAGCGGCCCTCCCATGGGGCCGGCGGGGCCGGGCCAGTGGAGGATCTCCAGGTCGAGTTCGCCCCACTCATCGGCAAGCACGGGCCCCAGCCGCGCTGCGACCAGCCGCGGCCGCTCGCCGGCCTTGGCAAAGCCTCCACCGGGCTGGGGCGTGAAGAGCGCGCCGAGCAGACGGTCGAGCCCGCCGCCAGCCATCCGCACGATCGCCCGCGCGCCCGCGCCGCCCGCGGTGGCCGGCGCAATGATCAGGGCGTCGATCGCGTCGGGAAGGTGCCGCATGGGGTTTGGACAAGACAGGCTGAAGCCGGTTTCAGTGACAGGCTGAAGCCTGTCCTACCGTTGCTTGCGGGCCTTGCGCTTCTGCCGCGCGGCGTCGGCCGCCGGCGGCTTCGGCTTGCCCGCCGACACGAATGGCACGTCGAACGTGCGGGTGGGCGCCGGCGCGCCGCCGGAGACCGCTCCGGCCGCCGCGGTCGCGGGCGCCGCCGTCGGCAGCAGCAGCCGCTCGGCGATGCCCCAGAGGCTCGACGCGATGAAGTAGACGCACAATCCGCACGGCACCTTGAAGAACATCAGCGCCATGAAAAACATCATGTACTTCATCACCTGCTGTTGCACCCGCGCCTGCTCGTCGACGGCGGGCGGCATGAAGAGGTGCTGCTGCCAGAGGAAGAGCCCGATCGTGGCCAGCGGGAAGAGGTTGAGAAACGGCCCCAGCCAGCCCTCGGGGGCGACGAGGAAGTCCGGCAGGATCCGCGACCAGTCGTAGAACATGTCGGGCGCGGCGAGGTTCGAGCACCAGCGGATCGCCGAGCTGAAGAGCGGCGCCTGCCGCAGCTCGACGTCGGTCGCCAGCGACCGGTAGAGCCCCATGAAGATCGGGATCTGGATAAAGACGAGCAGGCAGCCGCCCATCGGGTTGTAGTCGTGCTTCCGCCAGAGCTCCTGCGTGGCCTTCGTCCGCTTCTCGGGCTCGTTCTTGTATTTCTCGGCGATCGCTTTCATCTCGGGCTGCAGCACCTGCATCTTCTGCGACGAGAGCGCCTGCTTGCGGCTGACCGGGAACATCGCTCCGCGGACCATCACCGTGAGCAGCAGGATCGCGATGCCGTAGTTGCCTATGAGTGCATGGATCGCGTGTAGGATCGCGACCATCGGGCGGGCCACCCAGCCGAACCAGCCGTAGTAGACGAGGTCGTCCATCCGCGCCTTGTCAGCACCAAAGGCGGCGAGCAACTCGGGCTTCTTGGGCCCGGCGAAGACGCCGTAGCGATGCTTCACCGTGCCGCCGGGAGGAACCGCGACCTCGCGCGAGACGAGCCGGCAGGTGACATCGACGAGCTTGCGACGGGCGGCGGCCGGCACGTCGCCGACGACCAGCGGCCGGACCTCCTCGAGCGCGGGCGCCTCGGGGCCCTCGGTCGCGGGAATCAGGGCCGACGCGAAGTAGAGCGCATCGACGCCGGCGAAGGAGAGCGGCTTCTCCTCGCGGACGGCGGTGGCGGGGGGCATGGCGTCGCCGGCGGGTGCGACGGCGGCCTCCGCCAGTTTCAAGCCGCTCACGAGTGTGCTCTGCTCGCCGACGAAACGCATCGCCACGTCGCGCACCGCGAGGGTGCCCCAGTCGCGGGCCACGCGGGCGGTGTACCACCAGCCCTCGGTCGGCAGGCCGGTCGGGCCGTCGAGCGCATAGACCACGCGGGACTCCCTGTCGCCCGCGCCGAATTCAACGACGAGGTCGAGGCGGTAGCCATCCTGGCCATCGGCCAGCAGACGGTATTCCTTCGCGACCCGGAGGCCGCCGGGCAGTTCCGTCGCGAACCGCACGCCGTTGCCGTCGGCCTTCTCCACCACCCAATCGCGGTCGGCCAGTTCCTGGCCCGGAATCTCGCCGAGGGGCTCACCCCGCCGTGCGCCGTCCCGCGACTCGAGCGACAGCCGGAACGAGAGCGGATCGTGGGGCCGGCCATCCGGATCGTCGATGGGAAGCGTGCGATATTCAGGCCGCACCACCTCGAGTGGCCGGCGGCCCAAAACGACGTCGCGGGCCTCCGTGCGTCCATCGCGGACGACCTCGATGGCGACCCGTTGACCCGGCTTCATCGTGGCGAGGGTCTTGAGAAGCGTCTCTGGGTCGGGCGTGGCCGTGCCGCCGACCGTGGCGATCACGTCTCCCACCGCGAGGCCGGCGGCTTTCGCAGGGGTGCCGTCGCCGACGATGCCGATCCGGCATCCCGACGGCGTCTCCTCGAGAGCCAGGTGGCCGAGATAGCCGGACCAATCATCCTGATCGAGATACCGCTTGCCGGCGAGTTCGATCCGCTCGACGGCGGCGCCGCGGCTGGTGAGGGTGACGAGCATCCGTGCCGGCGAATCCGGATCGAGCGAGCCGAGCACATGGCGGGCGCGCGGGCCGGCGGCAGGCCGCTCGCCGTCGGTCGTCGAGGCGGGCGCCGCAGCGATCGCGGCCGTGGACGATTCGCCCGCAGTTGTGGCGGCTTCAGTCGCCGCGGCCGGAGCCGGAGCCGCAGCGGCACCCTGCTTGTTTTCATTGGCCGGCTGCCGCGCAGGCCGCGGAAACAGGTAGGCCTGCAGCGCCTGGCTGCCGAGCAGGATCGCGAACGAGATCAGGGCAAACTGGATGTAGCGGCGTTCCACGGATGATTCCAAGAAGAAGCGAAAACGGCAGTATAGAGCGCGGCAGCACAAAACCGAACCAACTCACGCCCACCGCTGGGCGAAGGCGAGGGGGTCGGCGGAAGCGTGACGAGCATTTGGCCCGAGTCCGCGAGGGACACCGCGAGGCACCTTCTGCCGCCCCCGAGCCGGTGCGACGCCAGTTGAGATCCGCTTCGGGACGAAGCGGTCTACTTTGGCCTTACCGGCCTTGAGTGAGCCGGTCGCCGAGGAAATTGTCGAGGTCGCCGATCGCGTGGATCTTCCGGCAGGTGACGTCGAACGGGTATTCGATCCGCCGATACCGCACGGCCTGGTCGTCTTCGAGGATCACGTAACAGGCGCGGCGGTCGCCGTCGCGGGGCTGGCCGACGGAGCCGACGTTCACCATCGCCTTGCCGGGCGGCAGCGGCAGCCGGCATTCGACGCTGCCGGCGGGGATGTTGGGCGAGATGAATTCCGGCGCGGGCGTGAAGACGCCGGGAATGTGGGTATGCCCCTGGAAGCAGTAGCGGCCGACGAGTTCGAAGATGTGCTCCATCTTCAGCGGGTTGTAGATGTCTTCCGGAAAGACATATTCGTCGAGCGGCCGCCGCGCGGAGCCGTGCACGAAGAGCAGGTCGCCGTCGGTGTGCATCCGCGGCAACTCGCCGAGAAAGTCGGTGAGCCGATCCGCGGAGTGCTTCGGCATCCGGTCGTGATGTTCGAGCTGCTGCCGCGTCCAGCGGATCGCCTTCTCCGCCCCGACATTGAATCCGTCCGGGTCGAAGAGCGCCCCCTGGTCGTGGTTGCCGAGGATCACGAGGCTGCAGCGATCGCGGACGATCGTGGCGCATTCGCACGGATTGGGGCCGTAGCCGACGACATCGCCGAGGCAATAGATGGCGTCCACCCCCTGCCGGTCGATATCCTCGAGCACCGCGCGGAGCGCCTCGAGATTGCCGTGAACGTCGCTGATGATGGCCCGCTTCACTCGTGCTCGATCCCGCTCGCGGGCCCTGGCATTGTCTGGGAAAGCATGTGACTCTACGCAACGGCCTGAATGACGGTCAAGCAGTCCCACCCCCTGCCCTACCCATGAAAACACTCGCCATCGACTCGAGCCTTGCCGCCGGTTCCGTGGCCGCGCTCTCGAACGGCACGGTCGCCGAGGAGCGGCTCCCCACCGCCGGTGAGCATGCGCGGCGGCTGGCGGCCGCGATCGATGCCATGGCGGCGAGATTGGGCTGGTCGACCCGCGATGCCGAGCTGGTCGCCGTGGTCCGCGGGCCGGGATCGTTCACCGGGCTGCGGGTCGGGCTTGCCACGGCGAAGGCCATCGCCTGGGCGACGGGGGCGACGCTCATCGGCGTCTCGGGTTTCGAGCTCATCGCCCGCGCGTCGGCGCGGCAGACGGGCCGTGAAGCCGTCGACATTCATGTGGCCTACGACGCCGGCCGCGGCGATCTCTTCGTGGCCGCCGTCGCGCCCGCGGCCGACATCGCCGGCGGCTGGCGGGTGGGCGAGCCGCGGCTCGTGACGGCGGGCGATTGGCTCGCGTCGCTTCCGCGCGGCGCGGTCGTCTCGGGCCCCGGGCTGACGATCGTCGGCGGTGGGCTCGCGGCGCGATCCGATCTGGTCGTGGCGCCGAGCGAGGCATGGCTGCCGACCGCGGCCGCCGCGGGGGCCTTGGCGATCGAACTCGCGGCGGCGGGGCGGGCCGACGACCCGCATGCCCTCGTGCCCGATTACCTGCGGCCCAGCTATGCCGACGAGACCGCGGCCCGGTCTTTCGGCTAGGCCGCGGCAGCCTCTATTCTGCCCCCGGCGAACGGCTACGATTGTCGCCATTGCCGGGCCTTTTTTGCCGGCCCGAAGTTTCTCCATCAGGCAGGCTGAGAAGGGTTAGGAAGTGATGCGCCCCATCAAGAAGCTGCTCGTCGCCAACCGCAGCGAGATCGCGATCCGCGTCTTCCGTTCGGCGCACGAACTTGGCATCCGCACGGTCGCGATCTACGCCCACGAAGACCGCTTCGCCCTCCACCGCTTCAAGGCCGACGAAGCCTATCTCGTCGGCAAACCGGGCGAACCGATCCGCTCCTATCTCGACATCGAGGGGATCGTGGCGCTGGCGAAGGCGCACGGCGTCGATGCCATCCACCCGGGCTACGGCTTCCTTTCCGAAAATCCCGAATTCGCCGCCGCCTGCCAGAAGGCGGGTATCACGTTCGTCGGCCCGCGGGTGGAGTTGCTCCAGACGCTCGGCGACAAGACGGCCGCGCGCGAGCTTGCGAGCAAGGCCGGCGTGCCGATCCTCGCCGGCAGCTCGAAGCCGGTCGCGAGCTTCAACGACGCGCTCAAGATCGCCAAGGACCTCGGCTGGCCGGTGATCCTCAAGGCGGCCCACGGCGGCGGCGGCCGCGGCATGCGGGTGGTGCATGGCGAAGACGAGTTGGCCGTGGCGCTCGAAAGCGCCCAGCGCGAGAGCAAGACCGCCTTCGGCAGCGCGAGCGTGTTCGTCGAGAAATTCATCCAGCGGGCGCGGCACATCGAGGTGCAATTGCTCGGCGACCTCCACGGCGGCCTCGTGCATCTCTTCGAGCGGGATTGCTCGGTGCAGCGGCGGCACCAGAAGGTCGTGGAGGTGGCCCCCGCCCCCAACCTCGCCCCGAACATGCGGGCCGACATCTGCGAGGCCGCGCTCGCGATCGGCCGCACGGCGAAATATGAAAACGCCGGCACCGTCGAGTTTCTCGTCGATGCCGACACCGGCCGCTTCTACTTCATCGAGGTCAATCCGCGGATCCAGGTCGAGCACACCGTCACGGAAGAGATCACCGGCATCGACATCGTCCGCCGGCAGCTGCGGGTGGCCGAGGGCTACCGGCTCTCCGACCCGCAGATCGGGCTCGGCGACCAGGCGGCGATCAAGTCGATGGGCACGGCGATCCAATGCCGCGTCACGACCGAAGACCCGGAGAACCGCTTCCTGCCCGACTACGGCCGGATCACCGCCTACCGTTCGGCGAGCGGCATGGGCATCCGGCTCGATGCCGGCACGGCCTTTTCGGGCGCCGTCGTCACGCCCTACTTCGACTCGCTCTTGGTGAAGGTGACGGCCCGCGGGCTCAACCTCGACGAGTCCGCCGGGCATATCGAGCGCTGCCTGCAGGAATTCCGCGTCCGCGGCGTGAAGACCAACATCCCCTTCCTGATCAATCTCGTCACGCACCCCGAGTTTCTCGCCGGCCGGTGCACCACGCGGTTCATCGACGAGACGCCCTCGCTCTTCGACTTCCCCGTGCGGCGCGACCGCGCCACGCGGGTGCTCGAATTCCTCGCCGACGTGATCGTCAACGGCAATCCGCTCGCCAAGGGGCGGCCGGCCGCGGTGCGGCGGACCCCTGCGCCGCTGCCGGAGTTCGACGCCTTCGCGCCGCCGCCGGCCGGCACCCGCACGAAGCTCAAAGAACTGGGCCCCGAGAAGTTCGCGGCCTGGGTCCGGCAGCAGAAGCGGCTCATGCTCACCGACACGACGATGCGCGACGCCCATCAGTCACTGCTCGCCACGCGGATGCGCACCTTCGATATGCTCGCCGCGGCCGATGCCTACGCCCGGATGACGGCGGGATTCTTCTCGCTCGAGATGTGGGGGGGCGCGACGTTCGACACGTCGATGCGGTTTCTGAAGGAATGCCCCTGGGATCGCCTGCTCCTGCTGCGCGAGCGAATCCCGAACGTGCTCTTCCAGATGCTCCTGCGGGCGAGCAATGCCGTCGGCTACACGAACTACCCCGACAACGTGGTGCAGGCCTTCGTGAAGGAATCGGCCGAGGCCGGCATCGACGTCTTCCGCGTGTTTGACCCGCTCAACTGGGTGCCGAACATGAAGGTGGCGATCGACGCCGTGCGCGAGAGCGGCGCGATCTGCGAGGCGGCGATCTGCTACACGGGCGACGTGCTCGATCCGAAGCGGCCGAAATACTCGCTCGACTATTACGTGAAGCTCGCGAAGGAGCTCGAGAAGCTCGGCGCCCACATGCTCGCCATCAAGGACATGGCCGGCCTCTGCAAGCCGTTCGCGGCCGGGAAGTTGGTGGCGGCGCTGCGTAATGAAATCGGCATCCCGATCCACTTCCACACCCACGACACCTCGGGTGCGTCGCTCGCCAGCGCACTGGCGGCGGCCGAGGCGGGCGCCAGTGTGGTCGATGCGGCCTTCGCGCCGTTCGCCGGCCTCACGAGCCAGCCCAATCTCAACGCGATCGTCGAGGCGACCCGCAACACGCCGCTCGACACCGGCCTCGACCCGGAGCCGCTGCGGCACCTGGCCCACTACTGGGGAGCGGTCCGCGACCACTACACGGCGTTCGAGTGTGGCATGAAGTCGCCCGATGCCGATCTCTATCTCCACGAGATGCCCGGCGGGCAGTTCACGAACCTGCTCGAACAGGCGAAGGCGCTCGGCCTCGGCGACCGTTGGGAAGAGGTCTGCCGCGCCTACGCGGACGTCAACCATCTGCTCGGCGACATCGTGAAGGTGACGCCCACCAGCAAGTCGGTGGGCGACCTGGCGCTGATGCTCGTGACGAACGGCATGCATGCCTCCGATCTGCTCGCCGACTCCCGCGAACTGGCCTTCCCCGAGTCGGTGCTCGATCTCGTCGCGGGCCGGATGGGGCAGCCGCCCGGCGGTTTCCCGCCCGACGTCGTCAAGCGGATCGTGCGCGACGGCAAGACCGTCACCGGCCGCCCCGGCGAATCGATGCCGCCAGCCGACTTCAAGGCGGCGGAGAAGAAGACGTCGGAACTGCTCGGCCGCTTGGCATCGCCGAAGGAGGTGCTCTCCTGGCTGCTCTATCCGCGGGTCTTCCAGGACTTCGCGCAACACCAGTCCCGGTTTGGCGACGTGAGCGTGCTGCCGACGCCCGCCTTCCTCGAGGGCCCGAAGCCCGGCGAGGAACTCGCCGTGAGCATCGAGGAGGGCAAGACGCTGGTGATCCGGCTGCTCACCGTGGGCGAACCGCACGCCGACGGCACGCGGACGGTGTTCTTCGAGTTGAACGGCCAGCCGCGCAGCGTGTCGATCGCCGACAAGAGCCTCGAGGCGAAGGTCCAGCGACGCCCGAAGGCGGTGGCCGGCGACGCCCGCGAAGTGGGTGCGCCGATGCCGGGCTTGATCGTGACGGTGGCCGTCCGCCCGGGCGACACGATCACGAAGGGGCAGAAGCTCCTTTCGCTCGAGGCGATGAAGATGGAGACGACGGTCTATGCCGACCGCGACGGCAAGATCGCCGAGGTGCTCGTCACGCCCGGCACGCCGGTCGAGGCGGGCGAACTCGTCGTCCGGTACGCGGACGCATAGCCCGGCGCGGCCGCAAGCCGGCTTCGGGTGACCCGTACCCCGTCGCCGGACGCTCGCTACGGACATCCTGTCCTTCGCTCGCTCGGATGCTGACTGCGCTTCGCCATCCTGGCTGCGCTTGTCAGCATACGCCGGCTCCCGGGGCACGGGTCACCCGAAGCCTCCCGTTCTAGTAGGACAGGCTTCAGCCTGTCTTGAGTAGGACAGGCTTCAGCCTGTCTTGATTGATGACAGGCTGAAGCCTGTCCTACTTCACGAGGTCCTTGAACACCTTGCGGACCTTCTCCACCTTCGGCGCCGCGACCGCCTGGCAGTAAGGCTGGAAGGGGTTGTTGGCGAAGTAGTCCTGGTGGTACTTCTCGGCCGGATAAAACCTGGAGGCCGGCGTCACCTCCGTCACGATCTTGCCGGGAAACACGCGGGCCGCGTCGAGCTTCGCGATCACTTCCTCGGCGATCCTTTTCTGCTCGTCGTCGTGGTAGAAGACGCCCGAGCGATATTGCGTGCCGACGTCGGCTCCCTGGCGGTTGAGCGTGGTCGGGTCGTGCGTGGCGAAAAACACTTCGAGTAGTTTTTCGAACGACACCTGCTGCGGGTCGTATTCGATCTCGATCGCCTCGGCGTGGCCGGTGAGCCCGGTGCAGACCTGCTTGTAGGTTGGGTTCGGCATCTGGCCGCCGATGTAGCCGCTCGTGACGCTCCCCACGCCCTTGAGCTGGGCGTAGACGGCCTCGGTGCACCAGAAGCAGCCGCCGGCGAACGTCGCCTTGGCGAGGTTCGGGGCCGCGTCGTCGGCGCGGCTCGTCGATTCCATGCCCATGATCGTCAATGCTCCGGCGAGAAAAAACCCGATCAAGCGTCGGCTCATCGCTTTGGTCTCCTTAGCTGCATTGTAGGGAGCTCCGCCGGATCGACGACAAACCGCAGCGGCTTTTCCGCCCAGTCGCCGGCATAGCCCACGCCGATCCGCGGCGTCCTTGCCACGACACGCCGCGGCACCTCGATCCCGCTCGGCTCGAACCAGAGGCCGCCGCGTCGGGTTGCCGGGCGGCCGTCGAACGACTTGTCGATGCCGAATCCCTTTGTCACCCGCCCGGGGCCCACGTGCGGCCCGGCGCCGCGGATCAGGACGGCGGCGGGCACGCCCTCGGCCCCAGTCACGATATTGAGCATCCAGTGCATGCCGTAGCAGAGATAGACATACCAGCGGCCCGCGGGGCCAAACATCGTCGCGTTTCGCTTCGTGAGGCCCCGGGAGCCGTGGCAGGCGAGATCGTGGGCCCCGAGATAGGCCTCGGTCTCGAAGACCACGTGCCGCGAGAGCGTTCCGTCGGCAGCCCGCACGACGAGCCGCGCCCCGAGCAACTCCCGCGCGACGCGGTCAGCCGGCCGGTCGAAGAAGTCGGCGCCGAGGGTATAGGACGATCGCGGCATATCGGTCATCATTATGCCCGATCAATCACCCGGAATCGCGGAGCATACGAACAGACCCATGGAAGCAGGCATCGTCGGACTGCCGAACGTCGGCAAGAGCACGCTCTTCAACGCCCTCACCCAATCGAAGGCCGCCCAGAGCGCCAACTACCCCTTCTGCACGATTGAGCCCAACGAGGGGATGGTGAGCGTGCCCGACGAGCGGCTGACCCGGATCACGAAATACATCCCGCCGCAAAAGGTGATCCCCGCCGCCCTCAAGCTCGTGGATATCGCGGGCATCGTGAAGGGGGCCAGCGAAGGCGAGGGCCTCGGCAACAAGTTTCTCTCCCACATCCGCGAGGTCGACGCGATCCTGCAGGTGGTGCGGTGCTTCGAGGATCCCGACGTGATCCACGTCGCGGGCAAGGTCGATCCTGTCTCCGACATGGAGACGATCGAGATCGAGCTGATGCTCGCCGACATCCAGCACCTCGACAATCTGCTTCCCAAGGCGGAGCGGGCGGCGAAGAGCGCCGACAAGGAGGCCAAGCTCAAGGTCGAGGCGATGAAGAAGTGCCTCGCGCACCTGGGCGAGCAGAAGCCGCTGCGGACGCTCGTGCTCGACGAGGTCGAGAAGAAGGCCGTGAAGGAATTCGGCCTGCTCACGGCGAAGCCGATCCTCTACGTGGCCAACGTCGATGAGACCGATCTCGAGGGCAAGGGCCCGCTCGTGCAGCGGGTCCGCGCGGCCGCCGCGAAGGCCGGCGCCGACG
>JBIIQM010000109.1:0-8717 GCA_044342075.1 Pirellulales bacterium
AGATCTCCTCCTCGCGTTTGGCCAGTGAGATCATGCACGGCGGCTTGATGCCGAGTGACTCGACGGCATCGAGCGCCGCCGAGAGCTGCCCCTTGCCGCCGTCGACCAGGAAGATGTCGGGAAGCGACGCCCCCTCGCGGATGAGCCGCGAGAATCGCCGCGACACCACCTCGTGGATGCTCTTGAAGTCGTCGATGCCGTCGACCGACTTGATGCGATACCGCTTGTAGCCCGGCTTGAAAGGGAGCCCGTCGATGAACTGCACGAGGCTGGCCACCGTCTCGTTGCCGTGAAGATGCGCGATGTCGACGCCCTCGATCACCCGCGGCGGCTTGGCCAGGCCCAGCACCTTCTCGAGCCCCGCGAGCCCCTTCTTGGGGTCGACGAGAAACACCTCCGGCTGGACGTTTTCTTCGAGGTCGCCCCGCTGGTCGAGCGTCTCGAGCAGGCGGATCTCGTCGCGAAGCCGCGCCGCCTTCTCGAATTCGAGCTGCGCCGACGCTGCCAGCATGTCCTGCCGCATCTCCTCGAGCAGCCGCTTCTTGCCCCCTTCGAGAAACGTCTTCAGCCGGTTGATGTCCTTGCGGTAGTCCTCCTTCGAGATCCGCAGGTTGCACGGTGCGGTGCACTGGTCGATCGAGGCGAGCAGGCAGGGGCGGAACCACCGCCACTGTTCCTCGTCGGCGTCGATATCCAGCGTGCAGGTGCGAAACTTGAAAATTCGCTGCAGGACGACGATCGCGCCGCGAAGCGATCCTGCGCTCGTGAACGGCCCGTAGAGCTTCACGCCTTTCGTGCGTGGCGTCCGCGTGAACTCCACCCGCGGATAGTCTTCATGGGTCGTGATCTGCAGGTAGGGAAACGTCTTGTCGTCCTTGAGGTCGGAGTTGAACCGCGGCTGCACGTCCTTGACGAGCCGGCTCTCGAGCAGGAGCGCGTCGACCTCGCTCTCCGCCTCGAGGAAGTCGATGTCGCGGATCTCGCGGACGAGGTCGGCCGTGCGCCGATCCTGCTCGGCCGCCTTGAGGAAGTAGCTCCCCGCTCTCGCCCGCAGGTTCTTCGCCTTGCCGACGTAGATCACGCGGCCCGCGGCGTCCTTCATGAGATACACGCCGGGCGTCTGCGGGAACGACTTCACCTTCTCCGCAGCGAGCGACCGATCGCGGGCGGCCGCCACGGCATCGGTGTCGGCAGGCGACGTCTCGGAGGTCTTGTCGGGGGGCGCGTCCACGGACGAATTGTAGGCTGACAAAAAGGTGTCAGGACTCTTTTCCGGTCTCTAGAGACTTTGTTCGTAAACAACGTGGGCCGGAAAAGAGTCCTGACACCTTTTTGTCTACACGCCGGCAAGGCTGCGCAGGTCTTTTTCGAGGGCGTCGAGGCGGGCGGTGAGGGAGGCCTTCACCTGCGGCAATTCTGCGCAACTGCATGGGGGCGCGGCCGTGAACAGATAGAACTTGATCTTCGGCTCCGTGCCCGAGGGACGGGCCGCCACCGCGTTACCGATCGCCGGGAAGTGGCCGGGGGACCCCGAGCCGGCGTCGGGCAAGCCAGCCAGGTCGAAGATCACGAGGTCGCCCTTGGCACCGGTGAACGGGACGGGCGGCGTGCCCGGAGTGGATGTCGAGAGGCCGCCGTAATCGCGGGTGCGGACGACGTCGAGTTCGCCAAGCTTCGCCGGCGGCTTCGACCGCAGCGCCGCCATGATCTCCTTCATGCGATCCATGCCGCTGGCGCCCGGCAGTGTGATCGCCACCTGACGCTCCAGGTGGCAGCCGTGCGCACAAAACAGCTCGTCGAGCTTCTCGTGCAGCGACTTGCCCGCGGTTTTCAGGCTCGCGGTGAGTTCGGCGAGCAGGAGCGCCGCGACGCTCGCGTCTTTGTCGCGGACGTGCGTGCCGGCCAGATAGCCGTGCGATTCCTCGCAGCCGAAGACGAAGTGGCGCGGACCGGTCTGGTCGATCGCCTGGCCGATCCACTTGAAGCCCACCTGCAACGTGTCGACCGTCGTCGCACGGTAGGACTCGGCGATCCGCCGGATCAGGCCGGTGGTCACGAGCGTCGTGATCACGTGGTCGGTGGGGGCGAGAACGCCGCGGCTCTGGCGGCTCGAGAGCACCCAGTCGACGAGCAGGGCGGCGATCTGATTGCCGGTGAACGTCTTCCACTCGGCGCCCGGCTCTGCCGTCAGCGGTGCGGCGGCTCCGAGCCGATCGCAGTCGGGGTCGCTCGCCATCACGAGGTCGTCGCCGCGGGACTTCGCCTCGTCGATCGGGCCGGTGAGGACAGCGGGGTTTTCGGGGTTGGCCACGTGCCCCGGGACGTTGGGGAAGTCGCCATCGGGCTTTTCCTGCGGGCCGTAGAGCCGCAGCTTCGTGAAGCCCGCCCCGGCGAGCACGGGCACCACGGCGCTCGCGCCCACGCCGTGGAGCGGCGTGTAGAGAATGGACACGTCGCGCGGGCCCGGCGAGGCCTGCTCGAGCACCGCGGCCACGAAGGCCGGGTCGACCTCCTGCTCGACGAACTGCACGCGGCCGCTCTTCACGCCCGCGTCGAACGGCTCGCGGCGGACCGCGTCGACCGTCATCACGCGGTCGATGATCCCCTTGTCGTGCGGCGGGAGCACCTGCACGCCACCCGCCCAGTAGACCTTTACGGCATTGTCGCTCGGCGGATTGTGGCTGGCCGTCACCATGATCCCGCAGGTGCTGTTCGTGTGGCGCACGGCGTAGGAGAGCTCCGGCGTGCTGCGGAAGCCGCGCAGGAAAAAGACCTTGAAGCCGGCTGCCAGCAGCACCTCGGCGCAGAGTTTCGCGAAGTGTTCGGAGCGGTGCCGCGTGTCGTAGGCGATCGCGCAGGTGGGAGTCTCGCCCGGCTTCATCACCGTGCGCACGTAGTCGGCCAGGCCCTGCGCGCTCTCGCCGATCGTGCGGTCGTTGATGGCATTGGAGCCGACCGGAAACATCATGCCGCGGCGGCCGCCGGTGCCGAACGGGATCACCGTCCAATAGACGTCGTCGAGTTCCTTCCAACGGCCCTGATCGACGAGCGCCGCCAACTCGGCCGCAAACTCCGCATACCGCGGCTCCGTCAGCCAGGCACGCATCGTGGCGGCCGAGTGATCGGTGATCTTGCCGGCGGCGCGGGCCGCGGCGATGGCGTCGAGGCGACGGGCGGTCTCAGGGGCGGACGAGGGCATCGGCAAAACTCCACGGGGAGGCGAGGTGGGCGGTTTCCCAGGCCGGTTTTATACTCTGTGGCTCCATATGGCAGACACATTGATCGTGAGCGTGTCGGGATTGCGCGGCATCGTAGGTGAGAGCCTCACGACGGAGGTCGCCGTGCGCTACGCCGCCGCCTTCGCCGAGACCCTGCCTCCGGGGCCGATCGTGATCGGCCGCGACGGCCGCGAGTCGGGCCCGTTGCTCCTCGCGGCGATCCGCGACTACCTCACGGGCATCGGCCGCGATGTGATCGACTGCGACGTCGCGGCAACGCCGACCGTCGGCATCGTCGTCCGCGAGGCGACGGCCGCCGGCGGCATCCAGATTTCGGCCAGCCACAACCCCGCGGCCTACAACGGCATGAAACTGTTTTCCCGCGCCGGCCGCGTGCTCTCCGCCTCGGCCGGCAGGAAGGTGCTCACGCGGTTCGAGGCCATGGCCGGTCACGAGGCCACGCAGCCGTTGGCGCGAGCCGAGGGAGCCATTCGCGAGGTCGACGGAGCGCCGGCGCATGTGAAGCTCGTCGCTGAAACCGTCGACGTGGCGGCGATCCGTCGCCACCGGCCGCGGGTCTGGCTCGATTGCGGCCACGGCGCGGGCAGCCGCGTGGCCCGACCGCTGCTCGAGCATCTCGGCTGCGACGTCGTGATCGAGGGGGGAGAACCCGACGGGCGGTTCGAGCACACGCCCGAGCCGACCGCCGAGAACCTGGCGGCTTGGCTGCCGCGGATTCCGCAACATCACGCCGACATCGGGTTTTTTCAGGATCCCGACGCCGACCGGCTCGCGATCGCCACGGCCGACGGCCGCTACATCGGCGAGGAGGCGACGCTCGCGCTCGCCGTCGAAGCCGTGCTCGCGAAGCGGCCGGGGCCGATCGTCGTGAATTGCTCGACGAGCGGCATGGCGGCTGCGATCGCCGCCCGCCACGGCGTTCCCTGCCACGTGTCGGCTGTCGGCGAGGCCAACGTCGTCGAAAAAATGATCGAAACCGGCGCCGTGCTCGGCGGCGAGGGGAATGGCGGCGTGATCGACCCCCGGGTCGTATTCGTCCGCGACAGCTTCGTGGCGATGGCGCTCGTGCTCGAACGCATGTGCTCGGGCGACACGCTCACGACCATCGACTCGCTCGCGCGGGCGCTCCCGCAGCTTGTGATGAAGAAGACGAAGGTCGATCTCTCCCCGGAGATTCGCGGCCCAGCGCTTGTCGAGGCCCTCGCGCGGATTGAAAAAGCGTTTCCGGAGGCGAAGCCCGACCGCCTCGACGGCCTGCGGCTCGACTGGCCCGGCGGCTGGCTGCTCGTACGGGCGAGCAACACCGAGCCGATCGTGCGGTTGGTGGCCGAGGATCGCGACGGAGCGCGGGTCGACGACGCTCTCGCGCGAGCCGCGGCGGCGCTCGAGTAGGACAGGCTTTAGCCTGTCTTAACTGATGACAGGAGACAGGCTGAAGCCTGTCCTACTCTTCGAGTTCGGGGAGGACGGCTTCGGCGGCGGCGGCTTCGCGGAGCTTCTCGAGGGCTTTCGCCTCGATCTGGCGGACCCGCTCCTTCGTGACTCCGAGCGCCGTGCCGACTTCCTTCAGCGTCTGCGGTTCGTGCTCGTGGTCGAGGCCGTAGCGGCGGATGATGATCGTCTGCTCGCGGGAGTCGAGCCGGTCGAGGAACTTGCCGACCTGCTTGAGACGGTCACCCTCCGCGATCCGCTGCTGATATTCGTCGGCCCGCCGGTCGGCCGCCGACTGCAGCAGGTCCATGTCGGCCGCACGGAAGCGGTCGCGGCGGCGATGCTCGTCGGGGATCGTGCGGGCGAAATTCTTCATGATCGCCCACGACGCATAGGTGCTGAACTTGTTGCCCCGCGAGTAGTCGAACTTTTCGACCGCGCGGATCAGCGACATGTTGCCGTCGCTCACGAGGTCGAAGAAGCTGTCGCCGGGGGCCACTCGCCGCTTGGCGATCGAGACGACGAGCCGGAGGTTCGAACGAACGAGGCGGTTCTTCAGCCCCACGATCTCCTCGTAGATCTTCTCGATCTGATCCATCAGCCGGGTGCTCGGCCGCTCCGGGTTGAGCTGCTTACGGAGCTCCGAAGCCTGGTGCTTGAGGTAGTTGAACTTCCGGAACAGCCAGACCTCCTGTTCCCGCGTGAGCAGTGGCACCTCGTAGAGGCTCGCCAGGTAGGCAGGCAGGCCGGAGGGACGACGAACCTTTTTCGTGGGCTCATCGGTGCCCGGGAAGGGCTGGTCGACCACCTTCTCGGCGCTCTTGCGGCTGAAGAGCGCGTTGGGGATGTAGTCGAGCGGCAACTGCATGACGTGCTCGGCCCGCTGCGTGAGGATCACGCGGTAGATGCTCGCCTTGGATCGGCGGTAGCGCTTCGCGATCGACTCGACCGGCTCGCCCTGCACGTAGAACTGGTAGATGCGGCTGCAGGTCTCGGGCCGCAGCTTCCCCTCGTCGGCCGCGAAGATCGCCGCCTCGGGATGGTCTTGGTCGTGCTGCTTGATCGTGTAGCGGATCGTCTCGACACTGCGGTTCAGCCGCGCGGCAATCCGCCGGTGGACGTCGGCCGGGCTGGCACCAGCCGCCGCGAGCCGCCTGGCCCAGGCGATGATGCGATCGTGCTCCTCTTCCGTGAGCTGGCTGAAGCGGGCGCCGCGTTCGATCCGCATGGGATTCGAACTGACGAACCGTTCGACCGCGCTCTTGAGGAAGCCGACCCGCTTGCGGCCGCCGACTTCATAACGCTGGGCGACGAGCCCGTGCTCGCGCCACCGTGAGATCGTCTTGGTGGAGACGTTGAATTGCTTGGCGAGATCCTCGATCGAGAGAACCTCGTCGGCGCCGGTCACGGCGCCCCCCTGTTCCTCCGCAAAAAGGCGAAGCGAGGACTCGTCGGTGGGGTGATCGAAGTCGGGCACGTTGGAACGCATGATATTTCTCCGTTGCCAGCGATCCGTTGCCGGCGTTGTTGGAACTGCTGCTGAAACATCCGTCCGCGTTCGAGGAGGGACCTCCTGGCCCAGCCTTGCTCGTCCTTGGAACGTGAGAGTTATACGCAGCGAGCCGCAAGCCGGTTCGCGCCGAGCGGTTCAGTCTTGAGTCTTTTTTTCGCAGGCGGCGTGGCCGGCATGCCCCTTCGCAGCCGCAATCCTTGGTCTGCCAGAGGGTTGCGGCTCGTTGGCGTCACCCAGATTCTCTCAGAAACGGCCCGTCAGGGCCAAAGAGTCTCAGTAAAATAGGGTGTTTTTGACGGCAGACACTTGGTCTCTGCCCAGGGCGAAGCCCCCCTGTCGAACTAACACCGGACACTTTCGGAGAATCGAGCAATGGCTGTGCGCTTCTGGGGCTGGGTCTGTGTGGCGGCCTTCGCGGCCATGGTGGGGGGCGGGACGCCGGCCGCCGGCTCTCCTGGCGACGCCGCCGCCCAGCGGGTGCGGGCGAAACTCGACGTCTCGGGCGAGATCTTCGCCCCCGCGGGCGGCGATGCCGAGCCGATCCGCCAGCCGATCGCCGTGGCGGCCGAATTCGAGTTCCTCGAGATGGCCCCACCGGAAGGTCAGGAGGGGGCAAAGGCCACCGTGATCCGCCGTTACGACAAGGCTGCGGCCGAGGTGACAATAGACGGCCAGCCGGCCCGCGCGGAGCTTTCCGCCGACGCCCGCACGCTCGCCGTCGCCCGCCTGGGCACCACGCCGGTGCCATTCCTCAGAGAGGCGTTTCTCACCCGCGACGAGGCCGAGCTTCTCGAGACGCCGTTCGATTCGGTTTTGCTCGACGAACTGCTGCCCAAGAGCCCTGTCGCGGTCGGCGAGGCCTGGCAGATTTCGGGGGATGTGGCCGCCGGGTTGCTCGCCATCGACACCGTCGAGACCGGCTCGATCGAGGCGAAACTCGTCGAGGCCGCCGATGGCACGGCGAAGGTTTCGCTCGCCGGCACGATCGATGGTGCGATCGATGGCGTGCCCACGCACGTCGTGGTCGAAGGCACGTTCACGGCGCCGGCTCGCGAGGAGGAGGATCGCCACGTGATCGAAGGGCGGGTCGCGGGCGTCGATGTCGTGCTTCGCGAGCGACGCCAGGCGAGCCACGTGGCGCCCGGATTCGAAGTCGAGGCCAGGCTCGATCTCGACCGCACGGCTGTCGCCGGCGAAGAAGCCGAGAGCCCCCAGGAAGAGTCGGTCGCGACGACGCGTCGCCGCGGCGAGGGTAAGCCCGGGATGGTGTGGCATCGCGACGGCGATGGCCGCTACGACCTCGTCTACGATGCCCGCTGGCGGACCGTCGAGGACGGAGCGAACGGGCTCGTCTTACGGCTCGTCGATCATGGGGCCCTCGTGGCCCAGTGCTCGATCACGGCGCTGCCCCGGGCCGCCGCCGACGTCACGCCCTCGGTCAACGAGGTGAAGCGCGACGTCGAGAAGTCGCTCGCCGGCCAGTTCGCCAGGTTCGGCGAGGCGACCGAGGACGAGCGGGAGGATGCGGAAACCGGCGGCCGGCTCACGCTCGTGCGGGTCGCCTCGTCCGGCACCGCCGAAGGGCTGCCATTCCACTGGATCCACTATGTGGTCTCCGACGGCGAAGGCCGCCGGGCGGGGGTGACGTTCATGTTCGAGGCGTCGCTTCTCAAGCGATTCGGCGATGCCGACCGGGCTCTCGTGCAGGGGCTGCGGCTCGAACCGGTGGGCCTTCGCGAGGCCCGGCTGCCAGAGAAAACCGCGCTGCCTTGACGCCTCCCCCCGGGGGCTGGAATATTGTGACACTTTTCCCGGGAAACAGCGGCGCCGAAGTGCTCGGCAGCCGCCCGGGCGCCTCCGGGAGGTGATGCACTGTTGGCAGATGCCCCTGGTGGCAGGTGCCAAGACTGCGACGGCCCATCCCCGGCGGTGAACCATACCGAGACCGGAGTCGCGAGCCATCGAGAAACAGCATCGCATCAACGAGCAGATCCGCATCACGCCGATCCGGGTCATTTCCGCCGAAGGCGGGCAGCTCGGCATCATCCCGACCGAGGAGGCTCTCTCCATCGCGCGGGAGTCGGGGCTGGATCTGGTGGAGGTGGCGCCCAACGAGAAGCCGCCGGTCTGCCGAATCATGGACTTCGGCAAGTTCAAGTATCAGCAGAAGAAGAAGCAGCATAAGACCCACGTCCACCACACGAAGATCAAGGAGATCCGCCTGCGGCCGAAGACCGGCGAGCACGACATCGAGTTCAAGGTGAACCAGGCCAAGGGGTTCCTGCAGCACAAGGACAAGGTGATCGTGTCGGTCGTGTTTCGCGGCCGCGAGCTCGCCCACATCGACGAGGGGCAGCGGGTCATGAAAAACATCCTCGAACAACTCGATCCGGTGGGGAAAGTCGAGTCCCCGCCGCAGCAAATGGGCCGCCGGCTGGTGTGCACGCTGTCGCCCAAGTAATATTTCCCATCGCTCAAGCGAACGAAAGCAAGGAGTTTCCCGTGCCGAAGCAGAAGACCCACAAGGGCGTCAA
>JBIIQM010000110.1:0-8605 GCA_044342075.1 Pirellulales bacterium
GCCGCTTCCTGCACCATCTGCCGGCGCCGTAGACTTTTCGGATTAGGTAGGACAGGCTTCAGCCTGTCACGTTTTTCGACAGGCTGAAGCCTGTCCTACTTTCATGCGACAGGCTGAAGCCTGTCCTACCATGTTTCACATCAAAATCTGCGGTGTGACGACCCCCGCCGACGCCCGGCTCGCAGCCGAGGCGGGCGCCGACGCCATCGGCCTCAACTTCGTCGCCAGCTCGCCCCGCTGCCTCGATGCCAAGTCTGCCCGCGCCGTGGCGGCGGCCGTGCCCGCGGGCGTCTTGAAGGTGGGCGTGTTCGCCGGGATGCCCGCCGACTCGATCCGCCGGATCGCCGCCGACGTGGGGCTCGACGCCATCCAACTCCACGGCCTGCTCACTGGCGACGGCGAGACGACCGACCCGCCCGAGCGCTGCGCCGAACTCGCCGGCCTGCCGGTGATCCGCGCGGTGCGACTCGCGCCGGCGGAGGCCGACCCGCTCGCCGCCGCGCGGCAGTGGATCGCGGCAGCACGCGCCGCAGGCGCCTGCCCGGCGATGGCGATCGTCGATGCCGCAGTGACCGTTTCGCGTGAAACCGGCGCGGCCGCCTTGGGCGGCACCGGCGCCACCGTCGACTGGAAGTCGCTCGCATCCGCGCCACCGCTCGGCATCCCGATGGCCCTGGCCGGTGGACTCACGCCCGACAACGTGGCCGAGGCGATCCGCCAGACCGGCTGCCGCGCCGTGGATACGGCCAGCGGCGTGGAACTCGCCCCCGGCCATAAAGACCCGGTGAAAGTGCGGGCTTTCGTGCAAGCTGCCCGCGCGGCCCTCGGCTCGTCTACCCAAGGCGGGTGAGACAGTTATCATGTGAGCGTCTTTGAGACCTTCCGATTCCCACCCGAAACGGTCTTTCTCCGCTCACTTTTTTCCTTCCGGTTTCCCCTTCAGGAGGTTCCCGTGGCCCACGTTGAAACCCGTCTTCCCTACAAAGTTGCCGATCTCGCGCTCGCCGATTGGGGCCGCAAGGAGATCATGCTGGCCGAGAACGAGATGCCCGGCCTGATGGCGCTGCGGGCGAAGTATGGCCGCTCGAAGCCGCTCGCCGGCGCCCGGATCGCCGGCTGCCTCCACATGACGATCCAGACGGCCGTCCTCATCGAGACGCTCAAGGAACTCGGCGCCGAGGTCACCTGGAGCAGCTGCAACATCTTCTCGACGCAGGACCATGCCGCCGCCGCCATCGCCAAGGCGGGCTTCCCGGTCTACGCCTGGAAGGGAATGACCAACGAGGAATTCGATTGGTGCATCGAGCAGACGCTCTTCTTCCCCGACGGCCAGCCGCTCAACATGATCCTCGACGACGGTGGCGACCTGACGTCGATGGTGCACAACAAGTATCCGGAGCTGCTGGGCGGCATCCGGGGCCTCTCCGAGGAGACCACCACGGGCGTGCACCGGCTCTACCAGATGCACGAAAACGGCGACCTCAAGCTGCCGGCGATCAACATCAACGACTCCTGCACCAAGAGCAAGTTTGACAACCTCTACGGCTGCCGCGAGAGCCTGGCCGACGGCATCAAGCGGGCTACCGACGTGATGGTGGCCGGCAAGGTGGTGGTGGTGTGCGGCTACGGCGACGTCGGCAAGGGCTCGGCCCATGCCATGAAGTCGCTGGGCGCCCGCGTGATCGTGACCGAGATCGACCCGATCAACGCTCTGCAGGCGGTGATGGAGGGCTTCGAGGTGACCACGATGGAAGAGGCCGCTCCCCGGGGCCAGATCTTCGTGACGGCCACCGGCTGCCGCGACGTGATCCTCGGCAAGCACATCGAAAAGATGCCCAACGACGCGATCATCTGCAACATCGGGCACTTCGATCTCGAGATCGACGTTGCCTGGCTCGACGGCACGAAGGGCATCAAGAAGGTGGAGATCAAGCCGCAGGTGGACCGCTACACCCTGCCCTCGGGCAACTCGGTGATCGTGCTGGCCGAAGGCCGGCTCGTGAACCTCGGCTGCGCCACGGGCCACCCGTCGTTCGTGATGAGCACGAGCTTCACCAACCAGGTGCTCGCCCAGATCGCCCTCTGGACCGAGACCGACAAGTACGACGTGGGCGTGCATCTCCTGCCCAAGAAGCTCGACGAGGAAGTGGCCCGCCTCCACCTCGACAAGCTCGGCGTGAAGCTGACCAAGCTCACGAAGGAGCAGGCCGAGTATCTGCACGTGCCGGTCGAAGGCCCCTTCAAGCCGGAATACTACCGCTACTAAGTTCACGCCCGCGGGGCGAATGGCGAGCGATCACACGGGGGCGTCGCGAAAGCGACGCCCCCGCTTTTTTTGTTTCCCGTGAAACCTGCCAAAAAGGTGTCAGGACTCTTTTCCGGTCTCTGGTCTGCAAGACAAAAAAGAGCCCTTGGCCGGAAAAGAGTCCTGACACCTTTTTGGCAGCGTTTTTGATACGATTCCGGCTTCGATTTCCTCCCCCCGAAGCAAGGACAAGCATGCCCACCGTCGCTCCGCTCCGCGGCCTCCGCTATGACCCCAAGCACGTCGGCGCCCTGTCGCAGGTGATCGCGCCCCCCTACGACGTCATCGACGCCGCCCTCCAGACGAAGCTCTACGAGCGGCACCCGGCCAACGTGATCCGGATCGAGCTCAACCGTGAAGAGCCTGGCGACAGCGAGACCTCGAACAAATACACCCGGGCCGCCAAGTTCCTGAAGGAATGGCGGGAGCAGGGGGTGGTGATGCAGGAGCCGGCGGCGGCCCTCTACGTCTACCACCAGGAGTTTGAGGTGGAGGGGCAGAAGCACGTCCGCCGCGGCGTGATGGCCCGCGTTCGCCTGGAGCGATTCGGCACCGGCAACATCCATCCCCACGAGGAGACGATGAGCGGACCGAAGCAGGACCGGCTGCTGCTCACGCGGGCGTGCAAGGCAAACCTCAGCCAGGTCTTCGGCCTCTACCCTGACCCGCAGGGGGAGGTGCAGGCCCTGCTCGACAAGGCCGTGGCCGGCCAGCCGCCGCTCGAGGCCACCGACCATCTGGGGGTGAAGAGCTGGATGTGGCCGCTGGCCGACGAGGCCGTGGCCGCCAAGGTGGCCGGGCTGATGGGGCCGAAGCCGGTCTTCATCGCCGACGGCCACCACCGCTACGAGACCGCCTGCAACTACCGCGACGAGTTGGCCGCAGGCTACTCCGCCGAGCACGGCGGCGCACCGCTGCCCAAGGACCACCCGGCCAACTTCGTGCTCATGATGCTCGTGGGAATGAGCGACCCCGGGCTCGTGGTGCTCCCCACCCACCGGCTCTTCGTGGAGCCCGCCGTGGCCACGGCCGCCGACCTCAAGGCCAAGCTCGGCGACTGCTTCACCACCGAGGCCGCCGGCAAGGGCCCCGCGGCGGCTGACAGCGTGTGGGAGACGATCGAGGTGGAAGACGAGCAGGGCACACTCGGCCTCTACACGGCCGGCGACCAGACCTGGACGCTCGCCCGGATCACGCCCGCCGGCCGGGCCCGGATGGACCAGGTGGCCGCCGACCACGGCCCCGCCTGGCGGAACCTCGGCGTCTCGATCCTCCACCGGCTCGTGATCGGCGAGCTGCTGGGCGCGAAGCAGATCCCGACGCCCGGCTACGTGCACCTCGTCCGCGAAGTGGTGGACGGCTTGGGCACGGGCAAGTATCCCCTCGCCGCCCTCGTGATGCCGGCGAGCGTGGAAGACATCCGCAAGGTGAGCGAGACCGGCGAACGCATGCCGGCCAAGAGCACCTACTTCTATCCGAAGCTCGCCAGCGGCCTGGTCTTCAACCCGCTGGAGTAGGACAGGCTTCAGCCTGTCAAAAACAGCGACAGGCTGAAGCCTGTCCTACTCGAAACAGCGACAGGCTAAAGCCCGTCCTACTCGAAACAGCGACAGGCTGAAGCCTGTCCTACTCGAAACAGCGACAGGCTAAAGCCCGTCCTACCGGGTTCCACGTGGAACCGGGCAATTGGGGCGCTCTGCGCAAACCGGGCGGTTTCACGTGAAACCGGGCTCATGCCGGGCCGGTTGTTGCCGATATTCCGAGAGCACGTGTTGTGCGCACGAAAACGCTCGGAAGGATTCTGCGCTTGGGACGGATTCTGTGTGTGGCCAATCAGAAGGGGGGCGTCGGCAAGACGACCACCTCGGCAAACCTCGCGGCGGGGCTCGCCAAGGGGGGCCTGCGCACATTGCTCGTCGATCTCGACCCGCAGTGCAACGCGACCACCGGCTTCGGCGTGGCGCCGGCCGCCACCCATCCGCTCGTCTCGGAGGCGCCCCTCTCGGAATCGATCGTGGAGACGGCAATCGCCAATCTCTCCATCCTGCCCGGAAGCCGCAGCGTGCGCGACGTGGAGCGGATCGCCGCCCAGGCCCGGAGCGGGTCGGCCGTGCTCGAAAGTCATCTCGCCCGCGGGCTCAATGCCTGGGACTATTGCCTGATCGACTGCCCGCCGAGCGTGGGCGAACTCACCCGCACCGCGCTCGCCGGGAGCACGGAAGTGCTCATGCCCATTCAATGTGAATACTTCGCGCTCGAGGGTCTCACCCAGATGATCGAGGTGATCCGCGACGTGATGGAGGAACGGCCCGGCCGGCTGCGGTTCAGCGGGATCGTGCTCACGATGCACGATGCCTCGCTCGAACTGACGAACGAGGTGGAGGCCGAGGTACGGGATTTTTTCGGGGAGATCGTCTTCGAGACGGTGATCCCGCGTGACGTGGCCGTCTCGGAGGCGCCCAGTCACGCGCAGAGTGTGCTCGACTACGCGCCGCGCTCACGAGGAGCGCGGGCCTATACAGAACTGTGCATGGAGGTACGCGACTGTGAGTAAGGAACGACGCCTTGGCCGTGGACTCGAGGCCCTGCTGGGACGCGCCGGCCTGGACCAGACGCCCCCCGCGACCCATGGCAATGCCGCCCTCGCCAGCCGTCCCGCCCCCGCGACCCACGGCCTCGGCGCCGGCGCCGCGAAGCTCATCCTCCACGCGCCGGAGGAGATCGAGCAGGCGGCCGCGTCGCTCCCCTCGAGCGAGATCGCTGCTGCGCTCATCGACCCGAATCCCTGGCAGCCGCGGAGCGTGATCGGCGACGCCGACTTGGCCGAGCTCGCCGACAGCCTCCGCGAGCACGGGCTCGTGCAGCCGATCGTGGTCCGCGCGAAGGGGGATCGCTACCAGCTCATCGCCGGCCAGCGCCGGCTCGCCGCGGCCAACCGGCTCGGCTGGGAGAAGGTGCTCGTCCGCGTGCTCGACGTCGACGACCGGCAGATGTCGGAGATCGCGATCGTCGAAAACCTGCAGCGACGCGACCTCGACGCCCTCGAGAAGGCGGCGAGCTTCAAGCAGTATCTCGCCACGTGGAACTGCACGCAGGAGGAGCTCGCCAAACGGCTCTCGATCGACCGCTCGTCGGTGGCGAATCTCATCCGCCTGCTCGAACTGCCCGACGCGGTGCAGCAGCAACTACGATCCGGCGCGATCTCGATGGGACACGCCCGCGCGCTCCTTCCGCTCGGCGACGAGGTAGAGCAGACGCGGCTCGCCAAGCGGATCGTGACGGAGGGGCTCTCCGTGCGCGCGATCGAAGGGGAAGTTCAGGAGATCCTGCGGGCCGACGAGGTGGGCGACGACCTGACGCCGGCGCCCCTCTCCGAGGAGAGCGACGGCGAGAGCGTCGAGACCGGCACCGGCACCGGCACCGCCACGAAGCGGAAGCCGGGGCGTCCGGCCACTCGGCGGGCGAGCCAGATCGTGGCGGTGGAAAACCAGCTGCGGCGGGCGCTCGGCACGAAGGTGGTGGTGCACGCCAACGGGAAGGGCGCCGGCCGGATCGTGATCCCATTCGGCAGCCTCGACGAATTCCAGCGGCTCCTCGACCACATCACCGAGTAGGACAGACAGGCTAAAGCCTATCCTACGTAGGACAGGCTTTAGCCTGTCGAGACGCTACACTATGCGTCCGCCTCGGGGCGTAGCGCAGTTGGTAGCGCGCCTGGTTTGGGACCAGGAGGTCGAGAGTTCGAATCTCTCCGCCCCGACTTCGATCGTGGCCCGAATCGGGGCCCCTCACGCCCGGCCAGCCGCGCATGCAGCCACTCGAACCGAATCACTCGGAGCCGCAGAGCGAGTCGATCGACGCTTCCCTGCCGAACTCCAGCGGCCTGACCGACTTCCTGGTGCAGCGCGCCGAGCATCCCGGCCGCGACCTCGAGCTCGGGGCGAGGCTGGGCGACGTGACAATCGTCCGGTTCATCGCCGAGGGGGGCATGGGACGGGTCTACGAGGGGCTGCAGGGGATGCCCTGCCGCACCGTCGCCGTGAAAGTCGTCCGCCCCGGCGTGCTCTCGAAGGCGTCTTTGAAGCGATTCGAGTATGAGGCGCACATCCTCGGACGACTCACCCACCCGGGCATTGCCCGCATCTATTCGGTGGGAATGCAGCAGGTGCACGGCAGCGACATGCCCTACTTCGTCATGGAATACATCGACGACGCGCAGCCGCTCACCGCCTATGCCGACGGCCACGAACTCTCCATGCGCGACCGGCTGAAGCTCTTCCGCGAAGTCTGCCGTGCCGTCGCCCACGGCCACCAGCGGGGTGTGATCCACCGCGATCTGAAGCCGGGCAACATTCTCGTCGATGCGACTGGGCAGACGAAGATCATCGACTTCGGCGTCGCGCGGAGCACCGACGGTGATGTGGCGCTGACCACCATGCAAACCGATGCCGGACAGCTCGTCGGCACCGTGCAATACATGTGTCCCGAGCAGTTCGACGGCGCACCCGAAGAGCTCGACGTGCGGGCCGATGTCTATGCGCTCGGGGTGGTGCTCTACGAGCTACTCGTCGGCAGGCTGCCCTATGATGTCACGAAGAGGCCTGTCTACGCCGTAGCCCGCGTGGTAAAGGAGGCCGATCCGACGCCGATCGCCAAGGTCAACCCGAAGCTCCGCGGGGATCTCGACACGATCGTCATGAAGTGCCTGGAGAAGGATCGGGCCCGGCGCTACTCGAGCGCCGCCGAGCTCGAGGCCGATCTGGGCCGGTTTCTCGCCGGCGAGCCAATCGCAGCCAGCCCGCCGCGGCTTCTCGATTCGATCGTGCGGCTGGCGCGGCGGCACAAGCTCGCCGCGCTGGCGATGGCCGGCATCCTGACGGCGATCGTGGCAGGCGGGGTGGGGGCTTCGATCTTCGCGGTGCAGGCCTCGCGGGCGCGGGCCGTCGCCCTGCGTGAAAAGGCGCGGGCCGACGCCGAGGCGGGTGTCTCACGCCAGCGGCTCTACCTCGCCAACCTGCGGTCCCTGCAGGCCGCCATCACGGCGCGAAATCTGCGGCTTGGTCGGCAGCTCCACGCGGAAAATCTCGCGCTCGCGGGGACTCCGCCCCCGCTCGAGATGAACGTCTTGGGCGCCGGGCTCGACGACGCGCTCGTCGTGCTCGATTGGGGCCGCGGACCGGTGCGAGAGGTCGCCTACAGCCCAGCAGGCGACGTCCTCGCGGCAACGTGCGTGGGCAAGGGAAATGTGGCCGTCTCGGATTCCAGAAGACTTGCCCACGCCAGCTCGCTCGTCGCGTCACAGTGGAGCGAGCTCCTGTTTTTCGGAGTCGGCGCCCATCAAGACTACGAACGGCTCGACGCGCTCGATGACGGCTGGCCAAGACTGTATCGCGCGTCTTCGGCCGCTGAGAACGGCCTGCGCACCGCGGAAGATTCTTCGATATTGCCGCTGGCCGTTTGCCCCATCGGCCGCCGGCTGGCGGCATATGCCCCGGATGGCCGCATTCGGATCGTGAACGCTGCGACCGGCGAGGATATTTCCATGCTCGAGAAGCATCGTGGCCGGCTGGAAACCGCGATGTTCAGCCCGGATGGACAACGGCTCGCCATCCTCGGCTCAAACAGGAGCCTCGGGCTCTGGGACACCACCAGCGGCGGACAGATCGCCATCTTGGGTGACAAGCAAGACCGGTTCGAAAGCGTTCAGTTCAGTCCCGACGGCTCGCGGATCGCAGCCGTGAGAAGCACGCGGAATCGCTGGCAGGAGGTCTGCCTCTACGACGCAACCGACGGCCACCACCTCTCCGTCGTGACGAAGCAACGGGGATCCGCGCCGTTCGACCTTCTCATCGCCTTCAGCCCGGACGGCGGCCGCCTCGTGACCAACTCTCACAACAACGAGCTCCAATTCTGGAATGTGGCCGATGGCACGCGGCTCGGCAGCCTGCAGGGCAATCCCGGCAATCCCACCGCCCTGGCCTTCAGCCCCGATGGCCGACAGTTCGTCGGCGGGTTCACCAACGGCAACCTCCGGCTCTGGGATATGGGCGACTACACGTTTGAGCAGGAATGGATGGGCCATGACGGCGCCGTGGCGACGCTGGCTTTTCGCCCCGATGGGGAAACGTTTGCCTCCGGCTCGCACGACGGCAGCGTGCGAATCTGGTCCCGCACGGCCAAGGAGCCACTGGCGGCTTTGCCCGGTCACACCGGGATGACCGCCGCGGCCTTCAGCCCGGACGGACGGCAGCTCGCAATCGCGCCACTGGGAGGCAGCGGCATCGAACTCTGGAACCCGCT
>JBIIQM010000111.1:0-8594 GCA_044342075.1 Pirellulales bacterium
GGGCAGTAGCGGGGGGCCCCCCCCCACGCCCCCCCCCCCCTCGCTTTTTCAGTAGGACAGGCTTCAGCCTGTCGCTCTCTTAACAGGCTGAAGCCTGTCCTACGAGCGCTGCTTCAGCAGATCCCTGATCTCCATCAGGAGCTCCTGATCCTTCGTCGGCGCCGGCGGGGCGGCCACCTCGGCGGCCTTGCTCTTCATGAGCCAGCCGAGGAACTTCACGATGAACACGAAGAGCGCTGTCGCCAGCAGCAGGAAGCTCACGATGTCGCCCAGGAACGCACCGTAGGGGATCGTCTTCTCCCCGATCTTGATCGCCCAGTCCTTGTAGCCGGCGTTGCCCGGCAGGATCACACTCACCGTCGGCATGATGATGTTGTCGACGAGGCTCGACACGATCTTGCCGAAGGCGCCGCCGATGATCACGCCGACGGCGAGATCGATGACGTTGCCCTTGAACGCGAAGTTCTTGAACTCCTCGAAGAGCGAAAAGGCTTGCTTGGTCGGGATCGGCACGGCGTTACCTCCTTGTGGGTACGGTTGCTTGTTTTTTGAACACGTGGCCGGAACAATAACGCCACGCGTATCGACTCTACAAGCGGCGCACATCGGCCGATTCGGTGCGCGGCACCGCACTCTCCCCGGAAACAAGGCTCTCATGAGACCCGCAACTGCTATGACGCGTTGGATTTTGTGCACGGCCGCGGCCGTGCTGCTCGCCGCCGCCGCCACACCCTGCCGGGCACAGGCAACGGCCGAGGCGACCACCCTCTCGCCGCTCGAGTCGGCGATCGTCCGCGAATCGGAGGCGACCGTGAAGGCCTTCAATGCCGCCGATGCCGCGGCGCTCGGCGCGATGTTTCTCGAAAACGGCGAACTCGTCGATGAGAACGGCACGGCACACGCCGGCAAGGCGGCGATCACGGAACTCTTCAAGGGCTTCTTTACGAATTACCCCAAGTCGGTGCTCGAGATGCAGGTGATGTCGGTTCGCCCCATCGGCGATGCGATCGCCGTCGAGGAGGGGGAGCGGCGGATCACGGCCGCTGATGGCGCATCGGCAGCCCAGGTGCGCTACGTGACGGTCCGGTCGAAGCAGGGGGATCGCTGGCCGATCGCCTCGTACCGGGAGTTTTCCGACAATCCGCTGCCCACGCCGCAGGAAATGCTCCAAGGTGTCTCGTGGCTCGAGGGCGACTGGGTCGACGAAAGCCCCGAAGGCCGCACCACGATCTCGTTTCGCCGCAGCGAAGACGGCAACTTTCTCCTGGGCGACTATGACGTCGCCTTGGCCGGTGGTCCCACTTCGAAGAGCACGCAGCGGATCGGCTGGGATCCCGTAGCCGGTCAGCTGCGATCGTGGACGTTCGACTCCGATGGCGGATTCACCCAGGGCGAGTGGACCGCGATCGACAACGGCTGGGTCGTGAAGTCGGAGGCGACGATGCCCGACGGCACGACCGGCTCGGCGACCATGACGATCACCGTGAAGGACGCCGATCACTTCGTCGTTCGCTCCAGCGACCGGATCGTCGGCGGCGCCGAAGAGCCCGACTTCGAGGTGACGATCGCCCGCAAGCCCCCTGTGCCAGGAGCGAAGAAGTAAATGTCGCGCCTTAACGTCCTGTCGATCGTCGTCGCCGTCGCCGTTCTCGCTGCGCCAGTGCCGCAACTGGCTCAGGCCCGTCCCAACGTCGGTCATGGCGGTGGTGGCCGTGGCGGCATGGCCCGACCAGCCGGCGGCATGGCGCGGCCCGCGGGCCGTCCCGCGGGAGGCATGGCCCGACCCGCCCCTGCTGTGTCGCGACCGCAAGCCCGACCGGCGCCGGCGCGGCCGAGCATGCCGAATATCCAGCGGCCTCAAGTGCAGCGGCCACAGATGCAGCGGCCCCAAGTCCAGCGACCCCAAGTCCAGCGACCCCAAGTCCAGCGGCCAGCCATGCAGCGGCCCAACGTGAATATCCCGCGGCCTGGCATGCAGCGGCCAAACATTCCGCAGCGGCCGAGCCTCGGAAACGCGCCGCGCCCCGGCATGACCCGGCCCTCACTGCCGACGGCCTCCGCGCGGCCGGCGCCGCGCCCCGGACTGGGTTCGATTCGACCCGGCGCTCCCAAGCCCGGACCGGGAATCGCCACGCGACCGGCTCCCGCGCCAGGTCTCACGCGGCCCGGCGGCCTCAACCGCCCGACCACGCTGCCCGGCCAAGTCGGCAGTCGCCCCGGTGGCCCCATGGCGAAACCGGCGTTTCCAAAACCGAATATTCAGAACAGGCCCTCGCTCGGTGGCGACCGGCCCACGATCGGCAACGTTCAGCGGCCCACCACGTTGCCGGGCCGCCTGCCGAATCGTCCAGGCATCGGCGGCATCAATCGCCCCGAGATCGGCGACGGCAACATCGGCAGCGGCAATCTCGGGATTGGTAGCGGCAACATTGGTAGCGGCAACTGGGGAAACAACAACAACCTCAACAACATCAACGTCAACCGGCCCTCTGGTGGCAACTGGGGTGGCAACTGGAATGGCGGCGACTGGGGCTATCCGGGCTACGGTGGCGGATACCACGGCGGCTGGGCCAACAACTGGAACAATGGCTACGTGAATCCGCATTACGGCGGCTGGTACAACGGCTGCTGGAGCGGCAACTATGGCTACGGCGGCGGCTGGTGGGCGCCGTTAGCACTCGGCGCCGCCACCTGGGGCCTGGCCTCGACGATCGGCAACTGGGGCCTGGGCTACGGTGCGATGGGCTACGGTGCGATGGGCTACCCCGGCGGCGCGTATGTGAATCCTTACTATTCCGGCATCCCGTCGGCGGTGGTCGCGTCGAGCCCCTACGACTATTCGCAGCCCGTCGTGGTGAACAACTACGTCACCAACGACGGCGATCTGACAAACTCCACCGACGCCGACGGCGGCGCCGCCACGGCCGAGGCCGCGCCGGCGACGTCTGAATCGGATCGAGTGTTTGATGAAGCGCTCGCAAAGTTCAAGGCGGGCGACTACGCGGCGGCACTGGCCAGCTGCGACAAGGCGGTGAAGCTCGCGCCGAAGGATTCGGTGATCCACGAGGTTCGGGCGCTCTCGCTCTTCGCGCTCGGCCGGTATCCCGAGGCTGCCGCCACGCTCAACGCCGTGCTCGCCACGGCCCCGGGCATGGACTGGACGACGATGAGCAGCCTCTACGGCTCGGTCGACGCCTACACGAAGCAACTCCGCAAGCTCGAGGACTATTGCAAGTCCAACCCCGGCAATGCGGCCGGCCACTTCGTGCTGGCCTACCACTACCTCGTCGGCGGCTATGCCGACATGGCGGCCGAGGCCTTGAAGGTGGTGGTGGCGAAGCAGCCGGGCGACGCCGTTGCGAAGCGGCTGCTCGACGCGATCACGCCGCCGAAGGAGGAGGCTGAGCCCGCCCCGAAGACCCCTGCCGAAGGCACGAGCGGCCCGGCGGCGGCGGCCGTGCCCGAGACCGACCTCGTCGGCACATGGAAGGCGGCGAGCGGGAAGGACGCGGTGGTCCTCACGATCACGGAAGACTCGAAGTTCACCTGGAAGGCGATGCCGTCCGGCAAGCCCCCGGTGGAGCTTTCGGGCGACATTGCCACGGCCCGTGACGCCATCGCCCTGCAGAGCGAAAAGGCCGGGACGATGGCGGGGAAGGTCGTCTCGAAGGGCCCCGATGCCTTCGACTTCGCCCTGGCGGGCGCCCCGGCCGAAGCCAAGCCGATCGCCTTCCAGCGGCAGAAGTAACCCTACAGCCCGAAAAACCGTCACGCTCCCAGGGTAAAGCGGGTTTTTCTGCCGAAAAATTGACGGCCGCCGAACCACCGGATAGGTCTGAACGTATTAGCAGACGTATCCCAGGAGCCGTCCCATGCCCCTCAAGCCCCGCCAACACCGTCCGAAGATGTCTCGCCAGCGCGTGCTGCGCAAGGGCAGGGGGCTCACTGCCTGGGAATCGCTCGGCCACGGAGTGACCGGCCTCGAGCAGCTCGAAGCGCGGGCGCTGATGGCGGCGGATCTCGGCATCGCGATCACCGACGCCCACGTCTGGTACATGCCGGGCACGCAGACGACCTACACCGTCGAGGTCACGAATCTCGGCGATGCAACCGCCACCAATGCGACGGTGACGACGGCGCTTGGCAGCCAGATCACGCAGGCGACCTGGACCGCCGCCTACTCGAACGGCTCCTCGGGCGCGGTGATCGGCGCCGGCAACCTCAACACGCCGATCACGCTCGCAGCTGGCGGCAAAGCCACGTTTACGGTCGTGGGCACGATCGGCCCATCCGCCAGCGGCGACCTCGTCTCGACCGCGAACGTCGCCCTCGCCGGTGAATCCAACACGGCCAACAACTCCGCCTCCGACACCGACCAATTCGCGCCGAAACTCATCGTTGTCACCGACTCCATCGGCCTGTCGGCGACGTCGGCCGTGCGGCTGGTCAATCCCATCTCGGGCGCGGTGGTGAATCAGTTCTTCGCGTTCGACGATGAGACCTATAACGGCGGCGTACAGGCCGTGCTCGGTGACTTCGACGGCGACGGACGGCAGGAGGTCGCCGCGGCGGCAGGCCGCTGGCTGCCGGGCGAGGTGCGGTTCTTCTCGACCGACGGCACGCGGCTGACGAACTTCGACACGACCCCGTTCGGCGCTGGCTGGCAGGGGGGTGTGAACCTCGCGGCCGCTGACGTCGATAACGACGGCCGCGACGATCTCGTCGCGGCGAAGGCGAGCGGCAACGGCGAGGTGCGGATCTTCCGGGGCGTGGCTGGTCCCGACCCGATCGCCAACACGCCCTTCCGTATCATCCGTCCGTTCGGCGCCGCCGCCGTGGGCGGCGCGACCGTGGCCGCGGCCGACATGGGCACGTTCACGAATGGCGCGGTGACCAATGCCGGCAAGCAGGACGGCAAGGCCGAGGTGATCATCGGCTCGGGCCTGCTCGCTCGGCCCGTCGTGCGGATCTACGACGTCGGCTCCGCGACACCCAAGGTGGTCGACACGATCAATCCCTTCACGCCTGGCAACCGCGGTGGCATCGGCGTGGCGGCGGCCCGCGTGAATGCGGATTCGATCCCCGAGATCATCGTGACCAACGGCACCCTCGGCCGCCCCGTCACGGAGATCTACGACGGCCGCGTGTCCGCGGCGGCCAACGCTCGGCTCTCGCGGTTCGAGGCCTTCGGATCGCTCGGCCGCGCGAATTCGCCGGTCTTCGCCGCCGCGATCGACACCGATGGCGACGGCCGCGCCGATTCGCTCTACGCCTCGCAGGGCTATCGCGGGGCCGGCGGCGTGAAGACGGTCTCGACGGCCGGTGTGCCGACGGGCTCGCTCGGCGCGCTCGCCGGCAACGTGCAGCTTGCCGCTCCGGTCGTGACGACGAACCCCGGCATCGTGACGACGTCGACGGGCCTGCAGTTCCGCGACCTCATCGTCGGCACCGGGACGGCGGCGGCGGTGAACAAGAAGTTGAGCGTGAACTACACCGGCTGGCAGCTCAACGGCACGGAGTTCGACAGCTCGCGGCGTCCCGGCCGCACTCCGTTCGAGTTCACGCTCGGTCAGGGAGAGGTGATCAAGGGCTGGGACGAGGGCCTCGCGACGATGAAGGTCGGCGGCCGCCGGCAGCTCATCATTCCGGCGAACCTGGCCTACGGCAGCGCGGGCAGCGGGAGCATCCCACCCAACTCCGATCTCGTCTTCGACGTCGAGCTCTTGAGCGTGACGTAGGGTAGGCTTCAGCCTGCCACCAAAAAGCTTTAGCCTGCCGTTCCGCGTGGCAGGCTGAAGCCTACCCTACCAGCGGGCCTCGAGGCCGAGGCTGGCCCCGGACAGGAAGACGCTGCTGCCGCCGTGGAGCTCACCCCCGCCGGCGGGCGGCGATGAGAAGTCAAACTGATTGGGCGCGAGCGCCACGCCCGACAGCCAGATCAGGTTGTAGCCCATCCGCAGGCCCCAGGTTTCAGTGAGCCGGTAGGTGAGCGTGAAGTTCATGTCGCCGATGAAGCCCACGCCCCCCTCGGCTGCAGAGAGCGCCGGCCGTTCGATGGCCGGCTGACCGCCGACATTGATGATCGAGTTGACGATCGGCGCCTGCGACTGGCTCATCGCCGTGCCGCCGAGCGCGAGCTTCGCCCAGCTCTCGAAGGCCCACCGATCCCAGGCCGCCCGGGCGCGGGCGCCCACCTGCGCGGCGAAGATGTTCGACGACGACTCGACCGCATAGAGGCCCGACCCGGGATTGGGGGCCGGCGCGAAGGCGAGCGACGCCTGCTCGTCGAGCCCCGCCCAGCGGAAGCCGGCCAGCCAGTCGACATTGCCGCCGTGATAGTTGTCGCACCGCCGCCAGGGCTCGCCGGCGCTGCGGTCGTAGCCGCCGTCGCACCAGCGCGAGAAGATGTTGGCCTCGGCCGAGTTGAGCGACGAGCGGTAGGTGGCCCGCGCGACGCCCGCGCCATTCAGACTCCCGACCGGAGCGCCAAGCGGATTGGCCACCTGCAGCGTGTTCACGGCGCTGACATTCGCGTCTTCGCCAAACATCCCCCAGACGCCGAGGTAGCCCACCTCCCAGCCCGGCGAGCAGTCCCCCTTGCGACCGTAGAAGAGCCGCATGCCGGGTTGCGTGGCAAACGTCAGGTCGTCGGTGCGGATTGCCGGCGCGCCGCTCGTGGTCTCGGTGACCAGCGGCCGCTGGGCGGCGCCGATATCGCGCTGGAGGAAGACGGCATCGAAGATGGCGTAGGTTTCGTCGGCCCGCGCTGGGTGCGCCGCGACCGTGCAGGCCAAGGCCGCGAGCAGCGCCATCCCGAATCCCGCCCGTCGGCCGGCCATCGATCGCCCCCTTGGAAGTCACGGGAGCAGTGGCCCCGGGATCTGGCATCCCGGGAACAACCGCTCCCACCCCGTTTTTCGGCACAACCGGAAGGGGGCATGAGGATCGTTCTGGGCGACGCCGGTCGCCTGGAAGAGGGGTGAAACTGCGTTGATTATGCGGCCCCGCCGGGCGCGTGACTGGGGTTTTGCCAGGTGGTAACTTCGAAAGTCACGTCCTGCGGCCTGTATGGCCTGGGAGGGCTGGCAAAGATCTGCTGGCCGGGCAACCGCGGCGGCGGCCGAAAAGATTCATCACGGACAGATTTCCAAAGGCGGAGTCGCATGGGGTTTTCAACGTTCAAGGGTTTTAGCCGGAGCGATCGGTCGGCTTCCGGCCACCAGCGCGGAGCGAGAAGGCGGATCGTCCGTCGCCGCGAGCTCGAGGCAGAGTGGCTCGAGCGTCGGCTGGCCTTGGCCGCGATCCCTACGGCCGTCGTGAGCGGTGGCACCGGCGCTCTCATTGGCCAGGAGATCCCGCTCACCGTCACGTTCGACAACACGGCGACGGCCGCCTCCGACATCGGCTATGGCCCATTTGTCGACATCGTGATGCCCGCCACCGGCGACGCACCGCCGGCGCCCAACGACGGCATCTCGTTCAAGCCGGGGAGCGCCACCTACAACGGCCTCTCGCTCGCCACGACGGTGCTCACGTTCGACGCAGCCGGCAAGGCGACGCACCCCTTCGCCAAAAACCCCGACGGCACCGCGCTCATCGTGAGCGGCAAGCCTGGCGACCAACTCGTCGTCGTCCAGCTCCCGTTTGGCAGCTACGGCCCCGATCAGCCGGCGGCTGCGATCAACTTCACCGGCGTGATCAGCCCGCTGGCACAGCCGAATGCCTCGTATCCCGTCACGGCGACCGGCGGATTCCAGTTTCAGACCGACACGGCCGGCAACCCGACAGTGAACGTGGCGACGATCGGTGCGAGTACCACCGACCCTGTCGAGCCGCAACTCTTCCGGCTCAAGAAAACCTCGAGCGCGCCTGAGGCCGAGACCGCGACGGGACCAAACTTCAAGCACACGTACACCGTGAGCATGGCAGTGGCCCCCGGGCAGACGGTGAATAACCTGCTGCTCGCGGACGTGTTGCCCAACAACATCCAGTTCGTGTCGGTGAACACGGTCACGGGCAACGGCTCCACGACAATCACGCCCGTCGCCGACCCGAGCACCTCCACGCCCGGCGGCACGCTCTCCCGCCGGTTCGACAAGATCGTCGGCACCGGCAGCGACACCGACGCGGTGATGACGTTCACCTACTTCGTGCCGCGGGACAACAGCCTCGGGCAGGACGTCATCCCGCTGGGCACGGGCGGCACGGCGTTCGCCACGAACACGGCGAACGCGACCGGCACCTGGACGAGCGCAAACCCGAATTTCCCGACGCCGCAGACGGTCGAGAGCGACCCCGACGACGCGAATGCCCAGCACACGCTCACGGCCCGGACCGTCGCGCTCCAGAAGAGTTTCGTCGACCTCACGAATCCCGGTGCGTCGCGGGCCGGCGACCTGATCGAGTACACGCTCAACTTCCAGGTGAGCGATTATTTCGCGCTCGAAAACTTCAACGTTGCCGACGTCCTCTCCGACGGCCAGGCGTTTGACACGAGCTTCACGCCCACGCTGACGTTCACGCAGAAATCGCAGACGTTCACGGCCCAGCCGTTCGACCCTGCGAATTATGCGTCGGCCGTGCAGACTAACGGC
>JBIIQM010000039.1:0-26022 GCA_044342075.1 Pirellulales bacterium
ACGGCATCGAAGTCCGTCGCGACATCGGCCGCGACCACAACGCTGCCGGATTTTCCATCCTCATGGCCGGAGGCGGCATCCGCGGCGGGATGACGATTGGCTCGACCGACGATTTCGGCGTGGCGGCAGTGGCCGAACGGGTCGAGGTGCACGACCTGCATGCCACGATCCTCCACCTGCTCGGCCTCGACCACGAGCGGCTCACCTTCCGCCACGCCGGCCGCGATTTCCGGCTCACCGACACCGCCGGCCGGGTGATCAGGAAAATCCTGGCCTGACGATCCGTCTCGGTGCCTGCCGTCAGGCGCCGCTGAAGAACGCCAGCAGGATGCGGGCGAGAATCTGTTCGCCGTGTTCGTTGGCGTGCACTCGATCGCGGTAGAAGGCATGCGGGTGCAGGCCCGACGAACGGATGTATTCGCGCCACGGCGTCGTCATGTCGAGGAAGCCGCACCGCTCTGCGGCTGCGAGCGATCGCAAGGCCCGGCCCTCCGGCGACGTGGCCGAGTGCGATGCTGCGGCGAGTTCTTCGTCGTTCCGCGGATCGGCCGAGCCGAAGGCGCCGGTCATGAGCAGGATCTCGACATCGGGCCTGGCGGCGCGGAGCTGGCGGATGACGTCGCGGATCGGGCCGATGCCGGCCCGCTGCACGCTGCCGTCGGGAAGCGTGCGGTCGCCGCGGCTGATCCCGCCGATGATCACGAGATCGGGCTCGAGCGGCACGACATAGCGGGCGATTCGCTCGTCTTGGCCGAAGAAGTGGCAGCCGCCACCCCCGCGGACGCAGACGAAGCCGCGGATCTCGGTCTGCGGATACGCGCGCCGGAGTCCACCGATCCAGCCCGACCGCATCGTGTCGTTCACGATGCTGTCGCCGAGGGCGACGATCGTCAGCCGGCCGCCGCTCGCAAGCGCGCGGCGGGTGCGCGGAAGATGCTGCCAGTCGTGCGGCGGCGGAGTGAAATCGCCCGGGGGCAGCGTCTCTTGGATGGCCGCGACCTGCGCGGGCGATCGGCCCGGGTATTTCGCGAGCGGCGTCCCTGCCGGCGGCGGCACGAGCGGCAGCGACTCGAAGACGAACACACCCTCTTCCGACGGCCGCGCCGGCTGTGGCACATCGGGCACGTGCCGCGGAGGCAGCGGCCCCGAGGCCGGAAACGTCACCGGCGAATCGGCGGCCATGCGGCTGGTGCCGACGGGCGAATTGATCGCCGAGCGATCCTGAGGCGCGGCATCCTGGCCGCGGACCTCGCCGAGCCCGAGAACCGCCGCGACCGCCAGAACGCAAAAGCCGACTCGCACGTATACGACTCACACTTGCGCCGAAAAAGGTGTCAGGACTCTTTTTGCCGGAAAAAAAGCCCAGATACTTTTTCAGCTTTGCCGAGGCAAAAAGAGTCCTGACACCTTTTTACTTACCGGAGGAGATTTCGAACCGCGCCTCGCTGCCATCTTCCGGCACGCGATATTCGAGCGGCGTCGACATCATGCTCGAATACGCGACCGGGATCATACCCGGCCGGGCCGGTTGGGCGAGGAATTCTCGCAGCCGCTGAGCATAGAGCTGAAACTCCGGGCTCCATGGGTCGGGATCGCCCTGGAATACCGGCGGCTCGACCATGTTGGTTGAATTGCTGATCGCCACCTTGTAGCGTCCCCGCATCACGCCTTCCCGGGGCCCGGTCTGCATCGTGAACCGGCCATCGGCGCCGACGCGGCCCGTCGCGGGACGGCCAGGATTATCGAGCGGACAGAAGAGGAGGCCCGTGCCGCTCTCCACCGGCTTGCCGTCCACGATCACGACGCCCTCCACGGGCAAAAGATCCCGCCCGCAGCCTGTCAGCAACATCGCGGCCAGCAACAGACCGCTGCGGCAGGTGGTGGCCACCTTCGATGCGCGAGAGGTGCACGTGGTAGGCATGCGTTCCTCACAACTCGTTTGGCGACACTGGCTTGCGGTCATGGCGGCAGCCGAGCAGTTGGACGGTGTCGTGATTGATCGTCTCCGACATGAATCGCACCGCCCCATCTCCGAAAGCGAAAACGAGGCCGCCGGGATGCTTCGACTTGAAGCCCGTACTCATGCCCCAGTTGCCATAGAGATAGTCGCCGAGTTGAGCGCAGTTCGGAAGCCAGCCTCCATCGCCAGGGCGCTGGGCGGTCTGCAGATTGAGGCCGATCACGGTCGAAAGCACATTGGCACTGTGGTACTGACGCCAGGCACTCGAGGCGGAAATCCAGAACCGATTTTCGCCCGGAATCGTCTCACCAAGCATCAGAGTATTGCTAAGGCCGTCCGGAACGGCCGCGGCCGTGATCCGCACGTTTCCATTTGGGTTGCTGGAGCCCGTCACCACGCAAGAAAACAAGCCGCGTACATGCGCAACACGAATAGGAATCTGTCCATTGGGGTTCGAGCTGACGTAGCCGAGGTCCGGCCGATTCCTGTAGCTCCCATTCCAGGGCGCGTTGCAGCCGGGATATGGGTCCGCGGCATACTGTGGCCCCGCGCATGCCACATAGTTGGTCCACGAGGCCGCGTATGTGCCGGCAGCCGGGTCGGACGGGCAGCGGAGGTAATTCGTGCCGCGTGAGATGATGCGGCCGCCACGCTGGGCTGTGGCCGGATTCTCCGAAGCCTGGATCGCACCATCTTCGAAGAGTTTCATCTCGTCCATGTGCGGCAGGATGAAATACTGCCAGTTCCACGAATTCCCGGTGTCGTTTGGTGTTTCATAAGGCCAAGTTGGCAACGCAGGATTAAGAGAGCCCGACCACACGAGTCCCCCCGGCGGAAACATCGCGTTGGCGTTTTCGTATTGCAACACGGCCGTGGCCAGCTGCCTGAGCCGGTTGCTGCACTGCGACCGCCGTGCCGACTCGCGGGCCGACTGGATGGCCGGCAGGAGCAATCCCACGAGCAGGCCGATGATCGCGATCACGGCAAGAAGTTCGACAAGCGTGAGGCCGCTCCGCCTCGAGCCGCCGTGTGTGATAGTCCCCGCTGCATACATAGCCTTGAGGCTACGGCATGCCGCAGCGCCCCACAATCCCGCGGCCGCTTGCGAAATTGCGGCAGGGCTTTCGAAATCTGCTCACGCCCGCGGCCGGCGGGGCGCCCCGGCGGCGAAGTGCCGCAGCACCGTCTCGCGAAACGTCTGCACGTGCGGCTGCTCGAATCGCGTCGTCCGCGTGAAGCAGGCGATCGCCTCCGTGCCGAAGAGCCGCGTGACGTCGCGGTAGTGGAGGCCCGCGAATCCGCCGCGGCCGCGGGGCGAGCGGCCGAGCAACTGCGGGCTCACCGAGGCCACGGCCACGCCGAGCCCCAGGCGAACGTATTCGGCGAGCAGGTCGGCGCCCCCGGCCGTGAGCGAGGCCGTCACGCGACCCCAGAGCTCCGCCGTCTCGAGCACGGCCTTCACCCGCTGCCGCGAAAAACTTCCCTCGCGGGTGAGCACGAGCGGGTGCCGCACGATCGCCTCGAGCGTGAGCCGCTTGGCGGCGAGCAGCGGATGCCGCGGCGGAGCGACGATGACGAATGGATACTCGAGCAGCGGCCAGCTGGAGACGGCCGCCGCCGTCTCGGCAGGCACCTGCCCGGCGATCGCCACATCGGCCTCGCCCGACTCGAGCCGCGCGAGGCTCTCTCCGGACGTGCCCTCGTGGATGTCGACCTCCACTGCCGGACAGGCCGTGCGGTAGGCGGCCAGCGGTTCGCGGAGTTCGTGGAGCAGCAGGCTCGGTGGCACGGCGAGCACCAGCCGCCGCGGCGTCGCGTCGGCTTCGCTGTCGAAGAGGCCGCGCAGGCCGTCGAAGCCCTCGACGACGGGCGCTGCCCGCTCGACGAGCAGTCGCCCCTCCGCGGTGAGCCGGGCTTCACGGCCCACCACATGCACCAGCTCGACGCCAAACTCCTTCTCCATCGCCCTGATCTGCTGCCACACGCTGGCGACGGAGAGATCGAGAGACCGGGCGACGGCGGCGAACGTGCCCTTGCGGGAGAGTTCCACGATGGCCCGCAGCTGCCGCAGGCGGAGTTCCTTGAAGTAGCGGTGAACGCGCGGCACCGGTCGGCCCCCGGAGGGATCTGGATCGCAGCTCGAGTCTATCACGCGCATTCCGGCGGCTATTGCCTGCCTCACCGGCCCCGGGCCGCGTCGCGGAGCTGGGCCGGCGTGAGCCCGGATTGCCGCTTCATGACGGTCGTCATGTATTGCACGGAGCCAAACCCGGCCGCGGCGGCCACGTCGCGGATCGGCAGGTCGGTCTCCGCGAGCAGGCGGCGGGCCTCCGTCACCCGCAGCCGCAGCAGTTCGCCATGAATCGAGCGGCCGATCGCCGTCTTCAGCCGCCGCTCGAGCGACGCCCGGGAGAGCCCGAAGAGCCGCGCCAGCTGCGCCGGCGTGGGGGGATCGGCGAGCCGCTGCCGCAGTTCCCGCAGGCTCGCGGCCACGAGGGGATCGCCCACGGCGAGCGCGTCGGTCGATTGCCGGGCCACCACCCGGAGCGGCGGCACCGCCATGCCGCGGACGGCGGGATCGGCCTCGCTCCCGTCGAGGATCAGGCCCAAGAGCCGCGCGGCCTCCTGCCCGAACCTGATCAGCCCCACATCCACGCTCGAGAGCGTCGGCCGGGCGGCTTCGCAGGCCAGTTCATCGTTGCCCACGCCCACGATCGCGGCCTCCGAGGGCACCTGCCGGCCCACTTCCCGACAGGCGTCGATCAGCATGAGGGCGTCGGCGTCGGTGGGGGCCACGATCCCGACGGGCACGGGCAGGCTTGCGATCCAGTCGGCAAGTGCCCGCTGCCGCTTCGGCCGCGTGCTCCCGGCCGATGCGATGTGAATCTGCTGCGGGTGGACCTGCCGCGGGTCGACGTTTCCGATTGCATGGCGAAACGCCTCGGCCCAGGTGGCGGCGTCGGAGAGCGGCCGCGGCAGGGCCAACGCCACGGCGGCGATCCCGCAGCCGGCCAGATGCTCCACCGCCAGCCGCACGATCGCCGCGCGGTCTACGTGGAGCTCGACATCTTCCTCCCGGCTGCCGGCCACAGAAAGCCTCACGACGGGGAGCGCGGAGCCGGTGGCGATCTTGCAGCAGAGCCGCGCCGCGGCGGGTGGCTGCCGGCCGCCGCGCTGGGCCGGCCCGTCGGCCAGCCGGCAGGTCCAGCCGCTCCGCTCCCGGGCAAACTGGATCACCCCGGCGATCACACCGCGGGCCGCGGGGCTGCCGCCGTCGTATGCCAGTTCGATCGTGCGGCTGCCGTCCATGTCGGATGTTCTCGTCGTGCAGCCCGGGCGATGCCTGCTCCCTGAGAACTATCGGCGGCCGCCCCCCCTTCGCCCACTCCCTCATTCTTCCGAACATATTTTAGGCGCCGACAAAAGATTGCCCGCAAACGGCCGTCGGAACCGGTGCAGCGATTTTGCAATGACTGTGACGATTTCATAACGCTCCGGGCCGTTGCACGCCCCCGCCCTCCGGCATAGTCTTCTCAATGTCGAAGCATGGGTCTGTGGATGGCGGGCGGCAAACGCACCTTTTCACGCCGTGGCATCGGAGTTCTGAGAGCCATGAAGAACGATACAGTGACGAGCCAGACAAGGTCTTTCGCACCGTTTCGGCCGGGGATCGGTCGGTGCGTCGTGGCCGCCGTCGCGGCGGTGGGCCTGGCCATGCTGCCGGCCGAACGCGGCTTTGCTCAAACCACGTGGAGTGCAACGCCCACGAGCGGCCTCTGGAACTTGGGCTCCAACTGGGCCGGCGGCACCGCGCCGGCTGCGAGCGGCACGCTTGCCTTCGGCACCTCGACGATCACGACGACGACGAACAATTTTTCTGGCCGTCAGTTCAACGGGATCACGTTTCTCGCCGGCGCGCCGGCCTACACGCTCAGCGGCAGCAGCCTCAGCCTGGGCGGCAATGTGACCAACAACAGCACGAATCTCCAGACTTTTTCGCTGAATCTGGGTTCTGTTTCAAACCAACAGCGGACGTTCACCATGACCGCCGGAGGAGGTGACATCCGAGTGGCTGGATCGGGGCCCGGCATGATCCTGTCCGGAACCGGCACGCTGTTTCTCACTGGCTCGGTTCGGAATGCCAACGCGATCACCATCAACGCCAACACGACGCTGCAGGTATCGTCGCCAGGCAGCCTGCCGCAAGGCACCGACCCTGCGTATGCCGTCACCCAATTCGGTGGCGGCACGCTCGATCTTCGCAATGATGTGGGCCAGGATTTTTCTGCCGCCCGCCTGGGCGGGAATTCCGGCTCCAACATCTTCATCAACGTCGATCGAGCCGTCGGCGGAACTGGCTCAAACCAGACGATGACGATCGGCAACCTTACGAAGGCGAGCAACAGCGATACAAGCTTCGTCGTCACCGGAAGCAATGGCTACGGCCTGACGACGGGCACGCTTGCGTTTACCGGTAATACCCAACAAAGAAGCCTAGCGATCACAAATAACGCCCCTGGGCCGCTGACAGTTGCGGGCTTCAACGCAAACGCGAACGCTAACACTGCATACAGCACCTTCACGCTCGGCGGCACGGGCGGCACCGTGAGTGTTGGCGGACTCCGGAGCGACAACATGGCGGCCTCGGGCACTGTGGGCATCGGCAGCTATTCCGTGGTGAAGAGCAATACGATTACGGCCATCATCACCGGCTCGAGCACCTACGCCGGCACCACGACGGTGCAGGCGGGCACGCTCCGCTCCACGGCGAATGCCGGACTGGGCGGCGCGGGGATCGCCCGCGAAGTCTCCCGCGCGATCGGCACGCTCACGGTCACCGGCTCGGCGGCGGCGAGCACCGTAGACTTCTCCGGCGTGACGGCCAACAACGTGATCGCCCTCTCGGGCAGCACGTTTGGCGCAATCCTCATCAACTCCAATGCCTCGACGGCGACGACGCTCGACAACGGCGTGGCCGGGATCACGTTCACGAACGGCGGATCGGGCTTCACGCTTGCAAGTCTCAACACCCCCGGCGTGATCACCGTTTCGTCCGGCGAGGCAGCGGCCCAGATCAGCAGCCTGAGCGGCAACCTCGGCACGGTCACGATCACCAACGGCGGCTCTGGCTACGCGGTGAATGACCTGATTCGGCTCACGGGCGGCAGCCCGGTGGCGGCGATCGATAACGTTCAGGCGATCAGGTATTCCGTGGCGTCGATCGGCGCCGGCGGCGCGATCACGTCGTTGACGGTTAACCGTACCGGCAACGGCTACACGAGCCTGCCGACGGGATTCGTCGCCACCAATTCAGGCGGCTCTGCCGCCACGGCCGGCACGGGGCTCACCCTCTCCTATAACGACAACTTCTCGGTGGCCGGCATCCGCACCACGGCCCTTGGCACCGACTACACCTCGGCCCCGGCGATCACCACGACCTCCGGCAGCGGCCTCGTGGCCACGGCGAACGTCTCCTCGGTGAGCCTCACCGGCACCAACAACTCGATCGGCGGCGCGGGCGCGATGACGATCAAGTCGGCGATCTCCGGTGCCAGCGGCGGGTTCACGAAGATCGGCGCCGGCCGGCTGACGCTCTCGGCCAGCAATTCCTACACCGGGGCCACGCGGATCTCCGAGGGCATCCTGGAGATCGGCTCGACCGGCCGGATCAATACGACGAGCGGGATCACGATCGACGGCGCCACGGCCGAATTCAAATACAACTCCGCCACGGCGTTCAACCGGCCAATCACGTTCACCCAGGGCACGATCAGCGGCACCGGCACGATCGCCACTGCGGTCGCCGTCGGCACGAACAACGTGCTCTCCCCGGGCAACTCGCCGGGCATCCAGGCCTACACGACGGGCCTCACGTTCGCCCCGGGCGGCCAATACACCTGGGAGATCAATAACTGGCCTGGTGCTGCCGGCACGGCCTATGACCAGATCGCCGTCTCGGGTAGCCCCCTCAATATCACGGCCAATAGCGGCAGCCCGTTCAAGATCCTGATCACGAGCCTCACGTCGTCTGACGCGGCCGGCGCCGTGCCGGGCTTCTCCCCGGGCACGACCGGCACCACGTTCACGATCGCCACGTCGGCCGCCGGGATTACCGGCTTCGATCGGTCCAATTTCGCGGTCGACTGGACGACGGCCTTCGGCAATGTAAACACAGTGCCCACCAACGCGGGCTTCTGGCTCTCGACCAACACCGGCTCGACCGAGCTCCTCCTCAACTACGCCCCGTCGGCCACCTACACGCTTTCGGCGGCGGCGAGCGCCTCGGCGATTCGCGTGGGCGGCACCTCGACGATCACGGCCACGATCACGAGCAGCACGGCCGCCGTCACAAACCCCGACCGGCTCGGCTACACGGGTCTCGCCCTCTCCGGCTCCGGCGGCCTGGGCGCGCTTTCGAGCACGACCGGCACCATCGCCCCGGGCGGCTCTGGCAGCGGCAACGCGGCGTTCACCTCGCTGACGTCCGGCTCATACACGTTCACGCCGCAGATCTCGACCGCCACCAACGTCAACATCGGCACTTCGGCGAACACGGGCTCGACGTCGGGCGCCACGGTAACGGTGTGGAATCCGGCCGTGGCCACCACCTCCGGCAGCGTGAACCTTGGGGCCGTGATCGTGGGTTCCACCTCTGCCTGGTCGCAGGCCCTTTCGGTCACCAATTCCGCCCCGACTGGCGGCTTCTCTGAAGGCCTCAACGCATCGTTCGGCTCGCTCTCCGGTGTGACGACGAACTCCGGCTCATTCAGCCTCCTCCCCGCGGGCAGCACGAACAACACGGCACTCGCGGTGGCCCTCGCCACCGGCTCGGTGGGCAACCTGTCGGGCTCGGCTCAGATCAACTTCGCCACCGATGGCCAGGGCACGAGCGGCCTCGCCGCGGCGGCGCTCGATCCGCAGACGGTGAACGTCTACGGCACGGTGCTCGACCATGCCCTGCCGGGCTTCCAGGCCACCGGGATCACGAACGCCTACGCCGATGACGTGCTGAACATCAGCTTCGGCTCGATCGACGAGTCGGCCGGCGTGCAGAACTTCACCTACAACCTGCTCAATCTCGCGAGCCAGACGTATGGCGCGGGGCTCACGGCTGGGCTCGACTTCACGGGCGTGACGGCCGACGGCAATGGCTTCGCCTCGGGCCTCTCGACGTTCAACAACCTCCTCGCGGGCGGCACGAGCAGCCAGTTCACGCTGTCGTTCACGCCGACCGGCCAGGGCACGTTCTCGAAGCAGTTCACGCTCTCGTTCTCCGACAACCGCAACCTCGCCGGCGCCTCGGCCACTCGCGATCTCACGATCAATGCCCAGGTGATCGTCGTGCCCGAGCCGGGCACGATCGCCCTCGCCGGCATCGGCATCGCCGCCGCGGCCTGGGCCTATCGCCGCCGCCGCGCGTGATCACCACGCGGCATCCCATCGGATTCCGCCGGGGGCTTTTGAGCTCGCCTGCCTGCCGAGGTGCCACATGATGAAGCGATGGTGGATTGCGGTTGTGGTCGTGGTATGCCTCGCTCGCCATGGCGCCGCCTGGCCGCCGGAAGTGGAAGAAGCAACATTCACATCGCCCGCCGATGCCACGGAGCAAAAAACGCTGCTCTATCTTCCGCCCGGCAGTGAGCCCGTGCCGCTGCTCGTGGCCTTCCACACCTGGTCGGGCGACTACCGGCAAAACGAGTCGGCCTACGCCAAGTGGTGCATCGCCCGCGGATGGGCGATGCTGCACCCGGATCTTCGCGGGCCCGCGAACCGTCCCGAGGCGGCAGGGTCAGACCTCGCATTTGCCGATCTCACCGCCGCCATCGACCTCGCCGGCAAGAGGCGGCGCATCGATCCCGACCGGGTCTACGCGATCGGCGGATCGGGGGGCGGGATGATGGCGCTCCTGGCAGTCGCACGCATGCCGGAGCGGTGGGCTGCCGTGTCGGCCTGGGTGCCCGTCACCGAACTCACCGCCTGGCACGCGGATTCCCGGGCCCGCAACAACAAATACGCCCCTGAAATCGAGAAGGTCTGCGGCGGCCCGCCCGGATCCGCTCCCGCCGTCGATGCCGCCTACGCGGCTCGATCGGTCGTTGCTCGTCTCAGCCAGGCACGGATCCCCTGCCCGCTCGACATCAACACCGGCATCCACGACGGCCATACCGGGAGCGTGCCAGTGAGCCACGCGATCCGGGCGTTCAACGTGGTGGCAGCCGAAGCTGACCGCATCCCTGCCGCCACGATCGATCTTATGGTGCGGGAAAGGCGGGTGCCCCCAGAGTTCCGGCATCAGGGCAGCGACCCGCTCTACGCCACACACCCCATCCTCATGCGTCGCACGAGCGGCAACACTCGACTCACCGTATTCGATGGCGGCCACGACATCCTGTACGAAGCGGGCCTGACGTGGCTCGAAGCCCAGCGCCGCGGCGCGGCCACCGAGTGGGCCGTCAAGCCGCACGCACCACCGATCCTCACCGGCGCCGCCACCGACTCAGGCAAGTGAAAAGGTGTCAGGACTCTTTTGCCGTCGCGGGCCATCACCATCAGGGCAGCTGGATCGCCATCGGCTCGCTCGTGCCGGCGGCCTCCGCCGCGGCCATGTCGCGGATGTCTTGCGTGATCTTCATCGAGCAATACTTCGGGCCGCACATGCTGCAGAAGTGAGCGCTCTTGAATGTCTCCTGCGGCAGCGTCTGGTCGTGATACTTGCGGGCCGTCTCCGGGTCGAGGGCGAGCCGGAACTGCTCGTTCCAGTCGAAGTTGAACCGGGCCCGTGAGAGGGCGTCGTCACGGACGCGGGCATTCTTGCGGTGCCGGGCGAGGTCGGCCGCGTGGGCCGCGATCTTGTAAGCGATCACGCCCTGCTTCACGTCCTCAGCGTCGGGCAGCCCGAGGTGCTCCTTCGGCGTCACATAGCAGAGCATCGCGGCGCCGCTCCAGCCGGCCAGGGCCGCGCCGATGGCGCTCGTGATGTGGTCGTAGCCCGGCGCGATGTCGGTGACGAGCGGCCCGAGCACGTAGAAGGGCGCCTCGTCGCACTCTTCCATCTGCCGCTTGATGTTCATGTCGATCTGGTCCATCGGCACATGGCCGGGGCCCTCCACCATCACCTGGCAGCCCTTCTTCCAGGCCCGCCGCGTGAGCTCGCCGAGCACGTGCAGTTCGGCGAACTGCGCCTCGTCGCTGGCGTCGGCGATCGAGCCGGGCCGCAGGCCGTCGCCCAGGCTCCAGGTGACGTCGTACTCGCGGAAGATGTCGCAGAGATCCTCGAAGTGCGTATAAAGCGGATTCTGCTGCTTGTGCGTCATCATCCACCGGGCGATGAGCGAGCCGCCGCGGCTCACGATCCCGGTGATCCGTTGCATCGTGAGGTGGAGGTGCTCCTGCAGCAGGCCGGCGTGGACGGTCATGTAGTCCACCCCCTGCTTCGCCTGCTTCTCGCACATGTCGAGGAAGTGCTGCGGCTTCATGTCGTCGATGTCGCCACCGAGCTCCTCGAGCATCTGGTAGATCGGCACCGTGCCGATCGGCACGGGCGACGCGTCGATGATCGCCTGCCGGATCGTGTCGATGTCTTTGCCGGTCGAGAGATCCATCACCGTGTCGGCGCCGTAGTGCACGGCCATGTGGAGCTTCTGCAGCTCCGTCTGCTCGTCGCTGGTGACGGCCGAGTTGCCGATATTGGCGTTGATCTTCGTGAGGGCCGCGATGCCGATGCACATCGGCTCGAGCGACTTGGTGAGATGCACCTTGTTGGCCGGGATCACCATCCGCCCGCGGGCGACCTCGCTCCGGATCAGCTCCTCGGGAAGATCCTCGCGCTGGGCGACGAACTTCATCTCGGGGGTGATCTCGTTGTTTTTAGCGCGTTCGAACTGGGTCATCGGGGATCTCCGTCGGGCCTGGTGTGGAAGGCATTACAGTAGCAAAAAAATTGCGTTTCGGCACTTGAGGCAACCCGCATTGCCGCCGGAATCGGCAGAAGTCGCCTCGCGGAGAAACTTTCTCCTTCCACGACCTACGGAGCTTCTTTCCTCAGAAGGTCGAAAGTTCCTAACGCTCGTCGAGCTTCCGCCGATTCCGGCGTTCAGCATCGAGGAGCAGGCGGGTCAAAGCGTCTTCAGGTATTCGAGGACGGCGGTTTTTTCGTCTTCTGTCAGTGCGTCGGGGAAATCGTGGCCGGCGGCGCTCTTCCCCGGCTTCGACGTGTCGAAATAGGTGCGCCGCTCGGCCGACGTGAGCTTGCCCGCGGGCATGGCGGCCAACTCCTCGACCTCGAGGCCGACGCGGCTGCGGTCGTAGCCCGCCGGCGTGCGCTGCCAGACCGCCGGCCGCTTGGCGGGATGGAGCAGATGCCAGAGCGTGGGCACGGAGCCATTGTGGAGGTAGGGGGCCGTGGCCCAGATGCCGTCGAGCGGTGGGGCGACGTAGCCGACAGGAGTCTCGCGGTTCCGCAGGCTCGCGGTGTCGCGGCCATGATGCCCAAACCAGCTCTCGTTGAGTTCGCTCCGCTCCTTCGCCGTGAGCGAATCGAACCGCACACGGTCGGTGCCGATCTCCTCGATCGCCACGATCTTTTCCGGGAACTCGGCGCCGGGGCCGTAGCTGCCGTGGCACGAGCCGCAATGCGCCGCAAACACCTCTCGGCCGCGGGCCGCGAGCGGCTGGTCGATCTGGCCGGGCCAGCGGGGCGGCTCGAGCGATTCGATCCAGGCCTCGATGTCGCGGAAGTCGTCCTCCCACTCCGCGAATTTTTCGGGGCCGTTTTCCTTCACGAGCAGAAACTGCATCAGCATCCGATGCCCCTTTGGCGCGAAGCCGTCGGCATAGAGGCCCGTCTTGCGACGGGCGTGCCACCAGGCGGGCGCGTCCATGTCGTGATGCACGAGGTCGAACCGCGGCGGCCGCTGCACGATGTTGAGATTCGCGTCGCGGTGCCGCATGAGCGCGACGCCGAAGATCACGGCGTTCGTCGTGCCATTCGTCGTGCCGAGCGGCAAGAGCAGCGAGCCCATGTCCATGTGGCCAAACGGCTTCCGCTGCTTCACCTTCACGAGGCGGACCTCCTCGGTGAGCGTCTCGAGCGCGTAGTTGGAGTTTGGCAGCCCCGGGATCGCCTGTCCCTCGACCTGCCCCTGGTGGCAGGCGAGGCAGCTCATCGTCCAGCGGCCGTCGCCGCCCACGACATATTGCATGGACCGGGAGGGGTCGCTCGGGTGCGGCGTCAGGCCATACCGTTCCATCGCCATCCGCCGCCGCTCCTCGACCGGCGCCCGCTCCGCCCGGCCCCGCAGCGGCTCCGGCCAGAGCGTCCAGAGCTCATCGAAGACCCCTTGGTCGAAGTCGGCCGGCAGATAGGCCTTGTCGAGCAGGAGTTCGCGGCCTCTGGCGGCATCGGCCGCGGCGACGATCGCGGGGCAGCCGCATGCCCAGGCGAGCGCGGCGGCCGCCACGAAGCCAGCCCACGGCCGCAGGCCGCACGACGATTCACGCTCGATTCCGGTCACTTTCATGGCATACTGGCTGCCGGCCACTCTCCCGCCTGTGCGTCGCGCCGCGCACGACGCGTCAGTATAGACGTCTTCCCGCCACCGTCCGTGCCATGGTCACCGCCAATCCCATTCTCATCCCCGAATTGCGCGTGATGCTCGCCGAGGGCGACACGGCCGGGCTGCGCGAGGTGGGTGCCGAATTGCATCCGGCCACCGTCGCCGAATTTTCCGAGGGGCTCGACGACGGCGAGGTTTGGCAATTGTTCGACGCCCTGCCCGTCGAGCGGCAGGCGGAGGTTTTCCCCTACTACCCGATGGCCCGGCAGGTGGAACTCGTGAAGGCGGCCGACCGCCAGCACCTCGGGCCGCTCCTGGAATGGATGGCGGCCGACAACCGCGACGACCTCCTCCGCGAGCTCGATCCGGAGCTCGTCGAGGAGATCCTGCCACTCGTCGCGAAGGCGGAGCGACACGACATCCGCATGCTCCTCTCCTGCCCCGAAGACTCGGCCGGGGCGCTGATGACCACGGAATACGCCTCGCTGCCGGCCGACATCACCGCCGGCGAGGCCGTCACCAGGCTGCGGTCGCAGGCCCCCAATAGCGAGTCGATCTACTACATCTACGTGCTCGATGCCGAACGCAAGCTCGTCGGCTTCGTGTCGCTTCGCGACCTGATCCTCGCCAAGCCCACGGCCCTCGTCTCCGATCTCATGCAGCGCGACCCGATCAGCGTACGCGTGGAGGAGCCGCGGGAGCGGGTCGTGGAAAAGCTCGCCCGCTTCGACTTCATCGCGATCCCGGTCGTGGACGACCGCAACCGCCTCGTGGGCATCGTCACGCACGACGACGTGCTCGACGCGGTTCGCCAAGACGCCACCGACGACGCCCAGCGGATCGCGGCCATCGCCCCGCTCGGCGAGAGCTACCTCGAGGCCGCGATCTTCTCGATGACCTGGAAGCGCGGCGTCTGGCTCACGATCCTTTTCGCCACGGCCGCGGTCACCGCAATGGTGATGGCCCGCTCGCCCATCACCCACGCCTGGCTCGTCGCCTTCATCCCGCTCGTCATCGCCAGCGGCGGCAACTCCGGCAACCAGTCGGCCACGCTCGTGATCACGGCGCTCTCCTCGGGCGACTGCAAGCTCTCCGACTGGCCGCGGATCCTCAGGCGAGAATTCGCCCTCGGCCTGCTACTTGGCACGCTGCTGGCGGTGCCGGGCTACCTGCTCGCGCTGGTTTATGCGCCGAGCCCGACGGCAGCGCTCGTCATTCCGCTCACGATCATGGGCGTGGTGATGATGGGCACGCTCGTGGGCTCCGTGCTCCCGCTACTCTTCCGCTCGATCGGCCTCGACCCGGCGCTCATGAGCAACCCCTTCGTGTCGGCGATCGTCGACGTCGTCGGCATTGTGCTCTACACGGCGATCTCGCTCGCGCTTCTCGGATAGAAAAGGTGTCAGGACTCTTTTCCGGCTTTACCCCGCCTGGTAATTGGAAAAGATATTGGCCGGAAAAGAGTCCTGACACCTTTTCTACCCCAGCGTTCGGCCGACGGCTTCGGCGACGCGGCGGCAGATCTGCATCGTGCGCTCGAAGGCGGCGAAGTCGAGGGTCTGAGCGCCGTCGCTGGAGGCGCACTTCGGGTCGGGGTGCACCTCGATGATCAGGCCGTCGGCGCCGGCCGCCACGCTCGCCGCCGCCATGCTTTCGACCAGGTTGGCGTGGCCCGTGCCGTGGCTGGGATCGACGACGACCGGCAGGTGCGTGCGGGCATGGAGCCACGGGACCGTCGCCAGTGGCAGCGTGAACCGCGTGTGCGTCTCGAACGTGCGGATGCCCCGCTCGCAGAGCATCACCTGGCGGTTGCCCGCGTCGAGGATGTATTCGGCGGCGAGCAGCAGCTCCTCGACGGAGGCCGCCGGACCGCGCTTCAGCAGCACGGGCGTCTGCACACGCCCCACCGCCTCGAGCAGCCGGTAGTTTTGCATGTTGCGGGCGCCCACCTGCAGCACGTCGGCATACTGCGCGACGAGCGGCACGTCTTCCGGCGCGACGACTTCCGTCACCACCGCCAGCCCCGTCTCTGCGCGGGCTTCGGCGAGCAGTTCGAGCCCCTTCTCCTTCATGCCCTGGAAACTGTAAGGGCTCGTCCGCGGCTTGAAGGCGCCGCCGCGCAGGCCCGTGGCGCCGGCCGCCTTCACGGCGCGGGCCGTCTCCACGATCTGCTCGCGGCTCTCGACCGAGCAGGGCCCGGCGATCACGCCGATCGACTTGCCTCCGACGACCAGCGGCCCGGCCTTCACGATAGTGGGCTCGGATTGCACCTCGCGGCTGGCCACCTTGTAGGGCGCGAGGATCGGCAGCACGGAGGCCACGCCGGGCAGCGTCTCGAAGCCGGCTCCCTGCGCGTCGCGCTCGTCGCCGACCACGGCCACCACGGTCCGCTCCGTTCCCACGATCACGTGCGGCCGCAGCCGGAGGGCCTCGACCCTCGAGACCACGCGATCGAGATCGGCCTGGGCCGTGCCCGCCTGCATGACAATGATCATCGTCTGCCTTCCTTCTCCGGTTTGTCCGGCGACTCACCGCCGGCGGTGTCTTCCTCGAACCCCGGCGGCAGGGTATCGCCGCGCTTGGCCGCGGCGGCCCGCGTCGTGATCTCGATCGACTCCGCACCGCCTTTGTTTCGTACCACGTAGACCAGTTTGCCGTCGGGATTGCTCCTGGCAAGGATCGTTCGCAGGATCGCGTCGGCGGTCTGATTCTGCGCGTCGAGGCCGAACGACTGGTTCTTCGTGATCCCGTCGAGTTCGAGATCCTTCCCGCGAATCTCGATCGGCAGGCCGATTTCTTCGGCGATCATCCGCACCGTCTTCTCGAGCGTGTCGCTCGGAAAGACGAGCGACAGTTTCCGCTGGAGCCGATCGGCGGCCGACGCGGGGGCGGCAGCTTGGCTCGCCACCGTGCGGTCAGCAGCAGCGGCGGCGGGCTGCTGCTGGATCGCCAATTCAGCGGCGAGGGTGAGATTGTGGGCCGCATGCTCCGGCAGCAGACAATTGACGACCGCGCCTCTCCCCTCCCCGCCAGACCGCAGGCTGCCGGTGACGGCAGTGAGCATCCGCGGCAGCCGCATCACGAGCTTCCGCCCATAGGGATGCGGGTCGAGCGCATTGCAGTATTCCTCCACGGTGTCGGCGAGCGACTCGACCTTCGCAGCGACATCTTTGGCGAGCCGCGCCGCCGTCGTGCCGGCCGGCGGTCGGCAGTCGATCTCGAGATAGGTGGCTTTGCCGAAGTGGAGCGACAGCGCCGCGGCCCTCACTTCGCGGCCGAAGAATTCGCCGAGCGGATCGACCAGCTTCGCGAACGGCCCGGCAAGGATCGGCCGACCGTCATACAGAAGATAGTGTGGCGAGCCAAAGAGCGTGAGGCAGCGGCTTTCATCGAGCATGCCGACAAGGTCTTCGAGATCCGGCGGCAGCACCGCCTCGATCTTCTGCCGCCAGTCAGCGGGCCCGCCGGACTCGCGAGCGGCCCGCCGCTCGATGCTCGTCGCGACGATCTTCGCGAGTAATAGTTCGGGCGCCGCAACGAGCACCTTCCCCGCCTCCGCTGTCGGCAGCCAAAATGAAAGCGGCCTGCCGATGAAGAGCGTCTCGCCGTCTTGTTCTTTCTCCGTCGTCGCCCCCCAGGCCTCGCGCAGCGATGCATCCGCGGCCACCGGCAGCACGTCGCGGCCGCGGATGGCATAGCCGCCAATCACCTCGTCGGGCCCGCCGGCCTGCCATCCCCCCTGCACCGTCTCGATGCCTTCGATCGGGCAGCCGCCGATCGCCGCCAACGCCGTGACCGCCTCCGCGGCCCGCGGCCCGAGCGCGCGAAGGAAGAGCCGGCCCTCGTCGCTCGCGAGGATGTCGGCCGGCCGCGCGAGAAGAATGAGCTGCGATCCCGACGGTAGGTAGGCGAGCGTGGGGGGCGGGCCGGATGTCGGCGATGCCCACGGCAGCGTGTCAGAATCGACCACGTTCACCGCGGTCGCAATCGCCTCCGGGCCGCGCGGCGCTTGCTCCTCAGTCTCGGCGACCTCGGGCTTAGAGTCGGCGGACGGCGCGGCTGGCTTATCAACGGCTGGCTTATCGATGGTTTGGTCAACGGCCTTCGCTGGCACCGGCTTCGGAGGGGACGCCGCGGGCCTCGGTCGATAGACGAGCGGCACGACGGCGCCCACCAAGATGACCGCGAGGCCGACTGCCGCGAGCGGGCTGCTCCACCACGGCCGCTGCTTTCGAGTGGCAGCGGCCTGCGGCACGAAGGCGGGCTTTGCGAGCTGCGCGGTGGAGCCGTTCGCAGCCGCGACCGGCACGGTGGCCTGCGGCGGCGCCGGCTCGGGTATCGCCGCTCCTGCCGCGATCGCGGGCCTTTGCGGTGGAAGCGTGGGCGACACTGGCGGCATGCCCAGGCAGACCGCGATCGCGTCGGCCGCTTCGGCGGCCGTGGGATACCTGGCCGCGGGATCGCGGGCCACCATGTAGGAGATGAGCGTGGCCACTTCGATTGGCACCTGTGGCGGACCGAGTGGCGGCGGGCCGACGAATGCCGCCTGCGAGAGCGAACGCTCGGCGTCTCCCTGCCAGCAGGGGGGCGATCCGACGAGCAGCGAGTGAAACAGGCAGCCCAGCGCATAGACATCGCTCCGCGCATCCGAGCGACTCTCCGGCAGAAGCAGCTCGGGCGCGATGAAACAGGCCCGCGGCCCGAGCTTGCGGATCTCCTCCGGCGAGTCGAGCGGCGGCCGCAGCGGTACGGCATGCGGATCGGCGACCAGCGGAAACTGCATGAGCCGCACCCGACCGGAGGCCGCCTCCCGCCGGACGGCTTCGAGCGAGAGGCCGCCGTGCACGGTGCCGAGCCGGTGCAGCTCCGCCAGCGCGCCGGCGATCGCCACCATCAGCGGCCCCGCTTCCGCGATGGGCAGCGGGCCGCGGGAGGCGAACTCCTCGGCGAGCGACGGGCCGACGATGTCTTCACAGACGATGAACCGCTGCGGCCCGGCCTGCTCGAGCGCCCAGGTGCGGCTCGTGATCGGGTTGCGGGCCTCGTGGGCCGCGGCAGTCCGCCGCACGATGTCGGTCCAGACCTCGATCCGCCGACACGCCTGGGGATCGAGCAGCACCAGACAAACGCTGCGGCCCGAGGGCTGATGGCGGGCGCGGAGGAGCGACGCCTTCGCGCCGCTCGTGCGCAGGACCGTGTCGTCGAGCCGCTCGAGAAGCCGATAGTCGCCGAGCAGGAAGGGCCCGCGGCTGCCGCGGGCGAGCTGGCGGGCCTGCCAGTTCGTGAGCACCTTACGGCCCACGAGCCACTTCGCGATCGCGTCCGTCAGCGCATCGCCAGCCACTCCCGGCACAAGGCTCTCGCGGCCAAACTCGCGGCGCAAGCCCTCCAGCTGGTCGTGATCGACGAGCCCGGTATCGGCGACGAGTTTCCAGAATTCCTCGGGCGTTGGCGTCGGCATCGACCGTTTCCTCGACTCTCGGCAGACTCCGCAATCCTAGCGGTCGACAGGGCGAATCCGCCACGCGAAGCCCGCTTGTGACCGGGAAAGGGCGGCCCGTAAGATCGCGAGGCGTCGAACGTGCCGTGCAGCCAGGAGAGCCTCCGCATCATGCGTGCCAGCGAAGCAACCAGGATCTATTTCGACCGTGCGGCCGGGGAGCTCGACCTGTCGGAGAGCATCCGCCGCCTGCTGCTCACCGCCAAGCGCGAGGTGCAGGTGCAGATTCCGGTCGAACTCGATTCGGGCGAGGTGGCGACCTACATCGGCTACCGCGTGCAGCACAACGACGCCCGCGGCCCGATGAAGGGCGGCCTCCGCTACCACCCGCAGGTCGACCTCGACGAGGTGCGGGCGCTCGCCGCCCTGATGACCTGGAAGACGGCCGTCGTCAACCTGCCCTACGGCGGCGCCAAGGGTGGGATCGCGATCGACCCGTCGAAGCTCTCGCCGCGGGAGCTCGAACGGGTGACCCGCCGCTTCGTCGATGCCATCCACGACCTCTTCGGTCCCGACGTCGACATTCCCGCGCCCGACATGGGCAGCACGCCGGAAGTGATGGCGTGGATCATGAACCAATACGACAAGTACCACGGTTTCTCCCCCGCCTGCGTCACCGGCAAGCCGGTCGACTATCACGGACTGCCAGGCCGCGACGAGGCCACCGGCCGCGGCGTCGGCAGCCTCACGCTCAAACTCCTGAGCCGGCTGGGCCGCAAGATCCCCGGCACCACGATCGCCATCCAGGGCTTCGGCAACGTCGGCACCCACACCGCGAAGTTTCTGCGCGACGCCGAATGCCGAATCGTGGCGGTGAGCGACGCCCACGGCGGCTTCTTCAAGGCCGACGGGCTCGACGTTCTCGACCTCTTGCGGCACGCCCAGGCCAACGGCGGCCGACTCGACGGCTACAAGGGCGGCGACGCGCTCACCAACGCCGAACTGCTCGCCACTGAGTGCGACGTGCTCATCCCCGCGGCGCTCGGCGGCGTGCTCACGAAGGCGAATGCGGCGGCGGTGCGTGCACCGATCGTGGTCGAGGCTGCCAACGCGCCGGTGGAACCCGATGCCGACGCCGTCTTTGAATCACGCGGCGTGACGCTCCTCCCCGACATCCTCGTGAACGCCGGCGGCGTGACGGCGAGCTATTTCGAGTGGGTGCAGAATCGGCAGCAATACCAGTGGGGCATCGATCGCGTCCGGCAGGAGCTCGACCGGATCCTCGGCGACGCCTTCGAGCAGGTCTGGCAGCTCGCCAAATCGCGGAAGGTGAGCCTCCGCACCGCGGCCTACATGGTGGGCGTGGGCCGCGTCGCCCGCGCCACCGTCCTTGGCGGCACGACATAGCGGTCCTCAAATGGTTGGCACCGGCTTCGGGCTGCCCACGCCCTCTCGCCGGACGCTCGCTTCGGGCATCCATGCCCTCCGCTCGCTCGATGGCGGCTACGCTCTCGGCATCCTGCCTTCGCTTGCCGCCAACGCCGTCTCGAGGGGATGGGCAGCCCGAAGCCTACCCGTATTGAAATCCACAGAGGGAGGCGGAGGGCTACCCGTGCCCCAGGAGCCGGCGTATGCCGCCGAGCGCAGCCAGGATGGCGAAGCGAAGGCGGCATCCGAGCGAGCGAAGAACAGGATGTTCGTAGCGAGCGTCCGGTGATGGGGCATGGGTAGCCCTTCGCCGGCGCGGGCGAGTCAGTGCGCAGCGACTGCAGGGCGGTACCACTCACCGCGGAGCCAGTCGGCGATCAGGTCGATCTGCTGGCGCGTGAGCATCGGCGCGGCGCCTTCGTCGGCCTTGCCGAAGCTCGGCATGCGGTCGTTGGAGTCGCCGTAAAACCGCTCGTGGGTCGGGTCGGTGATGATGCCCACGAGCCACTCGCGCGAGCCCCAGCCGACGAGGTCGGGCGCGGAGCCGAGGTCGGTCTTGTTGTCGCCGAAGCGGTGGCAGCTGCCGCAGCGATCGCCGTCGGCGACGAGCGCCCTGCCCTTCTCGATCACGGCGTTCGCCACGCCCGCGTCGGCGAGCCCGGCCTCGGCGCTCATCGCGACGATGACGGCCTCGATGTCGTCGGGCTTCCAGGTCTTGGCGTCGGTGAGGTCGTTTTGGACGAAGTTCACCATGTCGCCCTCCTTGTGGGCCGTGTTGCCGAAGTAGGCCGGGCCGGCGACCTGCTTGGGATCGAGCAGGCCGCGCATCCAGGAGGCCTTCCCAAACTCGAAGAGGTTGGCGGCGGAGGCCTTCGCGATCTGTTGCTCCGCTCCGGGAGCGGCCGGATCGACGTGGGCATGGCAGCTCGCGCAGTGCTGGGCGAAGAGGAGCGGCCCCTGGCTCTTGGGATCGCTGCGGACGAGCTCGAGCATGCCGGCCGGCGGGATCTTCTCGGGCCGGCCGGCGAGCTCGATCGCCCGCGCGGCATCGACCTTCGCCTGCTTCGCCGCGTCGAGGAAGGACTGCGAGTGCCGCACCTTCTCGAGCTTGTGCCACTGCTTCTTCATGGCGGCGATCTTTGCAGGATCGTTGCCGAGGGCCGCCGCGAGCTTGGCCTCGTCTCCCTCCGTCTCGTCATAGAGCTTCTGGGCTTCGGCGAGCGACGCCTTGTCGACCCAGAGGGCGTAGTAGTCTTCGTTGAGGGCCAGCGCCGTTAGGAGCCCGGCGCCGCCGAGGACGGCGAGCGTGAAGGCGACGTTGAACCGGTGGCCGAGATTCCAGCGGCCGATGATCGGCATCAGGAACATGACACCCATGATCAGCCCCGGCACGACGATCGCGCCCAAAAACTCGCCGGTGGCGCCCCAGCCCTCGAAGACCTTGAGAAACTGGAAGAGGAAGAGGAAATACCACTCCGGCCGGGCGGCGGCGTAGGGGAGCGAGGGATCGGCCGGCGCGCCGAGCTCGGCGCCCAAGTGGCCCGTGTCGATCGACTCACCGGCGAGCATCGCCTTGAGGGCCGGCACGAGGATCACGCCGAGCACCACGGCCATCACGGCGAGCATCGCGACGGCGTCCTTCAGCACCTGGTCGGGCCAGAACATCGCGTCGGGCTTCGTGATCGGCTGCTTGGCGTGGAGACCGTGCTTGCGGAAGAGCGAGAGATGCACCACGAGCATCGCGATGAGCGCGCCCGGCAGGAAGCCCGCGTGCAGCGCGAAGAACCGCGTGAGCGTGTGGTGGCCGTATTCGTTGCCGCCGATCACGAGCTGCTGGATCGACGGCCCGATGCCCGGAATGATCCCCGCGAGATTCGTGGCCACGATCGTCGCCCAGTAGCCCTTCTGATCCCAGGGGAGCAGGTAGCCGGTGAGCGCCATGCCGAGCACGAGCATCATCAGCACGAGCCCGAGCCAGAAATTGACCTCGCGCGGCGCGCGGTAGGCCCCGTCGATCACCACCTGCAGAAGGTGCAGCGCGAGCAGCACCACCATCGCCTGGGCCATGAAGTGATGGATGCCGCGGAGCAGCCAGCCGCCGGTCATCTCGTGCTGGATGTAGTAGACGCTCTCCCAGGCCGTCTGGGCGCTGGCCGAATAACTGGCCCAGAGAAAGAGGCCCGTGATGAGCTGCGTCATGAAGGCGAAGACGAGCGTGCTGCCCCAGACATACCGCCAGCGGGCGCCGCCGGGCACGCGTTCGTAGAGCGCTTCGTGCATCACCGCCCGGAAACCCGTGCGGTCGTCGAGGAAGTCGCCGAGCTGGCCGATGAGGCCTTTCTTCGGAGTCGCGGCCGGACGGCCGCCGTTGTGATGGTTGCTCATTGCTGCGCCACCTTCTCCGCGATGCCGGCGCGGAACTTCTGGAACATCACCTCCACCTCGCCGTTCTGCGCCACGCGGCACTCGAGCGCGTCCATCGCCCGCGGACTCGGGCTCGGGGCCACGATGCCACCGTCGAGCGTGAACTCGCTGTTGTGGCACGGACACCGGAAACACTTCCCACCCGCTTCCATCTCGACGAAGCAGCCGGCATGGGGGCAGGTGGCGGAGAGGGCCTCGACCTGCTGCGCCCCCTTCTCGCGCCGCAGGTAGACGGCCCCGACCGGCTCGGCGGCGAAGCCCGTCCAGGCGTCCACGCGGTCGGCGATCACGGCGAACTGACGCGGCACCCCGTCGTCGGGGATCGCCGAGAGCTCGGTGATCGGCAGGAATTTCGCGCTGCCTCCGCGCCGGGAGAGCGGCGAGAGAAACGCCCACACGCCCGCCACGAGGGGCGGCAAGACGGCTAAGCCTCCGCAGACGATCGCCAAGAGTTCCGTCAGGAAGTGGCGCCGGCCTGCGGGGGCCGCGGGCTCACCGGCATGCGTCTGCCGGTCATGGGCATGCTGATTCATGGCGTGGCTCCGGGGCTGGGAAGCAAACGAATCTAGGCCTTTCGCCAGGCCTCGTCCACGGCCGCGGCCACCTGGCCCAGCGCCGTGTCAAAGGGACCGGGCAGGATCGCGCCGGCGGCGGCCTTGTGGCCACCCCCGCCGAACCGGGCAGCAAGCAGATTGCAATCGACGTGGCTGCGGCTGCGGAAGCTCGTCTTCACGCGGCCGTCGGGCTGCTCGATCAGGATGACGGCGAGCTCCGTGCCCTTCACGGCGAGCGTGAGGTTGACGAGGTCTTCGGTGTCGGCCGGCAAGGCGTGCACTTCCTTGATGTCGCTCTGCCGGACGGTCGAGGTGATGATCCGGCCTTCATGGGAGACCCGCGCGCCGGCGAGCGTGCGGCCGACGAGATGGAGCCGGGCGATCGAATCCTGCTCGAAGAGCTCGCGGTAGATCGCCGGCGGGCTCGCGCCGGCGTCGACGAGCCGCGCGGCGACGCGAAAGCTCTCGCCGGAGGTCGAAGGAAACCGGAAGCCGCCGGTGTCGGTCGAGAGGCCGGCATAGAGGGGCGTCGCGATCCGCTCCACGAGCGGCACCTTCAGCCGCAGGCCGATCTCGTAGACGATCCGCGCCGTGGCCTCGGCCGACGTGTCCTTGAACCAGCGATCGGAGAGATCGTCTTCGCTCACGTGATGATCGATGACGAGCACCTTCTCCCGCATCTGCTTGGCCACGTCGCCCATCGCGCCGAGCTGGGCCCAGGCGCTCGTATCGAGCACGATCAAGAGATCGCGGTCGAGCAGGTCTTCCTTCTTGACGCCGTCTTGGAGCGATTCCAGCCGGTGGCCGGGATCGATCCACTTGAGCCCCTCGGGAGTCGACTGGGCGTTGACGATCCGCACGTCCTTGCCGATCGCCTCGAGGATCCCGAGCATGCCGAGCTCGCTGCCGAGCGCGTCGCAATCGGGGCGGACGTGGCTGGTGAGCACCACCCGCTGGCAGTTCCGCAGGATCTCGAGCAGGCTGGCCCAATCCAATCGCATCAGGGTGTCCTTTCGGGTGAGTCGTCGCCGCGAGCGATCTCCGCGGCCAGCGCCACGTCGCGGGCGAGCTGCGACTTCAGCTCGTCCACCGACGCAAACGAGCGAGTGTCGCGCAGCCGGTCGATGAAGTCAACGTGGAGCGTCGCCCCGTAGAGATTCTCCGCACAGCCGATGAGGTGCGCCTCAACCGTCGTCAACGTCGCGCCGAACGAGACATTCGGTCCGACGTGGACGGCAGCCGGCCACGATTCCGATCGGCCGGCGACGGCCGCGCGGGCCGCGTAGACGCCGTTGGCCGGCAGGAGCGTTGCCACGTCGCCGAGGTTCGCCGTGGGGAAGCCGATCGTCCGGCCGCGGCGTGCGCCCTCGACCACCGTGCCCGTCAGCCGGTAGGCCGCCGTCAGCATCGCCTTCGCCGCGCGGATCTCCCCCGCCGCGATCAGCCGCCGCAGCCGCGAGCTCGACACGCTCTCCCCTTCGTGCTGCACCGGCGCGACCGTCTCGAGCGCGATGCCGTCGGCACCGCAGAGCGATCGCAGCAGGTCGATGTCGCCGCGGCGGCGGGCGCCGAACCGGAAGTCGAGCCCTTCGACGAGCGCCGCGGCCCGCAATCGGCCGCGCAGGATCTCGCGATAGAAGTCCTCCGCCTCGATCGCCACGAGCGCCGCATCGGCCGGCTGCACGAAGACGGCGTCGGCACCGAGCGCGAGCAGCAGTTCGGCCCGGCGGCGGGGCGTGGTGAGCGGCACCGGGGCCGACTCGGGCCGGACGATGGCGGCCGGCGAGGGGTCGAACGTGAGCACGACCGCGGGCGCTCCGAGCCGATCGGCGGTCTCCAGGAGCCGCCGCACGATCGCCGCATGCCCGACATGCACGCCGTCGAAATTGCCGACGGCGACGGCGCACGCGGGCGCATCGGGCGTCCAGCGGCCCTGCTTGGAATACTCGATCGGTGGCGGGAGGGGCGGCACGGCGGAGCGGTTCGTGAAATTTTCGTGATGGCCGGGAGTCTACCGCATCGCGTGAGACCGTCGGCAAACCGGCAGGGTATGATTGGCGGGGCACCAGCAAGGAACCCGCGGGCAATGGCCGGCACATTCACCGAAGACAAGCAGATCTACCTCTCGGCCGAGCTGACGAGCCGGCTGGCCGCGATCGACATCGGCTCCAACAGCGTGCGGCTGCTCGTGGCGGAGGCCCTCCGCGGCGGGACCTACCGGATTCTCGACGAAGAGCGGGAGCCCACGCGGCTCGGACGCAGCGTCTCCTCGCAGGGCCGGCTCGACGACGAATCGATGGACAAGACGCTGCAGGCCCTCCGCACGTTCAAGGAGATCGCGGCGGGCTACCAGGTGACGAGCCTCCGCACGATCGCCACCTGCGCGGTCCGCGAGGCCCGCAACGGCCCGGAATTCTGCCGGCGGGTGCGGGAGGAGATCGGGCTCGAAGTGGAGGTGATCGCGGGCGACCGCGAGGCGCGGCTCGCCTTCGCCAGCGTGCAAAACGCCTTCGACCTTTCCGGCAAGAACGTGGTCGTGGCCGACATCGGCGGCGGCAGCACCGAGATCGTCTTCGCCACCGGCAACCTCATCGAGTCGATCTTCTCGACGCCGCTCGGCGCGGTGCGGCTCACGGAACAATTCGCCCTCGGTGAAAACGC